>JAKAHJ010000032.1 GCA_021815055.1 Pseudomonadota bacterium | reverse complement strand
GCCGCCGCTGCCTAACTGAAGACAGGCCCTAGGGAGAACTCCGAATTTATTTATGAATGTCCTATCCAAGAGTCCTGAAGAAATTCCTTAACAAGGATGGAACTTTTTCTAAAAGGCTCCAGGCGTAGCGTCGGCTTCGGCGGTTCTTAATGCCCCGTTAACTGGCTGGTATTAGTTTTAACGAATGGCGAAGTGATAGCGTCGCAAAATATGCAATTCCGTTCCGTACGCGATGCAATCACGGCGATTGGCGCCTCCGTAGCCATTGCGGTCGCGATCGGCATTCCACTCGGCTACGTTGCAATTAAACATTCCGATGAAGGCGAACGGCTGTCCTTTATAGCCGGCCTCAACGCCTCAAGAGTTGCCCGCTATATTTACGAACACGAAACGATGTGGCAGTTCCAGCGAGTCCGTCTTGCTGAACTAATCGAATTATCGGAGATCACATCCTCTCAGGTAAAGCAGCGGATCATCACCGCGGATGGCAAGCTGGTGGTAGACGAGGGTGCTGCGCTGGCTGCCCCGACGCTAGTAAGATCAGCGCCGGTAAGGCTCGGTGACTCGGTCGTGGGCCGGATTGAAGTAGAGGCGAGCGCACGCAGATTGCTTCACAACGCGATTATCATCGCCGGGGTTAGCTTTATTCTCGGCCTGATAGCGTATTTTTCCATACGGATTTTTCCCCTCCGTATCCTCGACCAGACCCTCGCTGAACTTCACACCAAAATCACAGAAATTGAGCAGTTGCGAAGCCGGCAGGAGAGCGACCATTTGCACGCTGCAGCTGCGCGCCGCAAAGACATCCTGACTATTGCCGACCATTTAGAACAGAACGTTCGCGAAGTCGCGCAGGCGGTGTCAGTCGCGGCGGCCGAGACCGAAACGGCGTCGGAAACGGTCGCATTGTCGAGCAAAATAACCAATGATCATACGCGCGAATTAGCTAGGACGGCTGATGCCACTTTCTCAGGGGTGAAAGCTGCCTCGGTTGCCACTGAATCGCTGACGACTTCATTCCAACGAATTATGGATAAAATTATGACGGCCTCCGACGTTGGTAAGAAAGCGACGGCGGCGGCGGAGCACGCCAACGAAATGGTCGCAAAGTTGTCAGCATCTGCTCTTAAAGTAGATGAGATTATTAAAGTGATTGGCGCGGTCGCCTCCCAGACAAATCTTCTCGCATTGAATGCGACGATAGAAGCAGCCCGCGCGGGCGAGGCCGGGAGAGGTTTCGCGGTGGTAGCGCATGAAGTCAAAGCGTTGGCGCACAAGACGAGCGCCGCAACTGAAACAAGCGCGCTGCAGATTGCTGCCATTCAGGCCACTACGGCGGAAGCGGTCGCTGCAATTCGCGAAATCGTGGAAATAATCGTTGAGATTGATAACGTTTCGGGCGGGGTAGTCGAGGTTGTCCGCGAGCAACAGATGGCAACTACTGACATTGCCGCTAGCGCTCATCAAGCGGCGACGGGAACAGAAGAAATCTCTAAGGGAATGGAGACTCTTGCGGATACGGCGAAGGGAACTTCAACGGCGGCGGAAGCTTCGCTGAAAGCCGCAAACTCGCTGCGCTCGCAAGCACATCGGCTCATTAGCTCCCTGGATGAGTTTGTGAATAAGGTGCGAGCAGCGTAATAACAGTGGGCTTGACTTGCCCCCTTAAACGCAGCCGATTTTAGGTAGAGTCCGTTCCTTCAGGACACGGACATAAGAGCAGATTTGCCGAAGCGCACTTATCAACCTTCTGAAGGAGCACGCGGCAGGATTGTCGTCGGCGAGCTTCGCCGGAAGTACGGCATCAGCGATGCAACCTTCTACAGTGGCGATCGCGCTATGGCGGGTTGGAGGTCTCTAACGCCGGCAAGCTGAAGGCTCTCGAGGATGAGAACCGCCGGCTGAAGAAGCTTCTGGCGGAGTCGATGCTGGATCCTGCAACGCTGAAGGAGATGCTCGGAAAAAGCTTCTGACTCCCAGCTTGCGGAAGCGTGCCGCGACCCGGACGGTCGGGGAGAAAAGCTATTACAGCGGCGAGCCTGTGGGCTCGCCGGCCTGCATCCTAAAACCTGTCGCTATGTCTCAACGAAACCGGACGAGGTGCAGCAATGTTTGGAGCGGGCGAAGGGAATCGAACCCTCGTATGCAGCTTGGGAAGCTGCCGTTCTACCATTGAACTACGCCCGCAATCGCAGATTTTTTCCGTTTTGACTCCGCGATAATTAGCCGGGTCTCCGCGAAATGCAAATCCTGCCCGGGAGGCAGTGCCGGCCGGGCGCTGGCGAGTGGACGCACCGGCGAGCACCTCTTCAACCTCGCCCCAGTTCCTACCACAACATCGATCGTTTGATGGCGATCGCCAGACGCCCGCGAATGGTTACCGCGACCGCCCCATCATTCCGCTCCGTGACGAAACCCCGCCGGCGAAGGCGGGCAAGACGCGTTTCGTCGGCCCAGGCGCGCCGCGAGGCGATAGAGACCAAGGCGGTCAAATCCCCCGGCTTGAGCTTGTACGTGGCCCATGCTCTTGGGTCCCGCGCCATCGGTGGCCTCACCCGTCCATCGGGTTGAAGCGCGGCTTCTCTTTTCTGCGCGGGCTGGTTGCACGGCCGCATGCGGAGGCCGCTGGCCGCAACCGCCTGTATGTCCCCGGCACAGCGACGGGACCGACGGATTCGAGCCTGAGCAAACCAATGCCTCGCATGGCGACGCGCTCCAACTGGAGCCGAAAGTAATATGATAATCATTGATCGTCAATTATCATAACCGCAATTCAATTTTGTTATTGAAAATCAAAGCGTTGCGATTCGTTTCTTTGTGAATTAAGGGACGCCAACGACGGCGATTGCGTCGATTTGGAACCCTACCTGATGCCAAAGCGCCTGAGCCAAGAGGCCTATATGGCCCGATTTCCCCGTCTCAAGGAGATCCGGGAGCGCCAGCTTGGTTGGGAAGTCATAGACTTGGTTGCGCGCTTGCCCGGTAATCGGCCGAGCGTGGCGTCGATCTACCGGATCGAGCAGGGGCGACCGGTGCGTATCGCAAACGCACGGCGAATCTTCGACGTGCTTAATGCCGCGCTCGAAAAGAAGCTCGACGCCGAGAAGGAGCTCGTCCTCGAACCGGCTACGAGGTCAAGGGCTGCAAAGTAGCATCTGCGCCTACTTCGTCAGTCTGAGTCACAGTCTTGAGCGGCGCGGTAAGCTGCCATTCTACCATTGAACTACGCCCGCGTGAGGCGACCATAGCGAAAGCAGGGCACGCGCGGCAAGCGGGGCGTCCTCATCCTGTGGAGGGCGCGGAACGCGCCCGTCTCGAAGGATGAGGACTGGAACACGCGGCCCTCGTCCTTCGAGACGCGACCGCCGACGGCGGGCGCTCCTCAGGACGAGGCAGCCTTGAAATGCTTGGAGAGCTTCAAACTCTGCGCCTGGTAATTCGATCCGATGCCCTGCCCATAGAGCTTGTCCGGCCGCGCCAGCATCTTCTCGTAGACGAGGCGGCCGACGATCTGCCCGTGCTCCAGGATGAAGGGCACTTCGCGCGAGCGCACTTCGAGCACCGCGCGCGAGCCCCCGCCGCCGGCGCCGGCATAGCCGAAGCCGGGATCGAAGAAGCCGGCATAGTGCACGCGGAACTCGCCCACCAGCGGATCGAACGGCACCATCTCGGCGGCGTAGTCGGGCGGCACCTGCACCGCCTCCTTGGAGGCGAGGATATAGAACTCGTTGGGGTCGAGGATCAGGCTCTTGTCCGGGCGCGCGGTGATCGGCTCCCAGAAATCGAGCACGGAATAGCCGCCGCGCCGCTCCACATCGATCAGCCCGGTGTGGCGCTTGGCGCGATAGCCGACGATGCCGCCCCCTCCCTTACCCTCCCCCGCAAGCGGGGGCGGGGAAACAAGGGTGCCGGACAGGTCGACGCTCACGGCGACGCCTTCGCTGACGTCGGCTTCCTCGGCATCGACCAGCCGCTCGCGCGCGTGCAGGTCGCGCAAGGCGTCGGCGGAAAGCAGCGCGTGGCCATGCCGGAAGCGGATCTGCGACAGGCGCGAGCCTTCGCGCACCAGCACCGGGAAGGTGCGCGGGGAAATCTCGGCATAGAGCGGCCCGTGATAGCCGGGCGAGATGCGGTCGAAGCCGCGCGTCTCGTCGGCGATCACGCGGGTGAACACGTCAAGCCGCCCGGTGGAGCTTTTCGGGTTGGCGGCCGCCGCGATCTCGTCGGGCAGCGCCAGACTTTCCAACAGCGGCACGATATAAACGCAGCCGGTCTCCAGCACAGCGCCGTCGGTGAGCGAGAATTCGTGCAGCTTCAATTCGTCGATGCGCCGCGCCACCGTGGTCGAGCCCGGCAGGAAGCTCGCGCGCACGCGATAGGCCACGTCGCCGAGCCGCAGGTCGAGGCTCGCCGGCTGGATCTGGTCGGGCGCGAAGTCGTAGGCGGGTAAAATCCCACCCTCGGCCGCGAGCCGCTCGATCAGGCGGTCCGGCAGAATGCCCCTGTCCTCGACGGCGAATGAAAGCGACACGCGGCAACCTCAGCCTCTCCCCTCATCCTGATGAGGTCGCGGAACGCGACCGCTTCGAAGGATGAGGCCACCTCACCCTTCGAGACGCCCGCTGCGCGGGCTCCTCAGGGTGAGGTGATCGGGGCCGATCTAACCCGACCCCCGCCTTGACGAAAAGCCGCCCGCCCCGCTACAAACAGCTTATCCCGTGGTCATTTGAGCCGGCCGGCTTGCAGCCACGTAAAACAACTTGCTAAAAGGCCGGGGACGCGTGAGCCCGGCCGAGACTCGTTCTCCGGCCGGCTTTTTATTGCCCGGCGCGCGTCCCGACGACTGTCGCGTGCCAGGCCCGCAAGGGAGGCTCGCGATGTCCGCATCCGATCGGAAGAACTACCGCCCCGAAACGCTCCTGGTCCATGCCGGGACGCTGCGCTCGCAATTCAACGAGATGTCGGAGGCGCTGTTCCTCACGCAGGGCTACATCTACGAGACCGCGGAGGCCTGCGAGGCGCGTTTCGCCGGCAAGATCCCGGGCTACGTCTATTCGCGCTATTCCAACCCGACCATGAACATGTTCGAAGAGCGCATGGCCTCGCTCGAAGGCGCGGAGGCCGCGCGCTCGACCGCGACCGGTATGGCGGCCGTCACCGTCGCGCTGATGGGGCTGGTGAAAGCGGGCGACCACATCGTCGCCGCCAAGGCGCTGTTCGGCTCCTGCCGCTGGGTGATCGAGGACTGGCTCGGCCGCTTCGGCGTCGCCTCCACGCTGGTCGACGGCAAGGACATCGACGCCTGGAAAAAGGCGGTGCGGCCGAACACCAAGGCCTTCTTCATGGAGACGCCGACCAACCCGACGCTCGAAGTTTACGACATCGCCGCGGTCGCCGAAATTGCGCACGAGGCCGGTGCCAAGCTCGTGGTCGACAATGTGTTCGCCACGCCGCTCTACCAGAGCCCGCTCACACTCGGCGCCGACTGCGTGGTTTATTCGGCCACCAAGCACATCGACGGCCAGGGCCGCGTGCTCGGCGGCTGCATTCTCGCCTCCGAAAAATTCATCATGGACCATGTGCACAATGTCATCCGCCAGACCGGGCCATCGCTGTCGCCGTTCAACGCCTGGGTGCTGCTGAAGGGACTGGAAACGCTTTCGGTGCGGGTCGAGCGGCAGACCGCGAGCGCCGGTACCGTGGCGGACCGGCTCGCCGGCCACGGCAAGCTCGTCCGGCTGATCTATCCCGGCCGCAAGGATCATCCGCAGGCGGACATCATCGCCAGGCAGATGCGCTCCGGCTCCAACCTGGTGTCGTTCGAGATCAAGGGCGGCAAGGAAGGCGCCTTCCGCTTCCTCAACGGGCTGAAGCTGATCGGCATCACCAACAATCTCGGCGACGCCAAAAGCCTGATCACGCACCCGACCACGACCACGCATCAACGCCTGACACCGGAGCAGCGCGCCGAGCTCGGGATTGGCGACGGGCTGGTGCGGCTGTCGGTCGGGCTGGAGCATCACGACGACATCATCGCGGACCTGCTCGCCGCGCTGGAAAAGGTGTGAGGCAACGTGTCCCGGGCGCGGCGCAGCGTGAGCGAAAGGTGCGCTGCAGAACCGGGACCGTACGAAATTCGGAGCCTGTAAAGGTCCCGGGTCTGCAACGCGTCATTTCATGCCGCGTTGCGCCCGGGACAAGCGCCCCTACGGCACCGCGTAATGCACCGCCGTGGCCGACAGCACCGGCCGGCGCGCGGCCTCGGCGATGGCAAGCCCCAGGCCCTTGGCCATGCAGGCATAGCTCCAGTCGTTGAGGTGCAGCCCGTCGGGCGCCACGATCTTATCGAAACCGAGGCGGTCGACCTTGTGCCAGCGCTTCATCACCTCGTAGCGGCGGAACAGGTCGACGTCTTCCTGCTTGGCGGTCGCCGAGATCAATTCGACCATGCGCTCGGCGTCCGGCTTCATGATCACCTTAGGCGCGAACTGCGGGTCGATAAGGACCATATCGGCGCCGGTCGCGCGGATCTTCTTCAAGCCCGCGCGAATCAGGGCGCCGTGATCGCCGATGGCGTGATCGCGCAGGACCGAATTGGTCCCAAGCTGCCACAACACGAGATCGGGCTTGGCGGCGACGACGGCCTGATCGAAACGGCGGAGCATGTCGGCGATTTCCTCGCCGTTAACGCCGCGGTTGATCACCGTGAAACGTCGACCCGGAAAATGCCGCTTGAGCTCGACCGCAAGCCGGCTCGGATAGGTCGCGGCGGGCGAAGTCGCGCCCGCGCCTGCGGTCGAGGACGAGCCGATGGCGACGATCGTGACCGGGTCACCGGTCGCGACCTTCGCAGCCAGCCGCGGCAGCGGATGGGCGAGGCGCACGAGGTCGATCGGCGGCTCGCAACGCGGCACGGCGGTTTCGGCGCGCGCGGCGAGCGGCGGCATGAGACTGGCGGCGAGCGCAGCAACCGCCAGCCGCCGCGCCGCGCTCCCTTCGAGAAAATCCGTCTGCAAAGACGATCCTCCTGGCCACCGCTACCGCAGTCCCGCCGGCGACGGATTCTCCGGTTTGGCCGCCTGGACCACCAGGTCCGAAAGCAGCCGCCCGATGCAATCATGAACGCGCTCGGCCATGTCAAGTTTTTTGGTGGCCGAGTAGAAATCGAACGTACCGAGATCGGCCCACAGTTTCATGATGCCGAAGCGGTCGTACAGAGGCACTTCTTGCTGCACTGCAATCCAACGCAAGTTTTCGGCGTAGTTTCCGAGTGCGATCATGGATTCGGTGCGCGGACTGTATTGCGCATTGATGAGGACGACATCGGCGCCTGCCGAGCGGGCGATGTTGATGCCCTTGTCGAGCGCCTGGGCGAACTGGTCCTGGTCGACGCCCTGCATGGCGTCCACCGTACCGGTCTGCCAGACCAGCAATGCGGGCTTGGTCGCGGCAAGGTCCACCGGCATGGCCTCGACCATCTGGGCGGCGGTGCGGCGCATTTTCACATCGGTGGCGACCGTGACGGCGACGCCGGGCAGCTTCTCGGCGAGCGCCGTCTGCAGCCGGGCGGGATAGGCATTCTTGGCCCCGCCCGGCCCCGGCAGCCGCGAGGAGCCGGCGCCGATCACCAGGACGGCGAGCTTCTTGGCGGCAATGGCGCGGGCGACCTGTGGCAGCGGGAAGCTGCTTTCCGCCAGATGCGCGGCCACGCGGCACTCGGCGGGATGCTCCGGCCGCTGCTCGGCCACGGCCGGCCCGGCCAGCACCATCAGCGCCAGCAGGAGTGGTAAGCGCCTCATCGCACGTCGCTCCCCGCGTAGCCCGGCTTTGCCGCTGGCGGCCGCGGGCCTTTTCGCTCCACGTTCTTATACCACGACAAAAGCTTCGCGGTGCCAACCATGATGGCAATGCCGGCGACGCTCACTAGGACGTGCATCGGCAGCCGGTTCGACACCTCCATGAACACGAAGTGCCCGGCAAAGGACAGGAACACCCCGAGGCAGAAGACTTCCAGCGAATGCTGACCGCAGACGATTGCCGGCTTGAACACGCGCGAGCGCAGGTAACGCCAGTCCACCGGCACGAAATAGATCGTGATCACGGCGAGCGACAGGAAGTGCAGGATGCGCAGCACGTCGAGATTGGTCTTGTCGATCGGATAGATCAGTTCGCCGACGAATTTCGGCACTAGCGCGCCGAAACGCGGGAAGTACCAGGTCATGGCGATGCCGAAAGCGAAGGCGAGATAAACCGCCGCCGCCGCCACCAGCACGCGCGAATTCAGAAATCGCGACAAATTCTGCGCGCCGCCGAGCGCGCACCAGGCGCCGAATACGAACAGCAATTGCCACGCCAGCGGATTGAACACCCAGTTGCCGCTCGGATAGGCCGGGATGTTCCAGTCGAACGTCCACATCAGCGCATAGAGCACGGCCGAGGCGATGAGCGCGAGCGAGGGCGCGCGCAAGAGCAGCCACAGCACCGGTGCGAATCCGACCAGCAGCGCGATGTAGAGCGGCAGCACGTCCATGTTCACCGGCTTGAACTTCAGCAGCAGCGCCTGGATGATCGTGACGTCCGGACTGGCAAGGAAATCGCGCACGCCCATTTCCTCGGTGTAGAGCGGATTGTCGAAGGAGTGCGCGACATAGGCGATCTCGGCGAGATAGATCGCGAACAAGAACACGTGCGCGACGTAGATCTGCCAGGCGCGCTTGAGCACGCGGGCGGAAGCGACGATGAACCCGTGCTCCTCCATGGCGCGGCCGTAGACGAAGGCCGCGGTATAGCCGGAGATGAAAACGAAGATTTCGGTGGCGTCGGAAAAGCCGTAATTGCGGATGGTGATCCAGCTCACCGCGTTCGACGGGATATGGTCGAGGAAGATGAGCCAGAGGGCCAAGCCGCGGAACAGATCGAGCCGCAGATCGCGCTGGGTGGAAACGGCGGCCATGAACGGCTTTTCTTTCATGCGGAGTTTCGGCCATAATCCGCGGGATCCGCCCCACCGCGTGCACGACAGGCCATATAGATGTACCGCACCGTCACCCACAAGATCGAGGTCACGGTCACGCCGCGTTTCGTTTCGGAACGCTCGTCCCCGGCGAACGGCTATTACTTCTGGGCCTATACCATCGACATCACCAATCTCGGCGGCGAAACCGTACAGCTCAAGACGCGGCACTGGCGTATCACCGACGCGCTTGGCCGGCTACAGGAGGTCAAGGGCCCTGGTGTGGTCGGCGAGGAACCCGTGCTCAAGCCGGGAGAGACCTTCAACTACACAAGCGGTGTTCCGTTACCGACGCCGTCCGGCTTCATGGCCGGCAGCTACGGCATGATCACAAACGCCGGCGAGCATTTCGATATCGAGATCCCGGCCTTTTCGCTCGATTCGAGTTACGCCGAACGGACGATCAATTGAGGCCGTTTATTTGTCATTGCCGGGCATGTCCCGGTCGCGGCGCACCATTCCGCTGCGCTCCATGCTGCGCCGCATCCGAGGCACGACTCAGAATTCCGGCAAGCACCCTTTGAACCTCGCCAGAGCCTGACGCGGCAGGATGGCGAGCACGGCGCCCGGTTGTGCGAAATCCTGCAAGGCGGCGACCTCCGGCTCGGGCAGAGCAACGCAGCCCGCGGTGCCGGGCGCGCCCGGCCGCCGCACGTGAATGAAAATGCACGAGCCGGCGCGGACGCTGCGCGCGGTCGGATAGTCGACCAGAAGGCCGCGCCGATATTCGCGCACGCGCCACATGTTCTCGCCGTGCACTTTCCAGCCGACCGCGGCGCGCGAGGTGATCGAATTGTAGGCGGGTGACGCGGGATCGTCGACACAGACCGTGCCTTGCGCGATTTGCAGATAGTGCGGCTGTTGCGAGGCTCCAAAGCCGAACGGCCGCCCGATGCGAAAGAAGCCCGCAGGCGCGCGCTTGTCGCCGTCGACCTTCACCGGCTCGCCTTTGCGCGCGAATGAGCGGAAGGCATGCGCCCACGCCACACCCTTGCGGCCGATCAGCGCGCTGACCGGACCGCCGTCGGCCTGCCACGGCGCGGCGGGCGAGGCGCGCGCGAAGCGCCGCAGACTGGCGGTGCTGCCGTTCATCGTCGCGGAAACGACGAGGACCAACCGTTGCGCGTCGCGCAACGGTTGCGGACAGCTTTGCGCGTGCGCGGATACCGGCGCGACGACCAGAAGAGCAATGATAGCGAGCAGCCTCATGCGCTCTTCATAGCACGCTCAACTGTCCTTCGCCTCGATCTCGCCCGGCGTAAATTCGTAATTGGCGCTGCAGAATTCGCAGGTTACCGAAATCCGCCCGTCCTCGACCATATGGTCGCGATCATCCTGCGAAAAGCTTTTGAGCATGCCTTCGACATTCTCGCGCGAGCACGAGCAATGCGCCCGCACCGGGCCCGGCTGGAACACGCGCACGCCGGGTTCATGGAAGAGGCGATAGACCAGGCGCTCGCTCGATAGCGACGGATCGATCAACTCCAGGTCCTCGACGGTGGAAACCAGCGCGCGGCCTTCTACCCAGGCCTCGTCCTCCGGCAGCGCGTGCGGTGTGACGCCTTCCGGCGCGTCGCCGGGATGCAGATCCGACACGCGTGCGCGCTCCGGCGACTTGGGCAGGAACTGCAGCATGATCCCGCCGGCGCGCCAGCGATGGCTGGCGCCGCCCTGCCCCGCCCGCAATTCCTCGGCGACCGCCAGCCGCACGCGCGTCGGAATCTGTTCCGAGCGCAGGAAATACTCGTGCGCGGCGTCTTCCAGCGTGCCGCCATCGAGCGCCACAAGACCCTGGTAACGGTTCATGTCCGGACCTTGGTCGATGGTCATCGCCAGGTGGCCCTTGCCCAACAGCGATCCGGAATCGCTCTTGCCCCCGGCGATCGCCTCGGCGACGCGGCTCTTATCGAAGCGCGCGCAGGCGCGCACGCGGTCCGGCGCCATGAAATCGACCACCAGCATGCGCACGGGGCCGTCGCTCTGCGTCTGCAGGATGAACCGGCCCTCGATCTTGAGCGCGGAACCGAGCATCACCGTGAGCACCACCGCCTCGCCCAGAAGCTTGGCGACCGGCGGCGGATAGGCGTGCTTTTCCAGGATTTCGTCGACCACCGGACCGAGCCGCACCACGCGTCCGCGCAGATCGAGGGTGGCCACTTCGAACGGCAGCACGATGTCGTCGACGGCGGCCGCCGATGGCGCGCGCGAGGGAATGGCGGTGTGGGGGATGTCGGTCATAAGGGCTATTTAGTCTGCAAAGATCGAAATTCGAGGGCCACAATCCGCATCGATGACCCCCTCCACATTCCTCCCTTTTTCAGGGGGAGGATGACATTGCGACACGGTTTTCCCTCCCCCTGAAAGGGGGAGGGTTGGGGAGGGCGTCTTCTATTTCGCAGGCCGCTAACGCGTTAGCCGCAATCACGCGTCCGCGTGCAGGCACCAGGCGAGCACGCCCTTCTGGGCGTGCAGGCGGTTTTCCGCCTCGTCGAAGACCACCGACTGCGGGCCGTCGATCACCTCGTCGATGACCTCTTCGCCGCGGTGCGCCGGCAGGCAGTGCATGAAGATCGCGTCCGGCTTGGCCTTGGCCATCAGCGCAGCATTGACCTGGTAGCGCTTGAGCACATTGTGGCGCAGCTTGCCGTCGCGGTCGCCCATCGACACCCAGGTATCGGTGACCACGCAATCGGCGTCCTTGACCGCCTTCTCCGGATCCTCGCCGATTTCGATCTGGGCGCCCGACGATTTCACCCAATCCATCATCCATTTCTTGGGCTTGAGCTCGTTCGGCGCCGCCACCCGCAACCGGAACTCGAAGCGCTCGGCCGCATGCATCCAGGAGGCCAGCACGTTGTTGGCGTCGCCCGACCAGGCAACGGTGCGGCCGCGGATCGGTCCGCGATGCTCCTCGAAGGTCATCACATCGGCCAGCACCTGGCAGGGATGCGAACGGCGGGTCAACCCGTTGATCACCGGCACGGTGGCGTAGCGCGCGATCTCGGCCACCGATTCGTGGTCGAGCGTGCGGATCATGATGGCGTCGACGAAGCGCGACAGCACGCGCGCCGTGTCGGCCAGCGTCTCGCCGCGGCCGAGCTGCATTTCCTGCGCGGTGAGCATGATGGCTTCGCCGCCGAGCTGGCGCATGGCGACGTCGAACGATACGCGCGTGCGGGTCGACGGCTTGTCGAAGATCATCGCCAGCGTCTTGCCGGCGAGCGGCGCGCCCACATCGCCGCGCGCGCGCGCTGCCTTCATGGCGCGGCTGTTCTCGATCAGCCCCGCCAGTACCGGCTTCGGAATGTCGATCAGGTCGAGAAAATGCCGCAGACCGTTGGCGCTCATGACGCGGCCTCCTGCTTCGCCGGGCGCGCATGAAGCTGCGCCAGCCGCGTGCAGGCGCGGTCGATGGCGTTGACCGCATAGGCGATTTCTTCCTCGCCGATGATGAGCGGCGGCAGCAGCCGCACCACATTGTCGCCGGCCGCCGGCGCGATCAGCTTTTCGGCGCGCAGCTCGTCCACCATTTCGCCGACCGGAGGCACCATGCGCAGCCCCATGAGCAGGCCCTCGCTGCGCACTTCGGCGATCACCGAGGAATGCCGGTCTTTCAACTCCGCCAGCCGTTGCTTGAGCAGCAGGGCATTCTTCCTGATCTTGTCGAGGAAGCCGTCGGCAGTCACCTCGTCGAGCACCGCATTGGCGACCGCGACCGCGAGCGGATTGCCGCCGAAGGTCGAGCCATGCGTGCCGGCGGTCATGCCCTTGGCCGCTTCGGCCGTCGCGAGAAACGCGCCGATCGGAAAGCCGCCGCCGAGCGCTTTCGCCAGCGTCATGATGTCGGGTTCGACGCCCGAGATCTGATAGGCGAACACTTCGCCGGTGCGGCCGATGCCGGTCTGGATCTCGTCGAAGATCAGCAACAAACCATGCTTGTCGCACAGCTCGCGAAGCGCCTTGAGGAAGCCATGCGGCACGACGCGCACGCCGCCCTCGCCCATCACCGGCTCGATCATGATCGCGGCGGTCGCCGGGCCGATCGCGTTCTTCACGGCGTCGAGATTATTATAAGGCACCTGGTCGAAGCCTTCGACCGGCGGGCCGAAGCCATCGAGATATTTCTTGTTGCCGGTGGCGGACAGCGCCGCCAGCGTTCGGCCGTGGAAGGCACCTTCGAACGTAATGATGTGGAAACGCTCGGGCCGCCCGGAAACGGCGTGATATTTGCGCGCCATCTTGATGGCGCCCTCGATGGCCTCGGTGCCCGAATTGCAGAAGAACACGAAGTCCGCGAAGGACGCCGCGCACAGTCGCTCCGCCAGCCGCTCGGCGCCGGGCACGCGATAGAGGTTCGAGACGTGCCAGACCTTGCGCGCCTGTTCGGTCAGCGCGGCAACGAGCTTGGGATGCGCGTGACCGAGCGCATTGACGGCGACGCCGGAGGTGAAGTCGAGATAGCGCTCACCCGACGCCGTATATAGCCAAGCGCCCTCGCCCCGCTCGAAAGCGAGGTCGACGCGGGCATAGGTCGGCAACAGGTGCGAGCTCACAGCCGGTCTCTTTCGTAGCGACGTTAGAGCGGCACACGATCGGATCGGAAAACCGGTTCCCAGCCCCGAGCGAGTGCGGGACCTGCTTTTCGGGATCGTGCGCGCGCCGAAAATGAAATGTGCCGCCTCGCCGGGCGGCACTCGCAACATTCTATGGGAAACCGGGCGGCGCGGTCAACGGCGCGAGCGATTCGCGACTCACTTCCGCCACAACCCGCGATTCTAAAGGAAAACCTGTTGATCGGGCGCACGTGGCCGCTTGCAAATGCTTGCGCGCGAGTCAACCGCTAGTGTAGCTTTTTAATCAGCTAGTACGACATCTCGTACTACTGCGCGAATTCTGGTGCATCCCTGGCGTGCAACACGTTCAGGCGTCGCAAAATGACGCCCGGCGGCCGGGGGTGGATTCTAACCGGGATGCGGTGTCGAGGAGAGGGGCCATGGGCTGGACCGACGAACGGGTCGAACTCTTGAAGAAGCTGTGGGCGGACGGCCTTTCGGCCAGCCAGATCGCGGCCGAACTGGGCGGCATCACCCGCAACGCGGTCATCGGCAAGGTGCACCGGCTCGGCCTATCCGGCCGCGCCAAAAGCCCATCCTCGGCGGCGCCGCGCCCGCGCAAGGCACGCTCCTCGGGCCACATGCTGCGGGTGTCACGGCCCACCATGCGCGGCAATACCGCCCTCGCCTTTGAATACGAGCCGGAACCGGAGCCGGAACTGGTCGAGATCCCGATCGAGCAGCGCAAGACCCTGCTACAGCTCAGCGACAAGACCTGCCGCTGGCCGGTCGGCGATCCGGGCAGCGGTGATTTTTACTTTTGTGGTGGCGAGACCGCAAGCGAACTGCCGTATTGCTCCTATCACAGCCGCGTCGCCTATCAGCCGGCGGTCGATCGCCGCCGTGACAAGCGGGCGTTCCGGGGCTGATGGCTCTTCCGAGAGCCCTGTCCTTTGTCATGGCCGGGCCCGTCCCGGCCATTTTGTTTTGGGGAGCGAGTATGTGCGCTTTCTTATCGCTCCCCCGCTTGCGGGGGAGGGTGGCGAGCGTAAGCGAGCCGGGTGGGGGCGCTCAGGGACAAACGTAAACAACCCCACCCGGCTCCGCGCTACGCGCGGAGGAGCCACCCTCCCCTTTCAGGGGAGGGATAAAGAGAGTGGTGCGCGCCGCGAAAAACGAAGATCAATTCGCCCTTCCGAAGCGGTCGTCGAGCGCGTAGCCAGCGCCGCGCACGGTGCGGATCGGATCGGCGACATTGCCGCGGTTGATCGCCTTGCGCAGGCGGCCGACATGCACATCGACGGTGCGCTCATCGATATAGATGTCGGAGCCCCAGACGCCGTCGAGCAATTGCTCGCGAGAAAACACCCGGCCCGGACGCTCCATGAGGAATTCGAGCAGACGGTATTCCGTGGGGCCGAGATCGATCGGCCGTCCGCTGCGCATCACGCGCTTCTTCTCGCGGTCCAGCTCGATGTCGCCGATGGTGAGCACGCTGGCGACCCGCTCCGGATTGGCGCGGCGCAGCAGCGCGCGCACGCGCGCCAGCAGTTCCGGCACCGAAAACGGCTTGACGATGTAGTCATCGGCGCCGGTCGCGAGACCGCGCACCTTCTCGCTTTCCTCGCCGCGCGCGGTGAGCATGATGATCGGAAGCTGGCGCGTTTCCGGCCGCGCGCGCAGGCGGCGGCAGAGCTCGATTCCCGAAAGGCCCGGCAGCATCCAGTCGAGCACCACGAGGTCGGGCGTCTGCTCCTTGAGCCGCGTATCGGCGTCGTCGCCGCGCGCCGCGGTATCCACCTCGTAGCCCTCGGCTTCGAGATTGTAGCGGAGCAGCATGGTCAGCGGCTCCTCGTCCTCCACGATCAGGATGCGTGCACCCATAGCGCCGACCCGTCACTTGTCGCCGGCCGCGCGCAGCGCAGAGAACGACGTGGTGTCGCCCTTCGGCCGCTGATCGGCGATCGGGCGTCCTTCGATGATGTAATGCACGGTCTCGGCGATGTTGGTGGCGTGGTCGCCCATGCGCTCGATGTTCTTGGCGCAGAACAGGAGGTGGATGCAGAAAGTGATATTGCGGGGATCCTCCATCATATAAGTCAGGAGCTCGCGGAACACCGAAGTACAAACGGCATCGATCTCCTCGTCGCCCCGCCACACCGCCATCGCCTTTGTGATGTCGCGGCGGGCATAGGCATCGAGCACGGTCTTGAGCTGGCCGAGCAGCAGATCGGACATATGATCGACCCCGCGGATCAGCTTGGGCGGCGGGAACTCGCCGTTGAGCGCTATCACGCGTTTGGCGATGTTCTTGGCGAGATCGCCGATGCGTTCGAGGTCGTTGGCGAGCCGCAGAGCGCCGACGACCTCGCGCAGGTCGACCGCCATGGGCTGGCGGCGGGCGATGGTGAGCACGGATTTCTCCTCGATCTCCCGCTGCAACGCGTCGATATTGGCGTCGGCGGCGGTGACCCTCTGCGCCAGCGTGGTGTCGCGTTTGGCGAGCGCGTCGACCGCATCGGCGACCTGCTTTTCGGCCAGCCCGCCCATCTCGGCCACCATGCGCGAGAGATCCTGCAAGTCGGTATCGAACGCCTTCATCGTGTGGTCGGTCATCGTTTTTGTCCTCCGATCCGGAGCGGCGGCCGGCATGCGATCGGCGGCTAGCCGAAGCGCCCGGTGATATAATCCTGCGTGCGGCGATCGTTAGGGTTGGTGAAGATGCGGGTGGTGTCGCCGAACTCGATCATTTCCCCGAGATACATGAAGGCGGTGAAGTCGGAGACGCGCGCCGCCTGCTGCATGTTGTGGGTCACGATGGCGATCGTGTAATCGTCCTTCAGTTCGTCGATCAGTTCCTCGATCTTGGCGGTCGAGATCGGGTCGAGCGCCGAGCACGGCTCGTCGAACAGGATGACCTCCGGCCGCACCGCCACCGTACGGGCGATGCACAGGCGCTGCTGCTGGCCGCCGGACAGCGAGAGCCCGTTGGCGCCGAGCTTGTCCTTGACCTCGTTCCAGAGCGCGGCGCGATCGAGCGCATGCCGGACGCGGTCGTCCAGTTCGGATTGCGCCAGCTTTTCATAGAGCCTTATGCCGAACGCGATGTTCTCGTAGATGGTCATCGGGAACGGCGTCGGCTTCTGGAACACCATGCCGACCTTGGCGCGCAGCAAATTGAGATCCTGCCGCGGCGACAGGATGTCCTGATTGTCGAGCGTCACATGCCCACTGGCGCGCTGGTTCGGATAGAGATCGTACATCCGGTTGAGGACGCGCAGCAGCGTGGACTTGCCGCAGCCGGACGGGCCGATGAAGGCCGTGACCTTGCCCTGATAAAGCGGCACGTTGATGTTCTTCAGGGCGCGATGGTCGCCGTAGAAAAAGTCGAGGTTGCGGATCGATATCTTCTCGGCCAGACCCTCGGTATCGACGACGGCGTGAATAACGGTCGGGGTGGTGACGATCGGGGTTACGCTCATGACGTTTTTCTCTGTGCCGAGAGAGCTCGGGCGCTGATGCTCAGCGCAAGCACCGCCAGGGTGATGATCAGGGCGCCGGTCCAGGCCAAAGCCTGCCAGTCCTTATAAGGACTTAGCGCAAACTGGAAGATCACGACCGGCAGGCTCGCTACCGGCGCATTCATGTCGAGACTCCAGAACTGGTTGTTGAGCGCAGTGAACAAAAGCGGCGCCGTCTCGCCCGAAATGCGCGCGACCGCCAGCAGGACGCCGGTGATCATGCCGGCGCGCGCGGCGCGATAGGCCACTTTGCGGATCATCAGCGAGCGCGGCAGGCCGATGGAGGCCGCCGCCTCGCGCAACGTATCTGGCACCAGGATCAGCATGTCCTCGGTGGTGCGCACCACCACCGGCACCACGATCACCGCCAGCGCGACGGCGCCTGCCCAGCCGGAGAAATGCCCCACTTGCGCGACCACGATCTCGTAGACGAACAGGCCGACCACGATCGACGGCGCGCTGAGCAGGATGTCGTTGATGAAACGCACGACCGCGCTCAGCCTGTCGTAGCGGCCATATTCCGCCATGTAGGTACCGGCGAGAATGCCGAGCGGAGTGCCGATCAGAACCGCGGTCACCGTCATGGCAAGGCTGCCGGCAATCGGGTTGAGCAGGCCGCCGGCCGAGCCAGGCGGCGGCGTCATCTGTGTGAAGACCGCCAGCGACAGGCCGCTGACCCCGTTCCACAGCAGCACGGCCAGGATCAGCACCAGCCAGGCGAGCCCGAACAGGGTCGCGCCGATGGCGAGCCCGACGGCGATGCGATTACGGCGGCGGCGTGTGTCGTAGAGCGCCATGATCAGCTTCCGATCCGCGCGTTGAGCCGCATCAGCATCAGGCGCGCCGCCGCCAGAACGATGAACGTAATGACGAACAGGATGAGGCCGAGGGCGATCAGCGACGACGTGTAGAGGTCGCCGACCGCCTCGGTGAACTCGTTGGCGATCGTTGCGGAAATCGTGGTGCCGGGCGCGAGCAGCGATGCGGAAACGCGGTGCGCATTGCCGATCACGAAAGTGACCGCCATGGTCTCGCCGAGCGCGCGGCCGAGGCCGAGCATCACGCCGCCAATGACGCCGACGCGGGTATAGGGCAGCACGACGTAGCGCGCGACTTCCCAGGTGGTGCAGCCGAGCCCATAGGCCGCCTCCTTGAGCACCGGCGGCACCGCGTCGAACACGTCGCGGGAAATCGAGGTGACGAAGGGCAGCACCATGATCGCCAGGATGAGGCCGGCGGTGAAGATGCCGATACCGTAGGGCGGGCCTTCGAACAGGGGCGAGAGCACCGGCACCGGGCCGAAGAGGTCGATCAGAAAAGGCTGCACATACTGCTGCAGGAAAGGCGCGAAAACGAACAGGCCCCAGATGCCGTAGATGATGCTGGGGATTCCCGCGAGCAATTCGATGGCGATGCCGATCGGACGCCGCAGCCACATCGGGCACAATTCGGTGAGGAATATCGCGATGAACAGGCCGACCGGCACGGCGATCAGCATGGCAATGGCGGAGGTAACGAGCGTGCCGTAGATCGGGGCGACGGCCCCGAACTTTTCGGTCACCGGATTCCAGGTCTCGGTGACCAGGAAAGAGAACCCGAATGTGCGCAGGGCCGGCCAGGAACCATGCACCAGTGAAACGATGATGCCGCCGAGGATGATGAGCACCGCGATGGCGGCGAGGCGCGTGAGCCAGCGGAACGTGGTGTCCCCGAGCCGCAGGCGGTCGAGGACCTTGGCGCGGTCGACCTCTTCGGCGACCGAAACCGCCCCGCCTTGCAACGCAACATCAGCCACGATTCGCCTCCGCGAGGATGACATTCCGGCCCTCCTTCGGCCCTGCCGCGCTCAGGGGAGCCACTAAAGGCGAGATTGCGGCCCTCGCACAAGCCATCGTTCGGCCGATGGGGATAAGGAAAGGGCGCCGGCCGGCGCCCTTTCCGATTTTGACGCGGGAACTACATCGCGCTGAACACGGGCTTACCGTCGGCGCCCTTAATCTCGCTCTTCCAATAGTTCTCGATGTCCGCCACGACGTTCTGGGGCATCGGGACGTAATCGAGGCTTTCGGCCATCTTGCCGCCGTTCTTGTAGGCCCAGGCGAAGAACTTGAGCGCTTCGGCAGTGGCGGCCTGATCGACCGGCTTCTTGTAGACCAGGATCCAGGTCGCCGCCGTCATCGGCCACGACTTTTCGCCCGGCTGGTTGGCTAGGATCACGCCGTAGCCCGGCTGCGACTTCCAGTCGGCGTTGGCTGCCGCGGCCTGGAAGGCTTCCGAGGTCGGCGACACGGTCTTGCCGGCCTTGTTCACCATCTTGGTGTAGGTCAGCTTGTTCTGCAGGGCGTAGGCATACTCGACATAGCCGATCGAGCCCTTGGTCTGACCGACATTGTTGGCGACGCCTTCGTTACCCTTGGCACCGATGCCGACGGGCCACTGTACGGAGGTGCTGAAACCGACCTTCGACTTCCACGCCGGGCTCACGTCCGAGAGGTAGTAGGCGAAGTTGTATGTAGTGCCCGACCCGTCCGAGCGGTGCACGACGGCAATCGCCTGGCTCGGCAGCTTGGCGCTCGGATTGAGCTTCTTGATCGCCGCGTCGTCCCACTTCTTGATGTCGCCGAGGAAGATCTTGGCGACCGTCGGGCCGTCGAGGGTCAGTTCGCCCGGCTTGATGCCGTCGATATGCACGACCGGCACGATACCGCCCATCACCATCGGGAACTGAGCAAGACCGATCGAGTCGAGTTCTTTGCCTGAGAGCGGCGCGTCGGAAGCGCCGAAGGTCACGGTCTTGGCCTTGATCTGCTTGATGCCGCCACCGGAGCCAATCGATTGGTAGTTCAGCCCGTTGCCGGTCTCTTTCTTATAGGCGTCGGCCCATTTGGCGTAGATCGGATAGGGGAAGGTCGCGCCGGCGCCCGAGATGTCGGCGGCGACGGCTGGAACGGAAGCGGCGGCCAGCAAGCCAACGGCTGCTGCCAATGCGGTCCAATGTTTCACGGGTTCTCTCCATGTATTTTGCGGCCGGAAGCTCCCGCGGGCCTGCGTGACCCACGATCGCTCCATCCTCGCGCCCACCGTTCGGGCGGCCGCTGTTGCTCTAAAACGACGCGCTCCAGATTGCGCTTCGGACCGATTTTCTTTTCGCGTCAGCTCAACTCTGGTCCGAAGCCGCAGCCAGCCTTAGGCGTCGGGTGTCACCGTTCTATGAAAGTTATGTGACGGACAAATGACGGTCTAGCATTATGATTTTACAGACAATTCGTCTGCTTCCCGTGCCGCGTCGGTGCGCAGTGGCAGGTGCATTGTGAAGGTGGCGCCCTGCCCTGGCGTGCTATCGATGGTGAGCCTGCCGCCGTGGCGATTGAGCACGTGCTTGACGAGCGCGAGCCCCAATCCGGTACCGCCTTGCGCGCGGCTGTCGGCGACGTCGACGCGGTAGAAGCGCTCGGTCAGGCGCGGGAGGTGTTCGGGCGCAATGCCCGGCCCGAAGTCGCGCACTGCGATGCGTGCCTCCGGCGCGCCGGAGCGAGTCTGCCCGCGCGCGAGCGTGACATCGACCCGCTTGCCGGCCGCGCCGTATTTGAGCGCGTTCTCGACCAGGTTCTCGAGCGCGCGGATCAACTCGTCGCGATCGCCGAGCACGCCGGTGGCTTCC
>JAKAHJ010000173.1 GCA_021815055.1 Pseudomonadota bacterium | reverse complement strand
GAATTGCGCGCGGAATGCGACCGCCTGCATCAGGCGCTCAACCGCACCTTCATCTACGTCACGCACGACCAGGAAGAGGCGATGACGCTGGCCGACCGCATCGTCGTGATGCGCGCGGGCGAGGTGGAGCAGGTCGGCTCGCCGATGGAAATCTATTCCAATCCCGTCAGCTATTTCGTGGCCGACTTTTTCGGCTCGCCCTCGATGAACCTGATCGCCGGGGAAGTGACGGGTGCGAATGGCGAAGCCGTGTTTCGCTCGGGCCCGTTCACGGTGCCGCTGTCGAACCGGTTCAAATCGCTTCAGCCGGGGGCGGCGACGCTCGGAATCCGGCCGGAGCACGTTCGGGTCGCCGAAAATGGCGGCGCGCACGTCACGCTGCCGGTGCGGCTGGTCGAGCCGCTCGGGCGCGATACGCTGCTCTATCTCGATGCCGGCACCGAGCGCGCCTTCGTGGCGGTTTCGGAGGGCCTGAAAATGAGCGGCGTGCCGGTCGGCGCCGGGCTCGGGCTGATGCTCGATCCAGCCAACCTGCATTTGTTCGACAGCTCGGGCCGCCGGATCGCAGCGGCCTTTTGAGCGCATCGACGAGACAAGAACGCAATCCGGGGGAAACCATGGACTATCGGGAGAAGAGCGAGATCCGCGACGGCATGCGGATCGACTGGGACATGCCGATCGCGATGGACGACGGCGTGGTCCTGCGCTGCGACGTATTCCGGCCCGTGAAGCGCGGGCGCTATCCGGTCCTGCTCAGCCACGGCCCTTACGGCAAGTGGCTGCATTTCGAGGACGGCTACAAGACCGCCTGGGACCGCATGGCGGAGAAACATCCCGACGTGATGGCAGGCTCCACCAACAAGTACCAGAGCTGGGAAGTCTGCGACCCGGAGAAATGGGTGCCGGACGGCTACGCGGTCGTGCGTGTCGATTCGCGCGGCTGCGGCCGTTCGCCCGGCTATCTCGAACACTGGTCGCCGCGCGAGACCAAGGATTTCGCCAATTGCGTCGAATGGGCCGGCAAGCAGCCCTGGTCGAACGGCAAAGTCGGGCTCTCCGGCATCTCCTATTACGCCATCAACCAGTGGCAGGTGGCCACGCTGCAGCCGAAACATCTCGCCGCTATCTGCGTGTGGGAAGGTTTCGCCGATTTCTACCGCGAGCTCAGCCACAACGGCGGCATCTACAATACTTTCGGGCAGAACTGGTACGACATGCAGGTGAAGAGCGTGCAGTACGGGCTCGGCACGCGCGGGCATCGCAGCCGTATGAACGGCGATTGGGTCTCGGGTCCCGAGACGTTGAGCGACGAGGAATTGGGCGCCAACCGCTACGACTTCGGCAAGACCTATTTCGCCCATCCGTTCGACGACGATTACTACAAGGCGATGACGCCGGACTGGTCGAAGGTGAAGGTGCCGGTCCTTTCCGCCGCCAATTGGGGCGGGCAGCCGCTGCATCCGCGCGGCAATTTCGAGGGCTTTTTCCGCGCCGCCTCCAAGCAGAAATGGCTCGAAGTGCACGGCATCGAGCACTGGACGCATTATTATACCGATTATGGCGTCGCGTTGCAGAAGCGCTTCTTCGGTTATTTTCTGAAAGGCGAACGCAACGGCTGGAACACTCAGCCCAAGGTGCAGCTAAACGTGCGGCATCCGGGCGAGCACTTCGTGATCCGCCACGAGGAGGCCTGGCCGATCCCGCGCACGCAATGGACCAAATTCCATTTCGTCGCCGACGGTCATGCGCTGTCGGCCGACGCGCCGGCAGAGGACGCGCGCGTGGTATTCGACGCGCTCGGCAACGGCGTCACCTTCCTGAGCGAACCGATGGCGCAGGCCACCGAGATCACCGGTCCGGTCGCCGTCAAGCTGCACGTGTCCTCCTCGACCGAGGACGCCGACATTTTCGTCGTATTGCGCGTGTTCTCGCCCGACATGAAGGAGGTCGTTTTCCAGGGCGCGCTCGATCCGCATACGCCGATCGGGCAGGGCTGGCTGCGTGCCTCGCACCGCAAGCTCGACAAGAAGCTCACGCTGCCGTTCCGGCCCTATCACACGCACGACCGGAAGCAGCCGCTGAAGCCGGGCGATATCTACGAGCTCGACGTCGAGGTGATTCCGACCTGCATCGTGGTGCCGAAGGGCCATCGCGTTGCGCTGTCGGTGCGCGGCTGCGACTACGTTTATCCCGGCGGATCGGGCGGCCGGCTCTCCAACATGAAGAACGAGTTCACCGGCAACGGGCCGTTCCTGCACAACGATCCGCGCGACCGGCCGGTCGAAATCTATGGCGGGCGCACCACGCTGCATCTCGGCGCGGGCCGAGAGAATTATGTGCTGCTGCCGATCATCCCCGAGAAAGCCGGCGCGGCGCGTGCAGTCCGGCCGGTAAAACGCGCGGCGAAAAAGCGGCGGTAGGGCTTGGCCCCCCTCAATGCACCACTTGCCGCAGCGAGCCGCCGCGGTAGCGCTGCGCCATCACTTCGAGGTCGAGCGGGATGATTTTCGGCGCCTGGCCGGCCGAGCCGAAGGCCTGGAAGCGTTCGACGCAAATCTTTTTGGTCTCGTCCATCGCCGCCTGTAAAAACTTGCGGGGGTCGAACTCGCGGTTGTTCTTCTTCATGAGCCGGCGCATGGCCGCCGTCATGGCGAGGCGGATGTCGGTGTCGATGTTCACCTTGCGCACGCCGTGCTTGATGCCTTCCTGAATTTCGGCGACCGGCACGCCGTAGGTCTCGGCGATGTCGCCGCCATAGCAGCGGATTTCCTGCAAAAGGTCCTGCGGTACCGAGGACGAGCCGTGCATGACCAGATGCGTGTTGGGAATGCGCGCGTGGATCGCCTTGATGCGGTCGATGGCCAGCACCTCGCCGGTCGGCTTGCGCTTGAATTTGTAGGCGCCGTGCGAAGTGCCGATCGCGATCGCCAGTGCGTCGCATTGCGTCTCGTCGACGAAGCGGGCGGCCTCGTCGGGATCGGTGAGCAGTTGCTCGCGCGAGAGCTTGCCCTCGGCGCCGTGGCCGTCCTCCTTGTCGCCCTGCAGCGTCTCGAGCGAGCCGAGGCAACCCAGTTCGCCCTCGACCGAAATGCCCACCGCATGCGCGAGATCGACGACGCGGCGCGTGACGCCGACATTGTAATCGTAGTCGGCCGGCGTCTTGGCGTCGTCCTTGAGCGAGCCGTCCATCATCACCGAGGTGAAGCCGGAGCGGATCGCCTTCATGCAGACGTCGGGCGAAGCGCCGTGATCCTGGTGCATGACGATGGGCAACTCCGGATAGGCCTCGACCGCGGCGGCGACCAGATGGCGCAGGAACGGTTCGCCGGCATATTTGCGCGCGCCGGCCGAGCCCTGCAGGATCACCGGGCTCTGCGTCTCGCGCGCGGCATCCATGATCGCCTTGATCTGTTCCATGTTGTTGACGTTGAAAGCGGGCACGCCATAGCCCTCTTCGGCGGCGTGATCGAGGATCTGGCGCATGGAGACGAGCGGCATGGTGTTTCCCTCAAGCTGAAATCAACGGATGCACGATGTGTTGCGGCGGGCGACGGTCGAGCGGACGGCCTCCGCGATGCGCTCGGCGGTGAAGCCGAAATGGGCGAAAAGCTGCTCGGCCGGTGCGGATTCGCCGAAGCGGTCGATGCCGATCACGGCGCCGTTGCGTCCGGCGTAGCGCCACCAGCCGCGCGTCGCGCCGGCTTCGACCGCGACCACCGGCAGGTGCGGCGGCAGCACGCTGCGCTGCCAGCTCTCGTCCTGCCGCTCGAAGGCTTCCACGCAGGGCATCGACACCACGCGCGTGGCGATGCCGTCGCCCGCGAGCAGCGCGGCAGCAGCGCGCGCGAGCTTCACCTCGGATCCGGTGGCGACGATGATCGCGATCGGCGCACGCTCGGGTTCGGCCAGCACATAACCGCCGCGCCCGATCGCCTCGATCTGTTCGGTTGTGCGGGTCTGGTGCGGCAGATTTTGGCGCGATAGCACCAGCGCGCTCGGCCCGTCGCGGCGGGCGAGCGCCGCGCTCCAGGCGGCCGCCGTCTCGACCGCGTCGCAGGGGCGCCACAGGTCGAGATCGGGAATGAGACGCAGCGATTCGACATGCTCGACCGGCTGATGGGTGGGCCCGTCTTCGCCGAGACCGATCGAATCATGCGTGAACACATGCACGACGCGTTGACGCATGATCGCGCCCATGCGGATGGCGTTGCGCGCGTAATCGGAGAACACCAGGAAGGTTGCGGAATAAGGCAGGAAGCCGCCGTGCAGCGCGAGACCGTTGGCGATCGCCGTCATGCCGAATTCGCGCACACCGTAGAAGATCGTGTTGCCGGCCGGATCGCGCGTGATCGGGTGGGTGAGGGGATGCGTCGTAAGATTGGAATGGGCGAGGTCGGCCGAGCCGCCAAAGAGTTCGGGCAAAGCACGCGCGAAAGCGGCGAGCGCGTTCTGGCTCGCCTTGCGCGTCGCCAGCGTTTCGCCCTTGCGGGCCACATCCGCGACGAAATCCT
>JAKAHJ010000031.1 GCA_021815055.1 Pseudomonadota bacterium | reverse complement strand
CCGATCTCCTTCATTGCCGCCGGCATCGTGGCGGTCGTGTCGGGCCTTGTCGGCTTCTTTTTGGTGATGCGCGGCCAGACCTTCGCGGGCCACGCGCTGTCGCATATCGGATTCGCCGGTGCGACCGGCGCCGGGCTGATCGGGCTCGCCCCGCTCTGGGGCCTGGTCGGGTTTTCGGTCGCCGCCGGCGTCGCCATGGGGCTGCTGGGTGAGCGCATCAGCAATCGCGACGTCGCGATCGGCGTGGTGCTGGCGCTGGCGCTCGGCTTCGGCCTCTTGTTCCTGCATTACTATACGGCCTTCGCCACGCAAGCGACCGCGCTGCTGTTCGGCAATGTGCTGGCGGTCGACCGCACCACGATCGTGACGCTGCTCGCGCTCGGCCTCATCACGCTGGGCGCGCTGGGCGCGATCATGCGGCCGCTGATCTTCGCCAGCCTGCAGCCGGAACTGGCGGAAGCCAAGGGCGTGCCGCTGCGGCTGATCTCCACCGCCTTCCTCGCCATCGTGGCGCTGGCGGTCGCCGAATGCGCGCAGATCGTCGGCGTGCTGCTGGTGTTCACCTTGATGGTGGGGCCGCCCGCCGCCGCGCAGCGCCTCACCACCGGCCTGTGGAGCGGATTGGTAATGTCGGCCGCGCTGGCGCTCACGGAGGCATGGCTCGGCCTGACCATGGCTTTCTACACCGACTGGCCGGTGAGCTTCTGCATCGCCGTGTTGAGCGCGCTCGGCTATTTCGCGGCGCTCGCCTGGCCGGCGCGGCAGACACAGCACACGAATTCGCATCAGGTTTGAAATGCAAACGGCCCCGCCGAAGCGGGGCCGCTGCATGAGCGATGCTGCGCGGGCTTACATCTTCGCGCCGCGTTCCTTGAAGAACTTCACGGCGCCCGGATGCCACGGAACCGGCGAGTTGCCCTTGATCTGGTTTTCGACCGTGAAATTCCTGGCTTCCTTGTGCACCGCCACCAGATCGGCCTTCTTGTCGACGATCAGCTTGACGATGTTGTAGGCCTCCTGATCCGACATCTTGTTGCCGGTGACCAGGATATTCCACACCGCCGTCATCTTGCCGTCGCTGACCTGACCCGGATAGGTACCGGCCTTGATCGTCGCCGCGGCGTAGAGGTTGTTGTACTTCGCGTTCATCTTCCCGACGATATCGGCATGATCGATGAGCTTGATCTTCACGCCGGGGGTAGCGCCGAGATCGGTCACCGCCGCGGTGGGCAGTCCGCCGACCCAGAAGAAGGCGTCGATCTTGCGGTCCTTGAGCGCGTTGACCGATTCGGCGACGCCTAAGCGCTCGCGCTTCATGTCCTTGTCCTTGTCGAGACCGGCGGCCTCGATCACGCGGAAGGCCATAACCTCGGTGGCGCTGCCGGGCGAGCCGGTGGAGACGCGCTTGCCCTTGAGATCGGCCATTGTGTTGACGCCGGTGCCTTCGATCGACACCACGTGCATGATGTTGGGATAGAGCACCATCAGCGTGCGCAGCGGCACCTTGTTGCCCTTGAACTTCTCCACGCCGTTCAAGGCGTCGAGCGCCGCGTCCGCCATCGAAAAGCCGATCTCGCTCTGACCCGAATTGATCAGCTTGAGATTGTCGACCGAGCCGCCGGTGACCTCGGCGGTCGCCTGCGTGTTCGGCAGGTTCTTGGACAGCACATTCGCCAGCCCGCCGCCGAGCGGATAGTAGACGCCGCCGGTGCCGCCGGTGCCGATGGCGATGGTGCGCTGCTGCGCCTGAGCGCCGCCGAGCGCAAACGCGGCGAATGCGGCCGCGCTCAATGCAATCTTCAATCCTCGTATCATGCTTCCTCTCCCTTTTGCTTTCGTTGAACTCGTCGATTCTCGATCTCGCTATCGGGCTCTCACGAGGCTCGCGCGGCGGATGGCGAGCGGCTCACCCATTGCCAGGCCAGCAAGACCGCCCCGAGCGCCAGCCCGAAGGGCGCCGGGTGCGGGATGTCGAGCCCGCTGATGCGTTCCAGCAGGGCTTCGAGCAGACTGGGGAACACGAGCAGCAATCCGGCGAACAGAAACAGCCCCCGTTCGACCGGCGTGGTCCGCCGCAGCGCCCAGTTTTGCGCCGCCGCCGCAAGCGCGGCGAGCCCCGCGCCGGTGACGACGGTGATCCAAACAATGTCAAGCATCGATCCACCTTTGGGGATTTTCAGGAGGAGTCCGATGCCGAGCGGATCGAGCACGAATACGAACGGTACCAGGAACGCGGGCAGCGTATATTTCCAGGCCTGCATTGTGGTCTTATAGGGATCGCCGGCCGTGATCGCGGCGGCCGCGAAAGGCGACAGCGCGGTCGGCGGGGAGACTTCCGACAGCACCGCGTAATAGAAGATGAACATATGCGCGGCGTAATCCGGCACGCCGAGCTTGATCAGCGCGGGCGCCGCGATCACGGCGCAGATGATGTAGGACGCGGTCACCGGCACGGCGAGGCCGATGATCCACACTACCAGCGAGGTGTAGATCGCCGTCATCAGCAGGCTGCCGCCGGCGAAATCGATGACGATCGACGAAAACTTCAGACCGAGTCCGGTCAGCGTGACGACGCCCACGATGATGCCGGCAGCGGCGCAGGTGGTTGCCGCGCTGAGCACGCCGATCGAACCGTCGGCCAGCGCTGTCGTGAGCTTCTGCGACGGGGGGACCGCCTTCCGGCCCGCGGGCGTGAGGCCGATCACGGCAAGCACCGCGATCAGCAGCAAAACGATGAATGGGAAATAGGCCTGGAACGCCGCCGCCGCGGCGGACGCGCCGACCCTAGGAATGAACACCAGCGCAAGCGCAACCAGATATACGATGAGCAGCGACATCAGCAGCTTGCGCGGCCCGAGCGCGGTTTCGGGCGCGAGCGCGCTCATCGTGAAGGCGAGCAGGGTCGAATAGAACACCGCCAGCATGGGCGAGAAGCCGACGACCATGAACACCACGACCGCGACCAGCGATACGAAATGGAAGCCGTAGCGCCGGGTCATCGCCCCGATCGTCATGTCCGGCTTGAACACGACTTCGCGCGCGCCGAAGCGCAGCGCGTCGAGCTCGACCATGAACAGCAGCGACAGGTAATAGAGACAGGTCGGGATGGTCGCCATCCAGATCACGTCGAGATAGCCGATCTTCAGGAATTCGGCGATCAGGAAAGCGGCCGCACCCAGCACGGGCGGCGAAATGATCGCTCCGAGGCCGCCGGCAGCGAGCAGGCCGCCCGCGGCGTTGCGCTCGAAGCCGGCTTTTTTGAGCATGGGCCAGGCGACGGTGCCGATCATCACCGTGGTAGCGACGCCGGAGCCGGACGGACCGCCCAACAAAAAGGACGACGCGACCACCGCTCGCCCCGCGCTCGATGGCTTGCCGCCCATGACCGCGAGCGAGAAATCGATGAAGAACTTGCCGGCGCCGGAATGCTGGAGGATGGCGCCGTAGATCGTAAACATGATGATCAAGGTCGCCGACACGTCGACCGCGACGCCGAAAATGCCTTCCAGCGTGATGAACAGGTGGCCGACCAGCCGCGCCACGTCGAAGCCGCGATGGGTCCAGGGCGGCGGCAGATACGGGCCGAGCATGGCATAGGCGATGAACAGGATCGCCACGATCGGCATGATCGGGCCGGTGGTGCGGCGCGCGGCCTCCAGCACCAGCACGATGAACAGGCCGCCCATGATCACGTCCCAGCGTTCGGGCACGGCCGCGCGATCGGTGAAATCGTCGCCGCCCCAGAGCGCGTAGACGATGATGGCGATGCCGGCCAAGGCCGGGATCACGTCGAACCACTGGATCCGGTTGCGGAAACGGTTGGCGAGCGGGAACAGAAGGAAGCTCAGCAGCAACACGAAGGCGACATGGATGTAACGCAGCGGCTGGGTTGGGACGATGTCGTATGCGGCATAGAGGTGGAACAGGGTCATCGCCACCGCGATGGCCATCACCAAAGTTCCTGCCCAACCGGTGAGCCGGTTGCCGGCCCCTTCCTCCTGCTGGACGTATTCCTCCGCCTTGCGCAGCCCTTCCGCAGAAATCGCAGCGTCCGCCGCGTTTACGCCCTCAGTCATCGTTCCCCCGTGACCGCCGGCTCACAGCGCCGTCGGCACAACTTCATGCACGGCCGGAACACGCTCCAGCCGTCGTCCAGTTTTTCAGTCTCGGGGTGTCGCCCCCTCCGGGGAACGCTAGCATCGTTCGCCAGATGCGCCAACCGCCGGCGCCGCCAAAGAACAAGATGACCGGATTCGAGCCGCACGGCGGAACCGCGCGGACCGAAATCCGGTCAATGACGTAGAGCAAACGTGGAGTCGGGTCCGAATCCGCCCGCGCGGGGCGAGCGAATTTCGTTACCCGCAGCCGGCGATCAGACCACGATATGCGCGACCGGAGCCGCGGGCGCGAGCGCCGGGGCCTTATCCTCGCCCTTGGCCTGCGCCGCCGACGGTGCCGCGACCGGGCTCTCGAGCCGGCGCGCCACGCCTTCGAACTGGGCGTTCTGCTCGATGGTCAGCGCCTTGTTGAAGATTTCGCCGTCGACCACCGCCGTGCTCTGCAGCTTGACGCTGTTGGAGTGAATGGTGCCGTTGAAAGTTCCCTTGATCACCGTGTCCGGCGCAACGATCTTGCCTTCGACCTTCGCACCCTCGCAGATGGTAAGCTGCGACGCGTGGATGTCGCCGGTGACGCGGCCGTAGATTTGCACCGAACCGGCGCAGACGATGTTGCCGGTGACCAGCATGCCCTGTCCGAGCGTGGATACCATGTCCGGCTGCTTGGGCGCAGGCGCGGCCTCGACCCGGGCGGCCTCGCTCACGACCGGCTTTTGCGCCGACTTGGTGTCGCGCTCGTTTTTCGATGAAAAATAGCTCACTCTATTCTCCTCACGCTTGCGGCCTTGTTTTCGCTTACCCGGAATAACAGCTCGGCCGTCCCCGCTCGACGGTTCGCTTATCCTTTAGTATCCACGATCCGGCGGCGCCGAAAAGCGGAAGTTCAAAATATCGATAACGCCGCCGTCGTAAATGCGTAATAGTCACCAGTGCTGCGCCGCCATTAACTAGATTTGCAAGGCATGTTGAGTAGGCGCTTGAAGCCGACGGCGGACAGGGCAATAAGTGAAAACGTCATGACCGACGACCAGTTGAAGGCCGCCGTTGCGCGGTTTCTCAAGACTGTCACATTCAACGCGCAGCGCGAGCTGGAAAAGAGCGTCCGCAAGGCGCTGGCCAGCGGCCGCCTGCAGGACGGCGAGGTCATTACCGCCGGCGTGACGCTGTCGAACAAGGAAATGGATCTCGACATCACGATCTTCAGCAAGATCGAGCTTTAGCCTGCAATACCGCCGGCCCGCGGTTCCACGTGCGGAACTCGCGAACTATGCGCATCGCAAGCGTAGCCGCTCCGGCGGAACTACGGCGCGACCGCCGCCGCTCGCTTGGCTGCGCGCCGCTCACGGCGGCGGTCGCGCCAAGCGGCCAGGTTGGCGATCGCCATCAGCGCGGCCGGCGTGACGATCAGGGTCAGCACCGTGGCGAAGCCGAGGCCGAAGACGATGGCCGTGGACAGGCTGATCCACCACTGCGTCGCCGGCGCGCCATGCGTGATCTCGCGGCTGATGAAATCGAGATTGATGCCGAAGGCGATCGGCAGCACGCCCAGAATGGCGGTGACCGCGGTCAGCACCACCGGCCGCGCGCGTTCGCGGCAGGTTTCCAGGATCGCCTCATAGGCGCCCTGCCCCTCCCGGCGCAACCGGTCGTAGGTGTCGATCAAGACGATATTGTTGTTCACGATGACGCCGGCATTGGCGATGATCCCGATCCCGGTCATCACCACGCCGAAGGGCTGGCCCATGATCAGGAGCCCGAGCAGCACGCCGATGGTGGAGAGCACCACCGCGGTGAGCACCAGGCCGACCGAAATGAACCGGTTGAACTGGGCGAGCAGGATCGCAAAGATCAGGAAGATCGCGGTGCCGAACGCCTTCGACAGGAAGGCGCCGGCCTTGGCGCGCTCCTCGTCCTCGCCCTTGAGCTTGAAGGTGACGCCCGGCCCGAGATCGGCATGGCTGAGCTTGTCGGTGATCTCCTGCTGCACCACGGCGTTCTGCACGCCGTCGGCGATGTTCGAGGACACCGTCATCACGCGCTGCGCATTGACGCGGTTAATATAGCCGACGCGCGCCGCCGGCACGCGCTTGACGAAATTACCGATCGGCACGTAGCCGGCCGGCGTCTGCACGCGCAGTTCGTCGATCTGGTCGAGGCTGCGGCGATCCTTCGGGAAGCGGACGATGATGTCGACCGCCTTGTCGGTATCGGCCGGCCGGTATTCCGTGATCTTCACGCCATTGGTGACGAGTTGCACCGCGGTGCCGACCGCGCCGATACCGGCGCCGTATTTCGCAGCTTCCGCCTTGTCGACCTCGATCTTCCAGTCGATGCCGGGCAGCGGCAGGCCGTCATCGAGATCGCGGATCTCGGGCATCGGTGCGAGCAAGGCGGCGACCTTTTTCGCCGCTTCCGGCAGTTTCTCGGGATCGATTGCCGAGAGCTGAACCTGGATCGGCTTGCCGGTCGGCGGGCCGGCGCGCGGCGCCGTCACCTCGACCAGGATGCCCGGAATGCCGGCGGTCGCACGCCGGATCTTGTCCATGATGGCATGCGCTGGCGGGCGCGTCTGCCAGTCGGCGAATTCGAACTGGATGACTCCGATGGTGTCTTCGGTGATTTCGTTGGAACCGCGCGGCTGCTCGCCGACGCGGGTATAGACGGTCTTGAGCCCCGGCGTGCCAAGCACGGCCTTTTCGACCTGGGCCACCGCCTTGTCCTTTTCCGCGAGCGCGAGATTGCCGCGCCCATGCACGATAACCTGCCCGTAGTCGGGCTCGACCGCCGGGAAGAACTCGACGCCGTGACCGTATTTGCCATAGGCGCCGATCACCACGACCAGCAGGGCCAAAGCCAGGCTGAGAACCACGCCGGGATTGTGCAGCGCCCATTTCACCGTGCGCATGTAGAGCCCGCGTTCGGACGCGCGGTCGTCATGGGTGACCTTCGCGGCGCGGCCGAGCAGTCCGCCCAGCGTCGGGGTGAAGAACAGCGCAACCGCGAGCGAGGCCGACAGCGTCGCGATCAGCGTGATCGGCATGTATTTCATGAACTGGCCGACAATGCCCGGCCAGAAAAGAAGCGGCGAGAAGGCGGCGATGCGGGTCAGGGTCGCCGCGATCACCGGCCCGGCCATGCGGGTCGCGGCCTGCGCATAGGCCTGCTTCGGCGGCATGCCTTCCGACATGCGGCGCTCGGCGTATTCCGACACGATGATGGCATCATCCACCAGCATGCCGACCGCCAGGATGAGCGAAAACAGCACCACGATGTTGACGGTGAGCCCGGCAAGCTGCAGCCCGAGCACACCGGCCAGGAACGAGGCCGGGATCGCGATGCCGATGAACAGCGAGGCGCGGAAGCCGAGCGCGAACAGGATGATCACCGCCACCAGCAGCACGCCGGTCGCCACCGAATTCTGCAGGTCCGCCAGCATCTGGCGGATCAGCTTCGACTTGTCCTGCGTGTAGCCGACCTTGACGGCGGCGGGCCAGGTCTTCTCGAGTTGCGCCACCACCTGCTTCACGCCGTCGACGGTCTCGATCAGGTTGGCGCCGGTGCGCTTCGACACTTCGATGGTCATCGCCGGCTTGCCATTGACGCGCGTGATCGAGGTCGCGTCCTTGAAGGTCGGCCGCACGGTCGCGACGTCGCCGAGCGTCACCGTGGCGCCGGCGGTCGAGGCGACCGGTATCTTCAGCATGTCCTGCGGGCGCTCGATCAGGCCGGGCACCTTGACCGCGAAGCGCCCGCTGGCGCCTTCGAGCGCGCCCGCGGCGATCAGCCTGTTGGAGGCCTGCGTCACCGCGATGAGCTGCTCGAGCGAGATGCCGTAGCTTTTCATCAGCATGGGTTCGGCGGTGATCTCGACCGCCTCGTCGCGAGTGCCGCGCAGCTCGGCTTTGAGCACGCCGGGGGCCTGCTCGATCGCATTCTTGGCGTCGCGCGCGATGTGCAGCATCGTGCGCTCGGGCACGTCCCCGGCGAGCGTCACCACCAGCACCGGATAAAGCGAGAGATTGACCTCCTGCACCGAGGGCTCATCGGCGTCCTTCGGCAGGTCGTGCTTGGCCTGATCGACCTTGGCGCGCACGTCGGCGAGCGCGGCGTCCGAATTGAAGCCGGCCTCGAACTCGAGCAGCACATAGCCGCCGCCTTCATAGGCGGTCGAGCGCATCTCCTTGACATTGCCGACCGACTTCAACTGCGTCTCGACCGGGCGCAGCAGCAGGCGCTCGGAATCCTCCGGGCTGATGCCGCGCTGAGTGAGCTGAACATAAATGATCGGCACCTTGACGTCCGGCTCGGCCTCTTTGGGGATCGTCACATAGGCGGAAAGGCCCGCGATCAGCAGGAAGGCAAGCATCGCCAAAGTCAGGCGCGCATGCTCGATGGCGTAGGTGATGAAACGGGTCATGATATGCTGCGAAAATGCGGTATGTTACATTAGACGCAAATGGGACCGACGAGCGGGCCACACGCACGGCGGGCTCCCTCTCCCCTGTGGGGAGAGGGTTGGGGTGAGGGGGTAACGACCTCTCGATAGACCATAACCCCTCACCCGGCGCACCATAGCGCGTCGCAGACGCGCGTAAACGCGCTTATGGTGCGCCGACCTCTCCCTATGGGAGAGGTGAAGAGAGCGTGTGGCGAGCATCGACATTGCTAGCGTGCCGCGCTCGCGATCTCGACCGGCGCGACCACCTGGCCGTCACGCACGAAATCCTGCCCGCGCACGATCACGCGCGCGCCGTCCTTCACGCCCGCAACCCACATCGAGTCCTGCATGTCTTCGACAATATGCACCGGCACGAAAGCGACCTTGTCGGACGTTCCCACCACGCGCAGGCCGATGTCGCCGGCCGACGAAATGGTCAGCGCCGAGCGCGGCACTTCGACCGCCGGCACCGGCTTGAGCGCGAGCACGACCTCGGCGGTGATCCCATCGGGAATCTTGCCGCCCGGATTGGCCATTTCGACTTCGACCCGGTAGGTGCGCGTGGTCGGGCTCGCCGACTTGGCGACATAACGCACGCGTCCGGCCACGGTCTGCCCGGTGATCAGCCGCACCTCCGCCTTCTCGCCGACCTTGATGCCGGCAAGCTTGCGCTCCGACACCTCGACGACCGCGAGCATCGGATCGAGCGCGACCAGGGAGGCGATTTCCTTGCCGGCCATGGAAAAGGCGGCTCCGCCAACCTCGGCCGGCACGTCCGTGATGACGCCGGCCCAGGGCGCGCGCACGAGGCCGCGATCGCGCTCGGCGCGTGCGGTGGCGAGCAGGGCCTGCGCCGCCTTGTACTGGGCTTCGAGGTTGACGAGATCGAGCTTGGGCAGGGCGCCGCTCGCAATCAGCGTGCGCTTGGCCTCGAACTCGGCCTTGCGCTGATCGACCAGCGCCTGCGCCTGCGCGACCTGCGCCTCGCGCGCTTCGTCGGAGAGCACGGCGATGATCTCGTCTTTTTGCACGTGCTGGCCGCGCCTCACATTCAGTTGGGTGAGAACGCCACCCGTGCGCGCCGTGACCGTCACCTTGTGGTCGGCCTCGGTGCGGCCAGACAGAGTAAGTGTCGGACCGTGCTCAACCTCACGCACGGTCGCAGTTTCGACGCGGAATGCGGGCTGCGTCTTGGCCTCGCCGGGGCGGATCGCGGCCTGACCCTCGGCGCTGTCGCGCGGCATGAAATGCCCCGACGCAATCCACAGCGCGGCGCCCGCCACCAGACCGACGGCCGTAATGCGACTTGCCTTCATCGCTCACCCTCCCCGCACCTGCTCGCGCAATCCGCCGGCGAATCCGCGGATTTGGCGAGCAGGCAATGAACCATCTTCAGGATCAGCGGCAGCACACGCTCGGCGTCGAAGCCCGGCTCGACCGATCGCCGCCAAGACATGCCGTCACCGAGCACCATGAGCACCGTCGCAGCCGCCTCGACGTCGAGATCGGCGCGCACTTCGCCGCGCTCGACGGCAAGCCGCAGCATGGCGGCGATGCGGTTTTTGATGTCGTGTTCGATGTCCTGATAGAGCCGCGCGATTTCCGGATTGCGCCGGCTCTCCGACATGATCTCGGCGCACAGGCCGACCTCGACATCGCTGCGGTCGACCAGATGATGGCGGGCGAGCCCGGCCAGGCCCTCGAAGAAGTCCGGCGCGGAATCGACTTTGGCGAAGCTCGCCGCGGCTTCGGCGCGGTTACGCTCGGAGATGCCGGCGATCAGCGCTTCCTTGGAAGGGAAATAGCGATAGAGGTTGCCGGGGCTCATGCCGGCCTCGGCGCAGATTTCCTGCATGGAGGCCTGATGGAAGCCGGAGCGCGCGAAGCAGCGCTGGGCCGCATCCAGGATCTCGGTCCGCCGGTCGGACTGCCGCTGTTCCTTGGTCCGGTACATCCCGCCGCCCCCGATCCCGCCCCGGGACCGCTCCTTAATCGGCTGATCGCACAGCGTTTTCGCGAAAGTTTCGGTCCCTTTGGATCCGCCAGTGGAAATGTGCGCCGCACAATTCTGAGAATGAACGTTCGCTCTCAATAGTGAAGCATGGGGTTGCTGTCAAGGCGGTGTTCCCGGCGCCAAGTCCCCGGCGCCAAGTTGACCGACGCCCGTCCCGCCACTAGCTTTGCCGCGATGGGGATGGAGTCCCCCGACAACCGCCCAAGATCATCGCGTTAAGGGCTGATGACTCCTACCGCGCTTTCCCTGCGCATAATCCGGGTCCGGCGACCGTTTCCCGCCGGCCGGCTTAGGCGCGCGAGCGGTAGGACTCCGTCCGCCGCCGGTCGGCTTTTGCCGGCCGAACCGGAACAGGTGATCGATGGGCTATCTGATCGTGTTTCTCGGCGGCGGCCTCGGCGCCGCACTCCGCCATGGCGTCAACCTGGCAGCCGCGCGGCTGCTCGGCGCCTCATTTCCGTTCGGCACGCTGACGGTCAACGTGCTGGGCTCGGCAATCATGGGCGCGCTCGCCGCCTATTTCGCCTTCAAGAGCGGCGGCACGCAACACTGGCGGCTGTTCTTTACCACCGGCATCCTCGGCGGCTTCACGACCTTCTCGACCTTTTCGCTCGACGCCGCCGTGCTCTACGAACGCGGCGAGATCGGGCTTGCCGCCCTCTATGTGCTCGTTTCGGTGGTAATGGCGATCGGCGGCCTGTTCGCGGGGCTGGCGCTCGTGCGCGGCCTTGCGTAATCCGTCACTCCATCGCCTTCAATCCGAGCTTGTCGAGCAGCCGCATGTCGCGGTCGCGCTCGGGATTTGGCGTGGTCAGCAGCTTCGGCCCGTAGAAGATCGAATTGGCGCCGGCGAGGAAGCAGAGCGCCTGCGTTTCCTCGCTCATGTCCTCACGGCCGGCTGAGAGCCGCACCATCGATGCCGGCATGGCGATGCGCGCGACCGCGATCGTGCGCACGAAATCGAAAGTGTCGATTCGCGGCGCGCCCGACAGCGGCGTGCCTTCGACCTGCACCAGCATGTTGATCGGCACGCTTTCGGGATGCACCGGCAGGCTCGCCAGCGCGGCGATCATGCCGGCGCGGTCCTCGAGCGTTTCGCCCATGCCGACGATGCCGCCGCAGCAGACATTGATGCCGGCCGCGCGCACATTGTCGAGCGTGTCGAGCCGGTCCTGGTAGCAGCGCGTGCTGACGATCTCGCCGTAGAACTCCGGCGAGGTGTCGAGATTGTGGTTGTAGTAGTCGAGTCCGGCGTCCTTCAGCCGGCGCGCCTGCGCGGCTTCCAGCATACCGAGCGTGACGCAGGTTTCCATGCCCAGCGCTTTCACGCCTTCGACCATGGCGCAGACCTTGTCGAGGTCGCGGTCTTTCGGGCTTCGCCAGGCCGCGCCCATGCAGAAGCGCGAGGCGCCGCCGGCCTTGGCCGCGCGCGCCTCCGCCAGCACGGCCTCGATATCCATCAGTTTCCCGGCCTTCACGCCGGTGTCGAATTTCGCCGACTGCGGGCAATAGGCGCAGTCCTCCGGACATCCGCCGGTCTTGATCGAGAGCAGGGTCGATATCTGCACTTCGGCCGGATCGAAATTGGCGCGATGCACCTGCGCCGCCCGGAATATCAAATCCGGGAACGGCAGGGCGAACAGCGCCTTGACCTCCGCGCGCGTCCAGTCGTGGCGCGGCAGGATCGGTGCGAGGCCGGGTAAGGCATCTTGCGCAAGCGACATGCGAGGGCCTTCTTTCGCGAATGCGGCGGGCGGCCGCCTCGCAGCCAGTCAAAGCGCGGGATACGACGGCGGTCAAGCGGTCTGCGCCCGTCGCAGCCGCCGCGCGCCGGCCGGGGCCGGAAAATTCAAGCATTCCAGCCGATTTGGCGGGCCCCCGCCCCATGCAAGCCGAGTAGAAACGAACAGACTTCGGTTTTCTGCGCGACTTGCATGAAGCCGCGGCCTTGTGACAAAAGCGGCGCATGACCGACGACACCCCCAAACCCGACCCGGCGCTGCCGGACCGCCTGTCGACCGACCCGCGCAGCCCTTATTTCAATGCGGAGTTGCTCGCACGCGACATCGGCATCCGCTTCCGCGGCGTCGAGAAGACCAATGTCGAGGAATATTGCGTCAGCGAGGGCTGGGTCCGTGTCGCCGCCGGCAACGCCAAGGACCGCCACGGCAACCCACTGACGATCAAGCTCACGGGCGACGTCGTCCCCTATTTCCGGGATAAGAAATCCGATTAACGCGGGCGTGGCGCATGGGGCTTTGCGGCCATGAACGGCGACGCAATGCATGACGAGATCGCCCGCCTCGAAGATCGCATCGAGACCTTGGCGAGCGAGCGCGAGCGCTGCCGCAAGATTGCGCTCGCGGCCCGGCTCTTGGCGATCGCCGGTGCCATCTGGATCGTGCTTGTCCTCACCACTCTGCTGCCCTTCGATCCGGCCACATTCCTGGCGGCCGTCGCCGCCGCGCTCGGCGGCGCCGTGCTCATGGGCTCGAACAAGACGACCTGGGAGCAGACCGAGGCAGCGCTGTGCGAGGCCGAAGTGCAACGCGCGGAATTGATCGGCCACCTGGAAATGCGACTGGTCGAGCCGGCACAAGAAAACCTGCACTGACGCTCCCAAAGAAACCGCGGAAGCTGCTCCCCGTGCCGCCGGATTCCGCAATGGCCAATTTTTGCAAACTATCCTTGTACGTGTATTTTATATGTGATACACGCTATACTTGTGTATCGCCCAAACCATAAGGGAGGCTTGCGATGGGTCCACTTAGTGAGGCTGAATTCTCAAAGCTCGCCGCCTACTCGCGCGAAACGGCACAAAATACGATCAAGCAGATCAAATCGCTGGCGGCGGGAAACCAGCGTCTGCTCACGGCCGCATCGACGAGCTACACGATCGGCGCGCAGTGCTCGTTCTCGAACGCGATCATTTACGGGACGCTGCTGATCAATAATGCCAGCTACCAGGGCTACAATATTCAGTTCTCCGGCACGATGTGGGGGCTCGGCTTCGGGGCCGGCACCAGCTACGGCGCGCTGACCGTCACGGTGCCCCCCAACCAGCTCAACGGTCTCAAATGCAGCTTCCAGGCCACCAATGTCGCAGTCGGGGGCGGCGCGGTCACGGTGCAGATCTGGGACGACAACAACGGCTATGTCGCCAATTTCACCGGGCCTGCGCTCGCCATCGGCGCGGCCGCGATGGGCGGCAGCGGCACCTGGTCGACGTCGTAAGCCCTCGGACAAACGCGCATCCGCAAGAGCGGACGTCGGACCGCCATCGCGCGCGGACGGCGTCTTCCGTGAACAGATCAATTTTCGGAGCAGCCAAAATGTCCACTCCCAACGCACCCGACATCTCCGCCTTCGCGGCGCAGTCGCAAGAGACTGCAACGGCGACGGTCAAGCAGATCAACGAAATCGCCACGGCGAATAAGCGTCACATCGAGGCGGCCGCCGACACGTCCTACACCATCGGCGCGCAGGCATCCTTTGCCACCGCCTTCATCTACGGCACGCTGTCGATCAACAATGCCAGCTACCAAGGCTATAACATCTCGTTTTACGGCACGATGTGGGGCATCGGCTTCGGCGGCGGCACCAGCTACGGCGCGCTGACGCTCACTGTCCCGCCGAGCCAGCTCAACGGCCTCAAGTGCAGCTTCCAGGTTACCAATGCGGCCGTCGGCGTCACCATCCAGGTCTGGTGCGACCAATACGGCTATGTCGCCAATTTCACCGGCGCCGCCTTGCAGGTCGGTTTCGGCGTGACCGGCGGCAGCGGGACCTGGACGGCCACCCAGTAAGTCACGCGCTCGGATTTCACGAGCCGCAAACCTAATCGCCTCACCGGGCCGCTCCGATGCGCGCAACCCGGTGAGCGCTTACACTTGATCGCCGGAAACGGGTCGAGCATGATCGCGACAAACGGCCGTGAAAGCCGTATTGCTCGCGAGGACTATCATGAAAGACCCGGCCGTCGTCGAGACCCCGTTCCAGCTCGAGGAATCGACGATCGACGAATTACATGCGGCGATCCGCTCGGGGGCGACCACCTGCCGAGCGACAGTCGAGCACTATCTCGAACGGGTGCGCAGCTTCAACGGTGTCGCCAGCCAGCTTGTGACCGCAGACGGCGCGCCGGTTGCGGAAGCGGCGGGCACGGTGCGCGCCGGCAAACCGTTGCGCTTCCCGACCGAAACCGTGAAGGCCTCGTCCTTCCTGCCCGATCTCGACCAATACAAAGGGCCGCCGCTCGAATATGGCCGCATGGAAGCGACCGCCTCCGATCCGTCCGCCATGCAGCAGTTCGGCATGATCGCCGGCATTCCCAATGCGGGCCAGGTCAATGCGCTCGCCACGCTCAACATCCGCGGCGAGCGTTCGGTCACCTGCCGCGGCGATTACGACCTGCATCCCTCGAAGGGGCCGCTGCCGAAGGGCGCGCCGCCGGTCTGCGAATATTTCCGCCATCTGCCGGACGCACTCGAGCGCGCCGCGGAACTGGACGCGCAATACGGCCGCAGTCCCGATCTCGAAAAAATGCCGATGTATGGCGTGGTGTTCTCGTTCAAGGATCCGTTCGACACCAAGGACATGCGCTCGACCGGCGGCGGCGACGCCGCTTACGACATCGATTTCCCGGCACGCGATCATGCGCTGGTCGAGCAGTTGCGGAACAAAGGCGCCATCATCTTCGCGAAGGCGGTGAACACCGAATACAATGGACGCGCCGGCGATCCGGGCGGACGGCACAAGCCGAACAAGGTGCTGCCCTCCACGCTCGGCTACCAGCGCGCGACCTGGGGCGGCAACCCCTCCAACCCCTACGACACGACGCGCTCGGCCTCGCTCGGCTCGAGCTCGGGCTCGGCGCTGTCGGTCTCGACCAACATGGTGATGGCGAGCCTGGGCGAGGAAACGCGCGCGTCCTGCCGGGGGCCGTCCAATCACAATGCGGTCGCGCTGATCCTGCCGCACAAGGCCATGCTCGGGTTCGACGGCGGCGCCATCGGCGCCGACATCTATTGCGACCGCACCGGCATTCATTGCCGCACGCTGCGTGACTGCGCCAAGGTGCTCGACGCGCTGAAGGACCCGGTCAACGGCTATTACGACCCGCGCGACGTCTATACGACGGTGCCGCGATCCTCGGTGATCGAAGGCGGCTATGCGGGGCACGCGACCGGCAACGGCGCGCGCAAGGCGCTCGCGGGCATCCGGCTCGGCGTGATCCGCGAGTCGATGGTCTATCCCCGCGACTCCAAGACCGAGGAACCGATCGTCACGGCCGCCGCCAAGGAGATCAAAACCGTGCTGGGCGGCCATCTCGGCGCCACGCTGGTCGAATCCGGCGATCCGTTGTGGACGCCCGATCCGGAGCTCGAACGGATGACGGTCGACTTCCGCCGCGCGCTGGCGCGGCTGGTGCCGGTGTTCATGCCGGACCTCCTGTTCCGGCTCGACCGCAAAGGCGAGCCGCTGTTCAAGGAATTCGCGGCGGCGATCGTCCCCACCGAATTCGTGCCGGGCAAGGTATTCGGCAGCGGCACCATGACGCCGATCGACTATTGCGTAGCGCTCGCCGACGGACAAATCGAGCCGCCCGCCAATCTCGATCTCGCCACCATCCAGCAGCAGGAACTCGCGAACACCTTCCGCTTCCACATCCCGCAATATCTGAAGCGCCGCGCCGCCGACTGGAAGTCGTTCGGCTTTTCCGAGACGCTCACCGATTTCGTCGAACTCAACAAGCGCTCAAAATTCTGGGGCGACGACCAGCGCGCGGCCTTCAAGAACTGGGAAGAGATCGCCGATCCGCGCAACCCGTTGGGCGGCCGGCAGGGCGTCAACGAACGCATCATTCTGCGCGAGCTGCTGCGCCGCGCCGACATGATGGTGATCCTCGAAAACAAGCTCGATGCGCTGGTGCGCCTGCATACGCCGTGGCCGCCCGGCCTGATCGGCCACGCCTATCAGTACGACATCGTGAGCAATCTGCGGCCGGAGTCGCTGAACGGGCCCAATGCGGGTCTGACTGAAATGCTGGTGCCCGCGGGCTATGTCACCACCGTCTACGATCCGGTCTACAAGCTCAGCGCCGACGGCAAGCGCTACGTGTCGCAGGCCTCGCATACGCCGACCATGATTCCCGAACCGGGCCTGCCCTTCTCGCTCGTGTTCCGCGCCGAGCCGGGCAAAGAGGATACGCTGCTGACGATCGCCTCGGCTTACGAAGCGGCCTCGAAACGGCGCATCCCGCCGCCGTCCTTCGGGCCGCTGCCGATGCGGTAATCGCGCCGGCGGAGCGCGCTCAAGAACCTACTCCCCCCGCTCGGGGGCCGCCTGCGGCGACGGCGGAAGCATCAGCGTGCAGCACATCGCAAACACCATCATGAGGGCGATGGTTCGCAGCGGATAGTCGACGGCGGAGTGCACCAGGATCAGCAAGACGGAAACCGAGGCCGCCCGGGCCAGCAGCTTGTTCGCAGGGCTCTCGCCCGCAGCCTGGGGACGCCAAGCGCCGGCGGCGGCGGCCGCGTACCATGCCAAAAAGCCAAGCACCAAGACCATGGCCGGCAATCCTGCTTCGAGCCCGAGCTCGAGCCAGTCATCATGTGCGTGATTCACGTAAGCTTCCCGCGCCAAGGTCCGGGGCGCGTACATCTCGTGAACCTGGGTGAACGTGCCGAGGCCGGAGCCGACGGGGAAGAACATTTTTACCGACTTGAATGTCGATTCGGCGACGGGCCAGCGCAGATCCTGGAACACATCCTGGTCCTCGATCCGTTGCGACAGGCTCACGAAACCCGTTTGAAAGGCCAGCAGCAGCGCAGCCACATTGGCGACGGTGCCGAGGATCAAGACCCGGCGGCGGGTTGGCCCGCGCGTGGCGCCGACGACCAAACCGGTCGCGACGATTGCCGCCACGAGGCCGAGCGCGAGACCTGCGCGCGAGTGCGTGAGCGCAAGGGCGACGAAAATGGCGCAGAAAAGAGCCGCGGAAGCGACCAATCCGACGATGCGAAACGGCGATCGGCTATCCGCCCAGGCCTTCGCCCAGGCGGCCGTCAGCGGCACCGCAGCGTATAAAAATGCCGCGTTGTGATTGGCATTGGCGAAGAAGCCCACCGCACGGTCGAGATTGGTAAAGGTGTAAAACCGCAGCGGACTGTCGGGCCCGCCCATGATCTGCAACAGGTCCAGCACAATGCCGGCCGCGGCGGCTGCAAGGACGATGCTCACCATTCTCCAGCGTTGCGCGTTCGACATGACCAGCATGGCGAGCACGATCGAAACCGCGGGCAACAGCGAGAGCAGGCTGAGCCAGGTGGCCGAAGGCTCCAGGCTCACCGCAAGCCATGGAAGCGGTGTACCGGCCGCCGCATAAATGTCCACGACCGCGCCACGCCCCGGCAGCAACGACCATAGCGCGGGAGGCAAGGGAATGAGTTGGACGAGCGGGATTAGGACAATGGCGGCCATGATGACGAAGCCAAAGCGCGCCAGCCGGCCGAGCCGCCCGAAATCGATCGAGAAGATCGCCCATGCCAGTAGAGGCAGGGAAGCGAGTTCGATGGGCACATCGGACCACGCGCCCTGCCGCGTTCCGCCGCCAAAGAGCATCGCGAGCACCAGAAGAAAGCCGGCATAGAGACTCGCAATGTCCGGTGCGACGCGGGGAACGGGGATAGAGAGCGCCTTCATGGCCGCACCCCGATCGCGGAAATGCCGGTGTCCTTGAGCGGCTCGATGCTGAGGAGGCGATACGACACCTGACCTTCGATCTCGTATTCGGGGAGAATCCGCGCCGGTATCTCGAGCTGGAGCCACTGGGCCTGGCATCCGTTCGCGGGAACCTCGAACTCGTCGGCAAACGGCTGCCAGGGCCGGTCGGAACTCACGAGATCGGTGTGGGTCAGATTGTCGTCCGGGCGATCGGCGCAATAAATCCGCCACCACAGTCCTCTGGCGGCGCGCAGCCCTTCCGCCTCGACTTCGCCCTTGAAGATGAATTTTCCCGGCGGCAGCAACATCAATTGCTGAACCCGCGGCTGCACCCGCGCCCCGGAAAACTCGGCACGCAATTCCCGCTTCTTGCCGCCGTCGACGGGAACGATCCGGATGGCCGCGCCATTGCGTGCGATCACCCGCCAATTGAATGGGGAGCCGTCCAGGGGAAAGAGGAAAGCCCGATTATAGGGAAATTTGCCGTCCGGCCTTTCATCGGGTGCGATCGTGCGTAGCCATTCCTGCGACGCTTCGGAATACTGCCGGTCGCGTATCAACCGCTCGAGATAGGCGTGCTGCTCTTCGCGTTTCGGCGGATTCGGACTTTTGATGAGCGAGGCATAAAGCGGATCCAACAGGCTGCGCTTGACCAGGCGCTGGGACAACTGCTGCATGAACCATTCGCGCCACGGCGGCGCCGTTCCAAGGAAATGCTGCAAGGATGCCGAGGCCTGCGGGTTGAGCAGAAAGGCGCTCAAGACCGGCAGCAGCTTGTCCTTGTAATCCGGCTGAACGCGCAGCACGGCGTCGGCATGAAGCAAGGCTTGGTCGAAATGCTGTTCGCTCAGCCTGCGGTCGAGCAACGTCAGTTGAAGCGGCACGTTGCGCCACATCTTGTCGCCCGCGAATTGCATCAGACCGCGTGCGACCGCAACGTCCTTCTGCTTTTCGGCAATTTCGAGAAGCACGAAATAGGGCCGCTGATCGAACGGCGATAGCCGCAAGGCGCGCTGCGCCAGGTCTTTCGCGATATCGGGGCTGCCGTCGGGATTCGCGAGTTCGCGCGCGGCAATCGCGTCGAGAGCCCGTATCTGATCCGACGACAGCTTCAGGGCCAAATCGGGGTTCGACCTTGCAAGGGAGGACAGCACGGGGCCGCCGACGATTTGCCAAGCGAGCCACGCGAGTCCGCCCAAGACGGCCGAAAACCCGAGGAGCCGCCGGGCCGAAACCTCCCGGCGAACGATCAGAGGCTGCCTTACCGGAGCCGCGGGACGCGGCGCCCGTTCCGGGTGAGATTGCTGGTGGCTCGACTTCGGCGACGGCTGGCTGCGGCGCCGCGGCCGTTCCTGCCCGATCACCGCATACAAAAATGCGATCAACCGCTCCTTGATATCCTCCCCGGTTCCCCGGTGGCGCTTCCGTGCACTCGAGCGTCCGTGCATTCTGATCTCGCGAGCGTTCCCGTCCGATTCGTCCGTCACGGCTTCCATTCGGCAATGAGGTCGCGGGAGAAATCAGGCGCGAAGTAGTAGACGACCGTCGACATCACCAGCGCCAAGGTAATGACGCCGACCACACCCCACTTGATCGCGACCGAATAGATCGAGCCTCGCTTTTTCGAAGGAATTCGGATCCATGGCGGCCCTGCAAGCTTAGGCGAATGCGGCCGACGCGGACGGCGCGGCCTGCGCGCCACCGGCGCGTTCGAAACCTTCGGCCGCGGCTCGTTGCCGCGTTCGGAACCGGAAATCTGCTGCCAGGCCGCGATGACGCGGTGTGCGTAAAGCCCTTCCAATCCGTTGTTCCGATCGGGATGCAGCCATTGCAGCAATGCCGCCATGTGCAATCGCGCGCGGTCCTTCGACGCGCCGGGGGCCAGACCGAGGATGCGGTAACAGTCCGCGTCGGCCCGAAACAGGATTTGCTGAAGATAAAACCGCGCGGCTTCGATCAGGACATCTTCGCGTTGGCCGGTCCTCGTGGCGGCGAGCCGGCAATGTTCCTCGGAGCCGGCGGCTATCTTCATCAACTCCAGCACATCCTGCGGAATCGGCCGCGCCCCCAGCGTGCGCGCCAAGGCAGGCATCCTCGCAAGATCGAGAGCCGCATCAATCGCCTGAGGCGCCAGCATCAGCCGCTCTTGGATGAATGTTCGATCTGGGTGTTTTGGGCACCATAGCCGTAATGCTCCATGGCCCCATAGCCATAACCGTAACCGTATCCGTAGCCGTAACCGTAGCCGTAGCTCGCGGAGCGGAAATCGAACTTGTTCACCGCGACCCCGATCATCCGCGCGCGCGCGAACTGGAGTCGTTTCAACGCGGCACGGACGATGCCGCGACGGGTTTCGCGGGCGGCGATCACCATCAAGGTTCCGGCCGCAACGCTGGCCAGCAACGGCGCATCCGCCAGGCCCATCACGGGCGGCGCATCGATGATGACGAGATCGAATTTCTCGCCGCTGAGCGACAGCAACGAGAGCATCTTGGGTCCGCCCAACAGCTCGGCCGGGTTGGGCGGCAGCGGTCCCGTCGGAATGAAATAA
>JAKAHJ010000030.1 GCA_021815055.1 Pseudomonadota bacterium | reverse complement strand
TCAAGCGGGTCGTCGCCATGCTGCCGAAAGAGCGGCAGACGCTGTTCTTCTCGGCCACCATGCCGCAGGAGATCACCCGGCTCGCCGATCAGATGCTGCGCGATCCGGCCCGCGTCGCGGTGACGCCGCAGGCGACGACCGTCGAGCGCATCGCCCAGCGCGTCATTCTGACCGAGAAGTCGGCCAAGCCGTCATTGTTGGTCGAGATGCTCAAGACCGAACAGACCGACCGCGTGCTGGTCTTCACCCGCACCAAGCACGGCGCCGACAAGGTCGTCCGCTCGCTCGAGAAGACCGGATTCGCCGCCGAGGCGATCCACGGCAACAAGTCGCAGAACCAGCGCGAGCGCGTGCTCGCCGACTTCCGTACCGGCAAGCTGCGCATCTTGATCGCCACCGACATCGCCGCCCGCGGCATCGACGTCGACGGCGTCAGCCACGTGATCAATTACGATCTGCCGAACGTCCCCGAGAGCTATGTCCACCGCATCGGCCGCACCGCGCGCGCCGGCGCCGACGGGGCGGCGATTTCGTTCTGCGATCACGAAGAGCGCGCCTTCCTGCGCGACATCGAGCGGCTGATCCGCATCACCATCCCCTCGACCGACCGCCGCACCGGCGAACGGCAGCGGCCCGAACCGGCCGAAGGCCGCCATGCCGCGCATCGGCAGAACGGCCGCCCGCACCAGCGCGGCAATAACCAGCCGCGGAGCCACAAGGGCGGCGGTCATAACGGCGGCCACCAGGGCCGGCCGAGCCGGGGCAACCATCCCGGCGGCGGCCACAATGGCCACAAGGGCGGCCACCAGGGCTCCCGTCCGGAAGCCGTCGCGCAGGGCGAGCCAAACGCCATCGGAACTGTTACATTCATGCAGCGCCCGAACGGCCCGCGCCGCCATACGGGCCACCGCGCGCCGCGCTGATCAACCGGAGAGAACTGGATGGCGAAGGAAGAACTGCTGGAATTCGACGGTACGGTGACCGAAGTCCTCCCGGACGGCAATTTCCGCGTCAAGCTCGACAACGAGCACGAAGTGCTGGCCTACACCGCGGGCAAGATGCGCAAGTTCCGCATCCGCACCGGCGTCGGCGACCGGGTGATCGTGGAGATGTCGCCTTACGACCTCGCGCGCGGCCGCATCAGCTTCCGCCACCGCGGCGAGGCCGCGGCACCGCCACCCCAGCAGCGCCGGCCGATGTTCCGCGGCAAGCGCTGACTTGAATGTCCCGGCCGGGGGTGGCCGGGAATTTTCAAGCGTCGGGGCACGCGTTGCGAGCGACAGGAGCGAGCGTGCCATGAGACATTCTTTCGTCGTGCAAATGACGCTGGCGGTCCTGGCCGCCGGCTTCATCGCGGGCGCTTCCGCGCAGATCCGGCCCGCTCCCGAACAGGGCGCCCCCCGTCCCGCGCAGCAACAAACCGGCGGCAAAGGCCTGTTGCGCCTGCTGCCGGCCGATTCGGTCACCGAGCACGCGATCGACACGCCGCGCGGACGCCTCGCCTATACCGCGACTGCCGGCACGCTGCCATTTTACGACCAGTCCGGCGAGCAGAGCGCTGCCGTATTCTACACGGCCTATGTCGCCAAGGATCGTGACAAGAGCGCCGGCGCCAACCGGCCCTTGACCTTCGTGTTCAACGGCGGGCCGGGCGCGGCCTCCGCCTTCCTGCATCTCGGCCTGGTCGGCCCGCGCATTCTCGATCCCGCAGCCGATGCGGGCGACGCCGCCCAGATGCAGTTGCACGACAATCCCGACACCTGGCTCGCTTTCACCGATCTCGTGTTGATCGATCCGATCGGCACAGGCTGGAGCCGCACCGTCAAAGCGGACGACGCCAAGCATTTCTGGAGCGTGCGCAGCGACGCCGATGCCATGGCCAAAGCCATCGCGCTCTATGTCACCCGCAACGATCGCGCGGCCTCGCCGAAATATCTACTGGGCGAAAGCTATGGCGGCTTCCGCGCGGCCAAGACGGCGCGCGCGCTGCAACGCGAACAAGGCATCGCCGTTTCCGGCATCGTCATGCTGTCGCCCTTGATCGAAGGCTGGCTGACCTTCGGCGACGGCGGGTCGGCACTGCACGCGGCGCTGCAACTGCCCTCGCTCGCCGCCACCGAGCTCGAGCGCAACAAAGCATTCAATGCGCAGGCTCTCGCGGCGGCCGAAAAATTCGCGATGACCGATTACCTGACGACGCTGGCCGGGCCGCCGCCGCAAGGCGACATGGCGGCCGCATTCTACGGCCGGGTCGCCGCGATCAGCGGATTGCCGGTGGAAACGGTCACGCGCGCGCGCGGTTTCATCACCGGCGCCTATGTGAAGAGTCTGCGCGCGGGCAAGGTCGTCAGCCACTACGATGCGGCCTTCGCGGTCGACGATCCGTTCCCCGAGCAGCGCTCCGCGCGCGGACCCGACCCGATCCTCGACGGGGTGGCGCGCGCCTATGGCGGCGCCTTCGCCAACTACGCCCGCAACGAGCTCGGCTTCAAAACCGAGATGACCTATACGCTGCTCGCCAACGACGTCACCGGTCATTGGAACTGGGGCAAGGGCGGACGTCTTTCGGTCGGCGCGGAAAACGACCTGCGCGTGCTGCTCGCGTTCAGCCCGCGGTTCCGGCTGCTGATCGCGCATGGCGTGTCCGACATGGTGACGCCCTACGCAATGACGCGCTACCTGCTCGACCACATGCCGCCGACCGATCCGCCTGGCCGCGCCGAGCTCAAGCTCTATCGCGGCGGGCACATGCTCTATCTCGACCCTCAGTCGCGTAAGGCGTTCAGCGACGATGCTGCGGCGTTCTATCGCACGGCAGAATAGGGAACCTTATGATGTCTGCGCGCCCGAAACACGAAAAAGCCCGACTCGGCTACCACATCGAACCGTCTCCATCGCAACCATCGCTTTGCTGCGCGCCGTGCGTGACACACCGCACGCACTCGCCAACCTGGAACTTCGGCCTTGAGCATCGGACATAACAGCGACGAATCTGTCGACGCGCGTCATTTGATGAAGTCTCTGCTGCGCTATCGCGAGCCGAGCCGCTCTCGCAGCATCGCCGAACTCGCGATCACCGCCGCGCCGCTGGCGGCGCTATGGGTCGCGGCCTGGTTCGCCTATTCGCTCGGAGCCTGGTGGCTCACGCTGCTGCTGGCGATCCCTGCCGGCGGATTCCTGGTGCGCCTGTTCATGATCCAGCACGATTGCGGTCACGGCGCCTTCTTCCCGCACAAGGCCGTCAACGACTGGATCGGCCGCGCGATCGGCGTGTTGACAATGACGCCCTACGACCTGTGGCGCCGCACCCATGCCGTGCATCACGCCACCGCCGGCAATCTCGACCGCCGCGGCATGGGCGACATCGACACGCTGACCGTGCGCGAATATCGCGCGCGCTCGTGGTGGGGCCGGCTGAAGTACCGGCTCTATCGCCATCCGCTGGTGCTGTTCGGCGTAGCCCCGGCCTATCTTTTCCTGCTTCAGCATCGCCTGCCGGTCGGCATGATGCGCGGCGGCTGGCGGCCCTGGCTCAGCACGCAGGCGACCAATGCCGTGATTGCGGCGATCGCCGTGGGCCTGATCGCCTTGATCGGCGTGAAGGCGTTCTTCCTCATTCAACTTCCCATTCTCATGGTCGCGGCCACCATCGGCGTCTGGCTGTTCTATGTGCAGCATCAGTTCGAGGAGACGTCCTGGAGCGAGGGCCGCGAGTGGAACCTGCACGATTCGGCCCTGCACGGCTCGTCGCATTACGACCTGCCGCGCGTGCTGCACTGGTTCACCGCCAATATCGGCATCCACCATGTGCATCATCTATGCAGCCGCATTCCCTACTACCGGCTTCCGCAGGTGCTGCGCGACCATCCCGAACTGCGCGGCATCGGACGCCTGACGCTCCTGGACAGCCTGCGTTGCGTGCGCCTGACGCTGTGGGACGAGACGCAGCGCCGCCTCGTTTCCTTCCGCGAGGCCAGGGCGCTGGCGTGATCGAGGGCCGCGCCGGCGCCGCACGCGGCGATTCCGCCCAAATACAAAACGCTCTGCGACGCATTTTCAAAGCGCGCCGGTGCGACATTTGCACGCGGGGCCATGACGAAACGCGTTGCGCTGAACAGCAGAACGGCCCCTTTTTCAATTTAGCCGAATCAGAATAACCGGATATATTAATCTATATTACCGGGTGGGTTCATCAATACTTAAACGCCGTTCGCTACTTTGGGTCGAGTTCCGAGTGGATCCCCCGGCGTGATACATGGACGCGCATCGCATAGCCCAGGTCCAGGACAGCTTCGAGAAAGTCGCGGCAATGGGCACCCGCGCCGCCGAGATCTTCCATGAAGAGTTCTTCGCGCTCGATCCCTCGCTGCGGGCGATGTTCAACGGCGACATGGCCGATCACCAGCGTAAGCTTCTCGTAGCGCTGTCGTTCGTCACGCGGTCCCTGCACGCACCGGACAAATTCCTGTCCGAGGTTGAAAAGCTCGCAACCCGCCATGTCGGCTACGGCGTCAGGATGGAGCAGTATAACCACTTCGGCAATGCCCTGCTGCGTACTTTGAAAAGGATGCTGGGTCCCGAATTCACGCCGGAACTCTGCGATGCATGGCGCGACGCGTTCAGAATGCTGACGCGATCCATCAAGGAAGCCGCCTATGAAGGGGTCTCGGCGCCGACGCAGGCGGCCGGTTAGCCGATGTCGGGTGTGCCGCCGCACGAGCAAAATTCGCATCTTCTCATGGCCCTCGACAACATGCGTCAAGGGCTGACGATGTTCGACGCCTCGGAGCGGCTGATCTTCTGCAATGCGCAATTTCTGCGCATGCATGAGCTCTCGCCGGACCAGGTGCAGCCCGGTTGCACGTTGCGCGAAGTGCTCGAGCTCAGGGTGCGATCCGCAACCTTGTTCGGCGACGTCGATCACATCGTCGAACGAACGCGCCAACGCGTTGCCAGCGGAAAGATCACCCGGACGCTCGACGAGTGGGTGAACGGCCGCGTCGTGGCCATCGAAGTTGCGCCCATCGGCGACGGCGCCTGGGTCACCACTCACGACGATATCACCGAGCATGTCGAGGCCGTCGATCAACTGCGCCGCACCAAGAATTTTCTCGATACCATCATCGACCACGTGCCGGCGACGATCATCGTCAAGGACGCGGCCAGCTTCCGCTACGTCCTGGTCAACAAGAACGGCGAGGAATATCTCGGCCACGCAAAAGACCAGTTGATCGGGCGCACCGCCGATGAAATTTTCCCGGCGGCGGTCGCGGCGAAGGTCGCCGAACAGGACCGCCATGCGCTCGCCAGTCCGGAGCGGCTAGTCTATCAATCCGCGCCGCTGCACGATCCGGACAGCCGCATCCTGATTCAAGGCAGGAAATGCGTCGTGCGCTCGCCCGGCAGCGCGCCCGAATATCTGCTGTCGATCATCGAGGACGTGACCGAACGCACACGCACGGCCGAGCGATTGTCGTTTCAGGCGCGCCACGACGCCTTGACCGGCCTGCCCAACCGCGTACAGCTCACCGAGCGGATCGACGACGCACTCTCGCGGCTCAAGCGCCGGGGCGAGCACTTCACCGTCATGCTGCTCGATCTCGACCGCTTCAAATCGGTCAACGACTCGCTCGGCCACCCGATCGGCGACGGCCTGCTCAATGCCGTCGCGCAGCGGCTGAGAGCCTCCTTGCCGGAAACCGACTTTGTCGCCCGGCTCGGCGGCGACGAATTCGCGATCCTGCAGACGTTCGAGGGCGACCAGCGGGAAGCGGCGGTGGCCTTGTCGAACCGAATTCTCGACGTGTTCAGCGCCACCTACGACGTGGGCGGCCATCAGGTCGTGACCGGAACGAGCATCGGGATCGCGTTCGCGCCGGAGCACGGGACCGACGTCGACCAGCTCATGAAAGGCGCCGATCTCGCGCTGTATCGCGCCAAGTCGCGCGGGCGCAACCAGTTCTGCGTTTTCGAGCCGGCTATGGAAACGGAGGCGCATTCGCGCCACGCGCTCGAGATCGACCTGCGCAACGCGCTCAAGCACGCCGAGTTCGAGGTGCACTATCAGCCGGTTTTCGACACCGTCATGGAAACACCGTGCGGGGCCGAAGCGCTGCTGCGTTGGCGCCATCCGCAAAAGGGCCTGGTCTCGCCAGCCGAGTTCATTCCGGTCGCCGAGGAAACCGGTCTGATCATTCCGGTCGGCGAATGGGTCTTGCGCACCGCCTGCCGCGAGGCCACGAACTGGTCTTCGCACATGAAAGTGGCGGTGAACGTCTCCCCCGTTCAATTCCGCAAGGGCGATCTGGTCGACACCGTCGCGCGCGCGCTGGTCGATTCGAACCTGCCGCCGGAACGGCTCGAGCTCGAGATCACCGAATCGGTGTTGCTGCACAACAACGAGGAAAACCTCGCGATCATGTCGGCGCTGAAAAGCCTCGGGGTTTCCATCGTGCTCGACGACTTCGGAACCGGCTATTCGTCGTTGAGCTATTTGAAGATGTTTCCTTTCGACAAGATCAAGATCGACCGGTCCTTCGTGACCGAACTTTCCGAACGTCCCGACTGCGCGGCCATCGTTTGCGCGATCGTCAACCTCGCGCGCATCCTCAACATGGTCACGACCGCCGAAGGCATCGAAACGCGCGAACAGTTGCTGCTGCTGCGCGCCGCCGGCTGCTCGTTCGCGCAAGGCTATCTGCTCGGCCGTCCGGTTCGCGGCACCGAACTCGCCTTTTACACCCCCACCGGCGGCGCGTGCGACCACGCGGCCGCGTGAGCAGGGAGCGGCCGCCGGCCGCCATAATGCGATGAACGCCTCGCTGGCGCTGATCCGCGAACTCGACGGCGCCGTCGCCGGCACGACGGCCGAGCGCCGGGCCGAGATCGCGCGCCGGATCGCCGACCTGTTCGAGTTCGGCGCGCCGGATTTTTCCGCCGAGCAGATCGACCTGTTCGACGACGTGTTTGCCCGGCTTGTAACCGAGATCGAAACGGCCACCCGCGCGCAACTGGCCGAGCGGCTCGCCAGGAACCCATTGGCGCCATCGCGCACCAGCGGATTGCTGGCTTTCGACGACAGTATCACGGTCGCGGCGCCGGTCCTCGAACATTCCAGCCGGATCGAGAGCGTTGTGCTGGTGAGAACCGCGCGCGAGAAGGGCCAGGAGCACCTGCTCGCGATCGCGCGGCGGCATTCGCTCGATGCCATCGTGACCGACCTGCTGGTGGAGCGCGGAGACCGGCCGGTCCTCTTGACCACGGCGCGCAACCCAGGCGCCAGGCTCTCGGATTTCGGCTACAAGACCCTGGTCGAGCGCGCGGAAGGCGACGACGAGCTCGCCGTGTCGGTCGGCGAGCGGCGAGAGCTGCCTCGGCACTATCTGTTGAAGCTGCTGGCCAAGGCATCGGCGGCAGTGCGCAGCAAGCTCGAACTGACCGACCCGTTGAGCGCCGATGCGATCCGCCATGCGGTTGCCGAAGTCACCGGCGTCATTCTGGCGTCGACAAAGAAGATGTCCTTCGATTACAGCGCGGCGCGCGCGCAGGTCGAAACATTGCGAGCCGCCGGCGAACTCTCCGAAAGCGCGCTGCACGATTTCGCAAAAGCCGGAAAATTCGAGGAGACCGTGGCCGCCCTGGCCGTTCTCGGCCGACTGCCGGTCGAACAGATCGAACTGGCGATGGCCGGCAACCGGCCGGAGACGATCATCGTCCTGGCCAAGGCGATCGGGCTGTCCTGGTCCACGGTCCGGACGCTGCTCACCATGCAGGGCGGGCCCGGCCTGTCCGGGCAGGCGCTTGAGCAGCGCCTCGGGACGTTTTCCCGGCTCAAATTGACCACGGCGCAGCAGGCGCTGGAATTCCAGCGCCGGCGCGCGGCCGGCAGACCGTGACCGGCTTTCGCGTCGCGGCGCGTCAGCGCATATTGGCGATGCGGCGGAAACCGATGGGATCGAGAATCGTCAGCGATCGTTCGCTGATCTTGATCAGCCCGCTTCGGCGGAACTCGGAAAGCACCTTGCTGACGTGGACCGGCGTGAGGCCTGTGGCGTCCGCGATGTGATGCTGGCGCAATGGAAATTCGAATTCCAGAGGATCGCCATGCACCATCTCGCGCTTGGTCAGACGCTCGACCAGGCCGAGGATCAGGCGCGCGATCCGCTCATCCGCGGTGCGACGTCCGAGATCGACGATCAACTGATCGTCGCGCGCCTTCTCTTCGATCCACGAGCGCGAGAGCCTGTCGAGAAGTTCCGGATTCGAGAACAGAATTTCCCGCAATTCGGTGCGCCTGAATGTGCGATAACGAACGTCTGTGATCGCCTCCAACAGGCAATGCGGCCGCGGTTCGAATAGCAGGGCGGTCGATACGATATCGCCCGGCAACAAGAAGGAGAGAATCTGCCGGCTGCCGTCGGACAACATGATGATCGATGCCGCCCATCCGTTGCAGATGATGGGAACGGTATCGTGCAGGTCCTGCTCGCGGCAGATGGTCCGGCGCGCGGGAGCGCTATGCTCGGCCTGCTGGATCTTCAGCGGCGTCCCATTGGGTGAAGCCCACACCGCTTCGGAAGCCGCCCGACACAGATTGAGATCGTAAGCGGGACATTGCCCGCAGGTCGGCGGTGCGGGACGCAGGGCGTCCTGGATCGTCTTAACGGCGAGCTGAGCATGCATGTATCATAGTCTCGTTTTTTCCGTGCTTTTTGTGGGTATTCCCACCTTCCTACCCGGGCGGATTTTATACCTAAGTACAACCATGGCGCGATCTTCGGGATCGACCTGCACAATAGCCAAATGTTTTCGGAGAGGCAGAAAGTTGAAGCCATCCGAGGCGGCAATAGTGACGTAGAGTAAGCCTCGCGAAAACCTCACGTTTCCTCTCTCAAACCTCGATTCGGCAGCGGCGGCGCGAATCGCTCTCCAGCCATTATGCTAATGCAAGCCCACAAATGGTAAAATTATATTGTCTTTTGTCATCCTATGACTGGATGCGGAGAAATTACAAGGGCACTATGCGGTATTCTGGCTAATTATTGCCCACATTGCCCATTTTTAGGGCAAATTGTTGGGGACGGCGGAAGGCGCACTCGAATGACTAACGGCCCGAACACCAACCGGCCAGTAAACACCCGCCTGGCTAAGTAACGAGCGCAACATGCTGAATTTCTTTCTCTAGATTATGATGAAATATCTACCCCGGCTATTACGAATCGGATGAATTGCTCGGGCGACGTCGGCCTCCCGTATGAATAGATGGCAGGCCCGATCGGCGCCGCAGCGTCCGGCGCGCGGCGGGCCGTTGTTTTCCTTGTGACATGCGTTGACCGCCACCGCCCCGCGCGCAAACCAACGACGCGCCTTACGGAGACTGAATGGCGAGCCCGACCATCAATCTTCGCGATCTGGTGGTCCTGATCGCCGATTCGAGCTCATATCTGTCTATGATCGCGCACGGAATCTTGCGCGGATTCGGGACCAACAAGGTGCTCGAGGTCAGGAACTCGCTCAGCGTGCTGCAGGCGCTGAGCGGGCAGAAAATCGACATCCTGCTGTGCGACGCCCGGCTGCCGCCGCACGGGGGCCTGTCGCTGACCCGCGCCATCCGCCGCAAGGTCGACAACGAAAATCGCATGATGCCGATCCTGATCATGACCAGCGACACGCGCGAGACCACGATCAAACAGGCGCGCGACGCGGGCGCGAACATGGTGCTCGCCAAGCCCATGTCGCCGGCGAGTCTCTACGACCGGCTGGCCTGGATTGCGCTAACGCCGCGCCAGTTCGTGGACGCGCCGACCTATTTCGGACCCGACCGCCGCTTCAAGATCGAGGGTTATCCGAACGGAGTCGGACGCCGCAAGGGCGACAACGAAATCGCCGTCGCCGAGGAATCCGGACCGGCGCTGGCGCAGGACGACATCGACAACCTGTTCAGCGCGGCCCGCTTTGGGAAGGACTGATGTCGGATAGCGACAACCACGACGCCCGGGTTTTTTCCGTCGAAACCAGTTTTCAACGCATGGCGCGGCGTCCCGGTGGCGTTCCGCGCGACCAGGCGATCGAAAAGGCCTGGAGCCGGGTCGAGGAAATCAAACCGAGCTTCGACAATTGGGTGAACGCCGAACTGCAAAGCTTGACCGAGGTGATCGGCGCGGCGCCGCCGGAATCGGCCAAGCAATGGGCGGAGGCGGCCGGGGTCCATAGCCGTCGCTTGCGCGATGTCGGCACGACAATGGGCTTCGAGCTGCTCACCTTCGTCGCCGATTCGCTCTCCGATGTCCTGGATGCGATCGCCGCCGGCGCCGAGTGCAACAGCAACACGATCCGTTGCCACATCGACGCGCTTTTCCTGGCGCGGCAGCACTCCTATCGCGGCGTGAAGCCGGAGCAGGTGCCCGAATTGACCAGCGGCCTGCGCCGCATCGTCGATCAGGTCAACACGTCGCCGAGTTGAGCGCGGCAGCGGTGCTGTTCTTCGCAGCGGCTATACCGGCCATGACAGACTCGTCATTGCGAGGAGCGAAAGCGACGAAGCAATCCAGATCGAGGTCCGGGTCTTCTGGATTGCTTCGCTTCGCTCGCAATGACGGCGAGTACGATTATCAAAATTCGGCTTCGTCCGATGTGTCGGAATCGGCCGGATCGGCGGTCAGGCTGCGCAGGTGAAACGACAGCCGCGCCTTGAGCCCGGCCATGGCGATTCCGTCGAGCAGCGGATGACCGGCGGCGCTCGCATGCTCTTGCGCGGCGCCGTCGATTCCCGGCCTCGTCGAGATCCGGCCCAATATATCGCCGAGGGTCGCGAACTCCTGCTGCAAGCGGTCGAAGTCCTGCAATGCCACCACGAGATCGCGGTCGGCGCGGCCGGGCCGCATCGCGGTGATTTCGGTGACGCGGGAAACGGTCTCCTCGAAGCCCGCGACCGACTCGCGCAACGCCACCGCGATCGCGGCGATGAAGGTCTTGGTATCGTCCGGGGCGCTACGCGCGAGGCGCTCTGCCGGCTCGATCGCGGAATCGCACGCCAGCCCAGCCGATTCCGCCGTCACGACAGCTTCCCCACCACCTGTTCGATTTTGCTGCGCAGGATGTCGGCGGTGAAGGGCTTCACCACGTAATTGTTGGCGCCGGCCTGCGCCGCCTTGACCACGAGTTCGCGATCGCCGCGCCCGGTCACCAGGATGAACGGAATCCGGCGCGCCGAGGGATGACCGCGCACCGCGCGCAACAGGCCGAGGCCGTCCATCTCGGGCATGTTGTAGTCGGATATAATCAGGTCGAGCGGCTGCACCGAGGCCGTATCCATGGCCCGCACGCCGTTCTCCGCCTCATGGATGTGGCGCACCCCGATCTGCTCGAGCGTCATCCGCGTCATCTGGCGGACGCTGTTCTGGTCGTCGACCACGAGCACCTTAAGCCCTGCTGCGATTGGCATTGTCGTTACTCCTCATACTCAAAGCCTCTCACCATCGCGGCGAGGAAGCAGGTTAGCGAACTCAACTCATGACTGTTGCGGCCACGGCTTCGACGCCGAGACGGCCGGCGCCGAAAGCGGCGGTCTGGCTGATCGCGAGATCGGACAGCTTTTCGACGTCGAGGATGAGTGCGACGCGGCCATTGCCGAGAATGGTGGCGCCGGCAACGCCAGGAACCGCGCCGTAGCTCTCCTCCATGCTCTTGACCACGACCTGCTGGTGACCGCACAGCTCGTCGACGATCATGCCGAAGCGCGCGCCGTCGCCCGCGTCGGTGATGATCACGACGCGTTCGTCCGACTCGTCGGCCGCCAGGCCGAGGTCGAGAATATCGCCCAGATGGACCAGCGGCACGAGATTGCCGCGCAGCCGCAGCATACCGCGCCCGCCCATCAGGTTATGGATGTCGGCGCGCGCGGGCCGCAGGCATTCGACGATGGCCGACATCGGCAGCACATAGGTTTCGCCGCCGACCTTGATCACCATTCCGTCCATCACGGCCAGCGTCAGCGGCAGCGCCAAAGTCAGCGTCATGCCGCGGCCGCGCTCCGATTTGAGCGAGATGCGCCCGCCCACATCCTGGATATTGCGGCGCACGACATCCATGCCGACGCCGCGCCCGGAAATGTCCGAGACCGTTTCGGCGGTGGAGAATCCCGGCAGGAAAATGAGATTGTTGATTTCGTCCTCGCTGAGATTGGCGTCGGCGCTCACCAGACCGCGCTCCCGCGCCTTCCTGAGTACGCGTTCGGGATCGATGCCGCCGCCGTCGTCGCGCACTTCCACCACGATGCGTCCGCCGCGATGCTCCGCGCTCAAGCGGATCGTGCCCTCCTCCGGCTTGCCGGCCGCCGCGCGCTGGCCCGGCGCTTCGATGCCGTGATCGATCGAATTGCGGATGATGTGCGTGAGCGGGTCGCCCAGCCGCTCGATGATGGAACGGTCGACCTCGGTGGTCTCGCCGTGCATTTCGAGGTGCACCTTCTTGCCGGTCTTGGCGGCCAGTTCGCGCACCAGGCGCGGCATGCGCTGAAACACGGCGCCGATCGCCTGCGCGCGCATCGACATCACGCTGTCCTTCAGCTCGCGCGTGTGCAGGATCACTTCATCGAGTACCTGTGCGAGCCGGCTGCTCACGTCTTCCGGCAGGTTGTGGACGATCTGTCCCAGCATCGCCTGCGAAATGACGAGTTCGCCCACCATGTTGACGACGCGGTCGATCTTTTCGACTTCGACGCGCATGGTGGTCGCGGCCGGCTTCACCGCCGTGGGCCGCGCAGCGGCCGCCGGCTCCGGATTCTCGGGCGCGAGGCGCGGCACCAGGCTGGGCGCTTCATGTTCGGCCAAAGGCGCGGTCGCAGTGATAGAAACCGTGACATCGGGGATCGGCGCAGCCGATGCCGGCGCGACGACCGCCTCCGGCAGAGGATAGGTCTCGGCCGGCGCGATCGACAATTCGCATTCGCCGGCCACGAATTCGAAAATCTCTTCGATCTGCGCCCGCTGCGCGGTGGTCTTGAGCTTCCCGGTCCAGCCGAGATAGGCGCGATCGGGCTCGATCTCGGCGAGCGCAGGCAGCTGGTCGGTTTCGGCCGTCAAGTCGAGATCGCCGAGCTTGCGCAGCTCGCGCAGCAGGTAGAGCGGTTCGTTCGCCCGCCGCAGCATGTCGGCATTGGGACGGAAAACGATGGCATAGGTCTGCCGGCCGTCCGACGCGTCCTGCGCAAGCGGATCGTCGAAAGCGTCGGCCCGGATCGGCATGAAATCGAGCCCCTCGAAATCGGCCGCTGCCGGGCCTTCGCCGTCCGAGCCCACGCCGCCCGCGTCCTGACCCAACAGCCGTTCGAGCGCCGCACGCGACTCGCTGCCGTGGCCGGGCGGGATCGGTTCACCGGCGCGCGTCATCCCGATCAGATCGGTCAATACGTCGTTGGCCGGCAACAGCACGTCGACGATGTCCGGCGTGGCGCCGAGCTTTCCGCCGCGCATGGCGTCGAGCACCGTTTCGAACACATGCGCGAAACCGATCAGATCCTCGAAGCCGAAAATGCCCGCGCCGCCCTTGACCGAGTGCACCGAACGGAACACGGCATTGATGGTGTCGTCGGAGCCGTGGCCTTCGCGCAGATCGGTGAGCCCGCTCTCGATCTGCTGGAGCGCCTCGCTGCACTCCTCGAAGAAGGTCTGCTTCAGTTGGTCAAAACCCGACATTGTATTTGCCTCCGGCGAGGATTCCCGATGCGTTACGGAGCGACCTTGTAGATGGTCGCGACCAGTTGCTCGGGATCGAACGGCTTGACCATCCATCCCGTCGCGCCGGCCTCGCGTGCGATATTCCTCTTCTCCAGTTCGCTTTCGGTCGTCAGCACCAGGATCGGCGTGCCCTTGTGCTCCGGCCGCGCGCGCATGTGGCGGATCACGCCATAGCCGTCCATCTTCGGCATGTTGATGTCGGTGATGACCACATCGACGTCGTTCTTGCCCAAAACGTCGATGCCGTCCTCGCCGTCCACCGCCTGCAGCACCTCGAAGCCGGCATCGAGCAGCGTGAGCCGCAGCATGTCGCGGATCGTCTTGGAATCGTCGATCGTCAGGACGCGCTTCGCCACGGCCGGCTCTTCCGCCGGCGCGTCGAAGGGCGAGGCGAGCGCGACGCCTTCGTCACCGGCTGCGCTCATGGCGCCGGAATCCGCGCTGTCGCCCGGCGGCAAGACATCCCCGGGCGGTTCTTGCGCTTGATCCGATGCCGCAGCGAAGGATTCGTCCGCGATTGCGTATGCGCCATCGAGACCGAGGTCGCTGAAAGCTGCCACAAAAGCCGGCGACGGGCTTGCAATCGACACCTGTGCTTCGCTGCGCAGGGCGGCGAGCAGGACCTGAATGCAGGGAAGCGTCAGCGTCGTCACGCCAGATGCATCGATGACCAGCCGCGACCCGGCCAACACGCGGCCGCGCAGCGTATCGAGCAATCCCTCGGCCGCCGAAAGATCGAGGATCGCCGGCAATTTGAGGATGGCGTCGGTTGTATCGTCTTGCATACCCATGCTCGGCTCTTCGGTGTTCGTGCGAATGGCGTTCATGCGGCGTCGGTCGAATGGTGTCCGCGGGCGGCGCCGGGCGCACCGTTCTCGCAGGCGTCGAGAATGGCGTCGGCCATATGCGTCAGCGGAAATTGGCGGGCGACCGCGCCGCGCTCGAAAGCGACCCGCGGCATGCCGTAGATCAGCGAAGAATCCTCGTCCTGCCCCAGCGTCATGGCGCCCGCATTGCGCATGGCGAGCAGACCGTCGGCGCCGTCCTTGCCCATGCCGGTGAGAATGACACCGACCGCCGAAGGACCGGCAACCTGCGCGGCCGAGTGGAACAGCACGTCGACCGAAGGCCGATGCCCCGATACCGGCGGCGCGTCGCTCAACAGGCAGACCTGGCGCGGCCCGCGGCGGCCGAGCTGCAGATGATGGGCGCCCGGCGCGATATAGACATGGCCGTGCTCGATCGTCTCGTCGTGGGTGGCCTCGGACACTTTCATCGGACATTCGCGATTGAGGCGTTCGGCGAAGGCCGCGGTGAATCGCGGCGGCATATGCTGGGTAATCAGCGTCGGCGGGCAATCGGGCGGCAGGCCCATCAGCAAGGTCTTGAGCGCTTCGACGCCGCCGGTCGATGCGCCGATCATGACGATCCTGTCGCCGCCGGTTTGCGCGCGCGGCGCGCGCAAGGGGCGGCTCGCCGCCGCGGCACGGCGCACGCCGACGCGCGTGCGCGCCGCCGACTTGACCTTGGTCTGCAATTCGATGGCGAGCCCGTCGCGGGCATTGGCCAGATCGTGCGTCGGCTTCGCGACGAAATCGACGGCGCCGATCTCGAGCGCTTCCAGCGTGACCTCGGCGCCGGCCTGTGTGAGCGTGGAGACCATGACCACGGGGGTCGGCCGCAGGGTCATGATCTTGCGCAGGAAGGTCAGGCCGTCCATGCGCGGCATTTCGACGTCGAGGGTGACGACATCGGGGTTCAGTTCCTTGATGCGTTCGCGCGCCACATGCGGATCGGGCGCCGTGCCGACGACCTCGATCTCGGGATCGGCCGACAGTAACGTCGAGAGGAGTTGCCGCATCACCGCCGAATCGTCGACCACGAGAACGCGCACAGGCGAACCGGATTTGATCATCGGCCTTCCCCAAAAAGCTGAATATCGCCGTATGTCTTTTGCCCGTTGAGCCGGCTGCCGTAATCGTTCTCTTCGCGCTTGATCGCGTAGGTGTCGCTGGCGCCCAGCAATTTGCGCACGACGCGGCCGGTCGACGGGTAATAGTGGATGCGCCGGGGCAGCGTGCCGCCGAGATCCTGCGCGGCGCAGCGCAAGCCTTCGGCCTGGAGATAGCGCAGCGCGAAGTCGGCATTGTCGGTACCGACCGCGTTGGTCGTGTCGGTGACGTTGCCGCCGCCGAAAACCTTCACCTCCAGGCGATCGCGCACCGCCCCCGCCTTGATCAGCTCGTTGATGAGCTTCTCCATGGCGAAATTGCCGAAACGGGCGGATTGCGCGTCCTGGCCCCAATTACCGGACTTGTGCTGCGGCAGCATGAAATGGTTCATGCCGCCGATGCCGGCGGCCGGGTCGCGGATGCAGGCCGCCACGCAGGAGCCGAGCACGGTCACCAGCACCTCGTCGGTCTTTCGAGTGACGTAGAACTCGCCCGGAAACATCTTCACCATCCAATTCGCATTGGCCGCGTCGTAGATGCGCCGCCCGGCCACCGCCTGCAGAACCATGTCATTCCCGACATCCGCCGGTCGTTGCAGCGCCGCAGCCCCGCTCACTCGTCTCTCCGGTAGATGGTCCGGCCAACCGAGTGCAGTCCGGGATGCGCGCCGATCAGCGATTCGGAATGGCCGATATAGAGCCAGCCGCCCGGCCTGATCTGTTGCACGAACCGGTCGATCAGCGCCGATTTGGTCGGGCCGTCGAAATAGATCATCACGTTGCGGCAGAAGATCGCATCGAACAGGCCGCGAAACGGCCAGGGCTCCATGAGATTGAGCCGGCGGAACGTGATCAGCGATTTGACCTCCGGATCCATCGCCACCTTGGCGTCGGCGCCGGATCCGCGGGTCTCGTTAAAATAGCCCTGATAGGCTTTCGGCACCTCGTCGATGGTGGGAAGCGCGAATTCCCCGCGCGCGGCCTTGGCCAGCACGTCGGTATCGATGTCGGTCGCCAGGATGCGCACGTCGTAGGAACGGAAATCGCGAATCTCGCGCTTGAGCACCACCGCGATGGTGTAGGGCTCTTCGCCGCTCGAACAGCCGGCCGACCAGATGCGCAGGCGGCGATTGCCGCTCGCATGCGCCGCCTGCACGAAAGGCAGCACGAGGTGCGAACGCAGATGGTCGAAATGGTGCTCTTCGCGGAAGAACTTGGTGTGGTTGGTGGAGATCGAGTTGATGAACATCTCGATCTCGCGTTCGTTTCCGGCGAGATAGTCGCGGTATTCGCGGAACGAGCTCAACGCAAGCACGCGCAGCCGGCGCGACAGCCGGCTGTACAGAAGGTTGCGCTTGCTTTCGCTGAGCGCAATGCCGGCATGGTCGTAGGCCACCTTCGCGAGACTGCGGAAGTCCGCCTCCGAAAAGGCGAACTCACGCGGAGCGTCGGGAACAGCTTGAGCGGCCGGAGCCGCCCGCGCCTCGCTTTGTGCCAAGGGCATCCTAGAAGTCCTTCCACTCCGGATCCTGCAGCGCCGTGGCCAGCTTGCTGTGCATGGCGGCAACCGGACCGCGCCGCGCGGCGGCAGCGCGGGCCGGCGCCGCGGCCGGCTTGGCGATCGGCGTAACGACCTTACTCGCCGGTGCTGGCGCAGCGGCCGGCGCCGAAGCGCGCGGTTCGCGAGCCGCGCTCGCGGAACGGACGGCCGTCGTGCCTTCATCGAGACGGAAGAAGGCGACCTGCTCGTTCATGGCTTGCGCCTGCGTCTCCAGCGTCTTGGCGGTCGCCGCATTTTCCTCGACCAGCGCCGAGTTCTGCTGCGTGACCTCGTCCATCTGCGTGAGCGCCTTGTTGATCTGCTCGATGCCGGTGGACTGCTCGATGCTGGCGGTGGCGATGTCGGAGACGATGCCCGCCACCTTCTTGATCGACTCGACGATCTCGGTCAGCGCGCCGCCGGCGCGGTTGACCAGTTCCACGCCGTCCTTCACCTGACCGTTCGAATTGGTAATCAGGTCCTTGATGTCCTTGGCGGCCTGCGAGGAGCGCTGCGCCAGGCTGCGCACTTCGGAGGCGACCACCGCGAAGCCGCGGCCGGCATCGCCCGCGCGCGCCGCCTCGACCGCCGCATTGAGCGCCAGCAGGTTGGTCTGCCGCGCGATCTCGTCGATCACACCGATGATGTCGGAGATCTTGCGCGAGGAGTCCTCGATCCGCGCCATGGCTTCCACCGCCTTGGCGACCACCTGGCCGCCGCGATCGGCGACCTCGCGGGTCTCGGCCGCCGACTGGTTGGCGGCCTGCGCATTTTCCGCATTGCGCTTGACGGTCGAGGCGATCTCCTCCATCGACGCCGAGGTTTCCTCCAGGCTCGCGGCCTGCTCCTCGGTGCGCTGCGAGAGATCGGTGGTGCTGGTCGATATTTCGGCCGAGGCATTGGTCACTTCGCGCGCCGAGCCTTTGATTTCGCCGATGGTCGCGGAGAGCCGGTCCGCCATCGCATTGGCGTCGGTCTTCAGCTTGCCGAACATGCCCTGATAGTCCGCGCCGATGCGCTGGGTGAGATCGCCTTTGGCGAAGGCGGACATCATGCGCGCGAAGTCGTCGAGCGCCGCACCCGTGTTCGCGCACAGCGAATTCATCGCGGTGGCAAGATTGAGCATGAAGTCCTTCTTGCCTTCAAGCGGCACGCGCTGCGAGAAGTCGCCGGCGGCGGCCGCCTTCACGATATTGTCGACTTCGGCCTCGATCGCTTCTCGGCCGGTGATGTTGCGCCACTCGACCACGGTGCCCGCGCGCTTGCCGTGGCCGTCCATGACCGCGGTCGCGATCAGGTGGAATTTCTGCGTGCCGATCTTGATCTTGGCCTCGTATGAGCCGGTAAGGCGGTCCAGAATCTGGCGCTGGTGCGCCGGGTCCTTGTGGAACACGTCGATATTGGCGCCCACGAGCTTGGACACATCGAAGTTCGGCAGCACCGTGCGCAGGTCGGACTCGACCTCCTTCAACATCTCATTGAGGGCGTGGTTCGTGTACATGATGTTGTGCTGATCGTCGGCGATCATCATGTTGGAACGCACCACGTCGAGGCCGGAGCGCACCCGAAGGTTGATGACCTTCTGCGCGATCGACTCCTTGAACAGCTCGGTCGCTTTGGCGATGTCGCCGATTTCGTCGCCGCGCCCGGTATAGGGGACGTCGACGATGCGGTCGTTGGTCAGCTCGACCAGGACGCCGGCCATCTTGGCCAGCGGCCGGGAAATGGTCATCGTGCCGAAGACGGCCGATCCGATCAAGAGAACGATGACCATGCCGCCGATCGTCACGCCAAGACGTTCGGCCGACGCCAATTCCTGTTTGGCTCTATTCGATTCCTGTTTGGCGATGCTGCTCGCCCGCTCCGTCGCCCTTGCGAAAAGGCCTTCCATTTCCGTGACGAGCGCAAGCGTGCGGTCGCGCTCAATGCGGATAATCTTGTCCTTGAGCGCGGCGATGCGTAAAGCGATGTCCGCGGTCTGATTGTCCTTTGCGGCGAGTGCCAGGGCTTCGCCGTTTGCCGCGGCGGTCTCCTTGCCGCCCGCGGCATAGTTGTCGATCAACTCTCCGATCTTCCGCGCGCGTGCAGCGTTTTCCGCGATGCGGAATTTTTCCTGGAGCGGATCGAGCCATTGGTGAGCGGCCTTCCAGTGCTCTTCGAGCTGCCGGGTTGCCTTCTGCAATTCCTCGCTCGTCCGCGCAAGACGGATATCGCGATTGGCGATCTGCATGCCGCGTATGGCCGCACGACTTGCCTCCAGATCGTGGGCTATGCCCTGCTGGAGTTCGGCGGTTTCGCTTGCACGCTGCACGGAAGCGTCGGTCTTCAACTGGATGAAGAGCATCCCGGCCACCAGCAGAACGCCGAAGCCGGACATGACGGCAAGCTTGATACCGATGCTGATATTGGAAAGGCGAATCATGGTATGCCCCCGGGATGAAATGGATCGCCGCGCTATCGGACGAGGCGTACTCGGTTTGGAACTGGCGGATGCGTGCTGCGCGCGGATGCGCCCGCTCCGGTCAGTTTCTTTGCGCCGCCACGGCGGCGCGGCCCTCGCTGGCGCGATCGCCTTCCGCACCGTCCTGAACCGACAGCAGGTAAGGAAGGTCGATCAATGCAATCATGGCGTCCTCGGTCGTTACGAGGCCGGAAAGGAAATTAAGACGCTGGCCTTGCGCAACCCGCGGAACGGGTTTGACCTGCGAGGCGTCGAGCGAAACGATGTCGAGCACGCGATCGGCCAGGAGCCCGACCGGCTTCTCGCCGATCTGCACGATGATCACGATGTGCAGCGCGGTCGCCTTGGTCAGGCCCTGGCCGAAGCGGCAGCGCAGGTCGACGATCGGAACGATGACGCCGCGCAGGTTCAGCACCCCGCGCACGTAATCGGGCTGGCGCGGCAGCGGCGTGATCTCGGTCCAGCCCTTGATCTCGCGCACTGCCATGATATCGACGCCGAACTGGTCGTCGCCGATGGCGAAGCTGATCAACTGGCTGGGGCAGGCTGCATTGCGGGCGTCATTGTTGGCGGCCCATTCGATGGGCCCGCCTGCGCCGGGGGCAATACTGGGCGAAGCAACGGCTGTCTCGCTCATGATGTCTGCTGGCTCGCTTTTCTCGGCGATCGTGCGTCGGGAACCCGGCGCGATTCTGAGGTTTCGCTGCCTGCGACATTCATAGGTGCGCAATTTCAGTTTGGTTAACGCGCCCGAACTATCTCGTTCTGATGCTATGTTTTCCCTTAACAGCGCAATAACTGAACAATACTAGATATTAAAATCACAGCATAAACTAAATTACTATTTTATGCGGCACGCAGCCGCGGACCTGCGCAGGACGGGGCGGCAATCACGTCGGCCGGGTTCGAATCGGGATTGAACCCGGACGTGAAGCAGTGCGGTCAATCTTCCAGCACGTAGGCGCCCGGCGCATCACATAATGCGGCGTAGCCGGCCAGCGGCGCGCCCATGGCAGGCGGCGCCACGGCCGCGCCCGAGCGCGCATCGAGCCACGCCACCCATTCCGGCCACCAGGAGCCTTCCTTGCGCGGGGCGGCCGCCAGGAAGCCATCGGGGTCGAGATAGGCATCGCCTTCCTTGCGGGCGAGAACCTGGAAGCTGCGATGATCGTGACCCGGCTCCGACACGATGCCGGCATTGTG
>JAKAHJ010000029.1 GCA_021815055.1 Pseudomonadota bacterium | reverse complement strand
GTCGCCCGAATAGGCGAGTACGGTCGGCCCCTTCAACAGGGGCGCTATCGCGGCAGCGTCGGTGTCCTTGAGTGCGATCTTGGCGAGACGGTTTTTCGCGACCTTCACCTCCGCGCCCGCCTGCTTCATCTGCTTGCGCAGGTTCTGCATCTGGGCAACGGTGAGGCCGGAATAGTGAGCCACCACCACGACCTGGGAGGCCTTGAAGACCCCGTTCAGTTCGTTGATGGACTCCTGCTTTGCCGCTCGATCCACTGCAAGCTCTTTCCGGTATTGACGGCCTTTCCGCGTGTTAGAGGTGCGGGAGCCGCCGGGTTGCTACCAGCCGCCCCACCTTGTCCGTTCACGCGAACCCGGCAGGACGACGCTTCAAGCCTGCCCCCCGATCCGGCATTTCCGCCGCAACGGGTGTTCCGAGGTTCGAACCAAACCGGCGCAGCCTCATCGGCTGCGCAAACTTAAGGTCCTCGCCCCGTCTATGCTGGCCCCACTTTCGTTGCCCATCCTGCGCGAGGCAGGCGGGCCGGGATTAAGCCTCGGCTCTCGCCTCGGCGCCGGCAGTCTCGGACAGGTCGGCCACCTCCAAATCCGCCCCTTACGGACGAAGCCGGACGCGGCCTTACGCGCCTTCACGTGGCAATGTTCCGGTCGCTCCCTTTCAGATGTCCCGCCGGGATGTCCAAAAGGAATGCTTTCCGTTCACCATTGCTTTGCAGAGACGCGCAAAAGCGTGCCGACAGACCAGGGCCGGCACGCCCGATGCCTCAAACTAGCCGTTTCGCGCCGCCTTGCCAAGACTTTTATGAGCAAGATTTTTATGAGCCGCCCGCGTCCGGCGAAACCTGCAGGCCGCTCCGGCGGATCAGCGGGTCACGATGACCGTCGCGCCGATCTTGGTACGATTGTATAGGTCGATCGCGTCCTCGTTCGACAGCCGGATACAGCCGGACGAGGCCTCGGTTCCAATGCGCCAGGGCTCATTGGTACCGTGGATGCGGTACAACGTATGCTCGAGATAGAGCGCACGGGCGCCGAGCGGATTGTCGTAGCCGCCCGGAACATGGCGCGGCAAATTCGGAAACCGTTTGAGGATGCCGGGCGTCGGCGTCCAGTCCGGCCATTCGCGCTTGTCGGACACCGTGCTCGTGCCCGACCAGCCATAGCCTTCGGCACCGACTGCGATGGGGTAGCGGATCGCCTGGCCGCGGCCGAGGATGAAATAGAGATATCGCTCCCTTGTGTCGACGATGATACTCCCCGGCTTCTGTTTGCTCGGATAGTCGATCGTCTCGCGTGGCGTAATACTGTAGAGAATGCCGAAGGGGGTCTGCATCACCCAAGGCTTGGGCGCACTCGCCTGCGCTTCCATGCCGACAGCGTAGCTCGCCGTTTTCGGCGTGCGCGCGCTGCCCTGCAAGCCAGCGCTATCGTTCGACGTGACACAGCCGCCCAGCGACAGCGCCGCAAGGGCGATCCAAACGACCGCGACCGAAAATCGCACGAGATTCGAGCCCCACTGAATGCCGCATCCCCTGCGGATTCTTAGCGCAATTCGCCGAATCGTAACCAGTGCATGAAAGCCACACTCACAGATTTGGTAGTGTGAATAAAAAAAAATACCCGCCGGACGGCGCCCGGCGGGTATTGCGCGATTAAAGATGTGGCGCGCTCAATGCGATGACGGCGTGCCGAACAGGCTCGGAATCTCCACCTTCACGCCCGGTCCCATGCTCGACGAGATCGCGACGCGATTGATGTAGTGGCCCTTGGCGCCGGCCGGCTTCGCCTTCTGCACCGCATCGGCGAAAGCCTTGATGTTCTCGACCAGCTTTTCCTCGGAGAACGAGGCCTTGCCGACGCCGGCCTGCACGATGCCGGCCTTCTCGACGCGGAACTCGACCGCGCCGCCCTTGGCGGCCTTCACCGCGGCGGTGACGTCCATGGTGACGGTGCCGACGCGCGGATTCGGCATCATGCCGCGCGGACCGAGCACCTTACCGAGACGCCCCACCAGCCCCATCATGTCCGGGGTGGCGATGCAGCGGTCGAAATTGATATTGCCGCCGTTGACCTGTTCGAACAGGTCTTCGGCGCCGACCACGTCGGCCCCGGCCGCCTTGGCCTCGTCGGCCTTGGCGCCGCGCGCGAACACGCCGACGCGCACGGTGCGGCCCGAGCCGTTCGGCAGGTTGCAGACGCCGCGCACCATCTGGTCGGCATGCTTGGGATCGACGCCCAGATTCATGGCGATCTCGATCGTCTCATCGAATTTCGCCTTGGCGCGCTCCTTCACGAGTTTGACCGCTTCCGCGATCGCATAGGCCTTGTTGCGATCGACGCCTTCGCGGATGGCCTTCATACGCTTTCCAATTGCCATGGTCGTTACTCCGTCACCGCCAGGCCCATCGAACGGGCGGAGCCCTCGATCATCTTCATGGCCGATTCAATGCTGTCGCAGTTCAAATCCTTCATCTTCTGCTCAGCGATCTCTTTGACCTGCGCCTTGGTCACTTGGCCGGCCGACTGAATGCCGGGCGTCTTCGAGCCCGACTCGAGACCAGCCGCCTTCTTGAGGAAGTAGGACACCGGCGGTGTCTTCATCTCGAAGGTGAAGGAGCGATCCTGATAGGTCGTGATCACGACCGGGATCGGGACGCCTTTCTCCATCTTCTGCGTCTGTGCGTTGAACGCCTTGCAGAACTCCATGATGTTGAGCCCGCGCTGACCCAACGCCGGCCCGATCGGGGGCGACGGGTTGGCGGCGCCGGCCGGCACCTGCAGTTTCAAATAGCCTGTAACTTTCTTCGCCATTTCTCACTCCTGCTGAGGGCCGGCGCGGCCAGCCCGTCTGTTTCAGGTTCGTGGTGCGGATATTGACGGTTGGCAGCCGCCTCACCTCCCACGATTGAAGCGAATAGTGAGTAGCGAAAGCGAGTGCTCGCTAGCCGCGTTCTTTCCTATTCGCTATTCCCTATTTCGCTATTCGCGTCCTTACAGCTTCTCCACCTGCCCGAATTCCAGCTCGACCGGCGTGGCACGGCCGAAGATCGACACCGCGACCTTCACGCGCGAACGGCCTTCGTCGACTTCCTCCACAGTTCCGTTGAACGAGGCGAAGGGGCCGTCGGACACGCGCACCTGCTCGCCGACCTCGAAGGATACCGACGGCTTCGGCCGCTCGATGCCTTCCTGCACCTGCTGGAGAATGCGATTGGCCTCTGCCTCCGTAATCGGCATCGGCTTCTTGTCGGTGCCGAGGAAGCCGGTGACCTTCGGCGTGTTCTTGATCAGGTGGTAGACCTCGTCGGTCAGGTCCATCTTCACCAGCACATAGCCGGGGAAGAACTTGCGCTCGGCCTCCACCTTGCGGCCGCGGCGCACCTCGGTGACCTTCTCCTTGGGCACCATGACCTGCTCGAAATGATCCTCGAGACCGCGCTGCTTGGCCTGCTCGCGGATCGATTCGGCGACCTTGTTCTCGAAATTCGAATAGGCGTGCACGATGTACCAGCGCTTGGGCCGTGTCGTCGTCGCAGCAGCAGTATCGTTCATCGCTTAAATCTCTCGTTGCGCTCTCGCCGGCCGCGCGGTCCGCGTTGTCAGGTCCCGATGCCGAGCACGAAGGTAACGGCGATCCGGATGATCTGATCCGCGACCAGGAAGAACACCGACGCGATCGCCACCATCACGAAGACCATGGCGGTGGTGATCATCGTCTCCTTGCGGGACGGCCACGTCACCTTGCGCGTCTCCTCGCGCACTTCCTGAAGAAATTTGAAGGGAGACGTTGCCATTCAGTCTAATCCCGATTCCGAAGCTTATTACCACGAGTCCATATAAGGGCGGTCGGAGCCCTTTGCCGCAAGGCCCCGCCACCCATCGCTCCATCCCGGAACCCCGCCTGGCAGGAGTGGAGGGACTCGAACCCCCAACCCCCGGTTTTGGAGACCGGTGCTCTAGCCATTGAGCTACACTCCTCCGGGAATCTGGCGTGCCGAGCCGAAGCTCGCGGCGCCAGCCCGCCTTCGCCCGATCGGGCTCCGGCGCGGCAGCCCTCGCTCGCCTCGCGAGCGTAGGCTGGAAGCGGATGCGGCGGACCATAAAGGCCCGCCGCCGCGATGTCATGCATTATACAGGCGTCCAATGCAAGGGCGCTGACGCCGGTTTGGGCGCCTTTTGCCGCCGATCGGCGCCGGCCCCCGGCTGTTCGCCTGCTTTCCCCCGATGACGGCCGCCCGGCCTTTGACGCCGGGGCGATCCGCCTGTAGCGGATCGCCCCGACATCTCAACGGCCGGCATCGGCCCGGCGAAGGGCGATATGGCTCCTCCTCTCCTGCAACTCAAGGATATCGCGCTGACCTTCGGCGGCACGCCGCTGTTGACCGGGGCGGAGCTGTCGGTCTCTACGGCCGAGCGGGTGTCGCTGGTCGGCCGCAACGGCTCGGGCAAGTCGACGCTGCTGCGAATCGCCGCCGGCCTCACCGAGCCCGACCGCGGGTCCGTTTTCGTCCAGCCGGGCGCGGTGGTTCGCTACCTGCCGCAGGAACCGGATTTTGCCGGCTACGCGACGACGCTCGCTTATGTCGAGGCCGGCCTCAAACCGAGCGACGACCCGCACATCGCGCGTTACCTTCTGGGCGAGCTCGACCTTACCGGTAGCGAGGATCCGGCCCACCTCTCCGGCGGCGAAGCGCGCCGCGCCGCGCTCGCGCGCGTGCTGGCGCCCGCGCCCGACATCCTGCTGCTCGACGAGCCGACCAACCATCTCGACCTCACCACCATCGAGTGGCTGGAGCGCGATCTCGACGCCCGCCGCACGGCCCTTGTCATCGTCAGCCACGACCGGCGCTTCCTTTCCAACCTGACGCGCACCACCGTCTGGCTCGACCGCGGCGCGACGCGCCGGCTCGAGCGCGGCTTCGCCCATTTCGAGGAATGGCGCGACCTGCTGCTCGCCGAAGAAGAGCGCGAGCAGCACAAGCTCGACCGCAAGATCGCCGCAGAAGAACACTGGATGCGCTACGGCGTCACCGCGCGGCGCAAGCGCAATATGCGCCGGGTCGGCGAACTGGCTGCGCTGCGCCAACAGCGGCGCGACTATCGCGGCACGGCCGGCAGCGCCAACATCGCGGCGAGCGCCGCCGGGCGCTCCGGTGCGCTGGTGATCGAAGCGGCCGGGATCGGCAAGAACTATGGCGAACGGACGATCGTGTCCGACTTCTCGATCCGCATCCAGCGCGGCGACCGCATCGGCATCGTCGGCCCGAACGGCGCCGGCAAGACCACGCTTATCGGCCTGTTGACCGGCATGCTCGCGCCCGATTCGGGAACGCTAAAGCTCGGCGCCAATCTCGCCGTCGCCACCCTCACCCAGCATCGCGACAGCCTCGACGCCGGCACCACCGTCGCCGACGCGCTCACCAGCGGCTCGGGCGAAACCGTCATGGTCGGCGGCAAGCCGAAGCATGTCGTGAGCTACATGAAGGACTTTCTGTTCAGCGCCGAACAGGCGCGCACGCCGCTCGCCAAGCTCTCGGGCGGCGAGCGCGGCCGCCTGATGCTGGCGCAGGCGCTGGCCAAACCATCGAACCTTCTCGTGCTCGACGAGCCGACCAACGATCTCGACATGGAAACGCTCGACGTGCTCGAAGACATGCTCGGCGACTATACGGGCACGGTGCTGCTCATCAGCCATGACCGCGACTTCCTCGATCGCATCGTCAGCGGCGTGCTCGTGCCGGAAGGCAATGGGCGCTGGACCGAATATGCCGGCGGCTATTCCGATATGCTGGCGCAACGCGGCGCCGACATTTCGCGCGAGCCGCGCAAGCCGGAAGCCGAAAAACCCGCAAAAGAGGCCGCACCGGCGCCGCAACCGGGCAAGCGGCGCCTGAGCTTCAAGGAAAAGCACGCGCTCGAGACGCTGCCCACGACCATCGCAGCGCTGAAAACCGACGCCGAGGCATTGCAGAAACAGCTCGAGGATCCACGCTTCTACGAACGCGACCGTCTCGGCTTCGAGAAGACGACGGCCGCGCTCGGCGCGTTGCAGCAGAAGATCGCCGCGGGGGAGGAGCAGTGGTTGGAATTGGAGATTTTACGGGAGGAGTTGGAAGCGTAGCGCCCGCGCCAGCAATCATTTCGCCTCCGGCAGGCTCGCCATAAAGGACAGCACGGCCGCGGAGAAGTGATCGTTGCGGTCGCCGGCCACCATATGCCGCGCACCGCCGACATCGACGTAAGCGGCGTGCGGCACCAGTTCGAGAAACTCCTTGGCGTGCGCCTCCTTCACCAGCTCCGACGAGCCGCCGCGCACCAGCAGGGCTGGAATCCGGATACGGCGCGCCGCCGCCATCAAGGCTGCCTCGGTCGCGGGGCGGTCGGCGCCGGTGGCGCGCGGACCGTCGAGGAAGCGCGGGTCCCAGTGCCAGCGCCAGCGGCCATCCGGCGACAAGCGCAGATTCTTCTTCAGTCCGTCATGGCTCTTCGGCCGCGGCCGCTGCGGCAGATAATCGGCCACCGCCTGCGCCGCCTCGCCGATCGATGCGAAGCCTTCTCCGGCGTGGGCGCGCATGAAGCCGATCACCTTGGCGACCCCGCTCATGTCGACGCGCGGCGTGATGTCGACCAGCACCAGCGCCGAGAAGACATTGCCACCTTCGATGCGCTCGGCCTCGCCTTCGGCGAGCAAGGCGGCGATACCGCCGAGCGAAGCGCCGATAACGATCGGCTTTGCACCGGAGCGGCGAGCCAGTTCGGCGGCGACCGCCTTGGCGTCGGCGGCATAGTCGGCAAATTCATAGGCGCCGCTGGCGACCCATTCGGAGTCGCCGTGACCGCGCTGATCGAGCGCGTAGGCGGTGTAGCCCTTGCGCGCGATTTCGATGGCGGTCTTGGCCCAGGCATGCCGGGTCTGCCCGCCGCCGTGCAGCAGCAGCACCGGGATTCCGCCCTCGCCCAAAACGTCGGCGACGAGCCTGTTGCCGGCAGCGCCGATGAAGGTGGCTGTGGCGGGCGTGATCGGTCGAGACATGTCGGTTCCGGCACACAACGGCCGCGCATAGCGCTCCACAATTGATGCCTGCGATGAGCCAAGTGCATGAAAAATTTGGAGCGGGTGAAGGGAATCGAACCCTCGTCATCAGCTTGGAAGGCTGTTGCTCTACCATTGAGCTACACCCGCGGGGGTAGCCCTCGTTTAGCAGGATTCCGCCCGGTCTTGGCAAGGGCCTTCACGGCCGCCGGCGCCGTTACCGCGGCCTCAGTCAGTTGATCCGGGAGTTCACGCGCAGCAATCAATAAATAAAGTTCCTTGGCCAGGCTCGAAAAGGAATAGCCGGCCGCCCAGTAGCCAGAACCAAGGTTTGAGTGAGCGACCTGAGAGATAGGTGACAGATCGTACCGGACACATGGGTAACACTTTTCGCCCAGCACGAGGAAATAACGGACTGTGCCGCCGGGCAGCGGCTCGGGCGGCGGCAGCCCGCGTTTGCCTTGAGCCACTTCATCTGCCCCTCGTCCGCCTGAACGCCGCGCACTGTAGGGCGTCTTCGTTTCGGCAAAGCCTTTGGAGTTGATTTGCGTGTCATGGTCAAAATATGACACTGTCACCAATATCGATCGTGACACCCGGCTAGCGCGTCTTCTCGAATATCTCCCGCCCGATCAGCATGCGACGGATTTCCGAAGTGCCGGCCCCGATCTCGTAGAGCTTGGCGTCGCGCAGCAGGCGCCCGGTCGGGTAGTCGTTGATGTAGCCGTTGCCGCCCAGGCACTGGATGGCTTCGAGCGCCATCCAAGTGGCGCGCTCGGCGGCATAGAGAATGGCGCCGGCGGCGTCCTCGCGCGTGGTGCGGCCCTCGTCGCAGGCGCGCGCCACCGCGTAGACGTAGGACTTGGCCGCGTTCATGGTCACATACATGTCCGCGAGCTTGGCCTGCACGAGCTGGAAGCGCCCGATCGGCTGGCCGAACTGCTGCCGCTGGTGCACGTAGGGGATCACCGCGTCCATGCAGGCCTGCATGATGCCGAGCGGCCCCGCGGCGAGCACCACGCGCTCGTAGTCGAGGCCGGACATCAAGACGTTGACGCCGTTGCCGACGGCGCCGAGCACATTATCCTCGGGCACCTCGCAGTCGGTGAACACCAGTTCCGATGTGTCGGAGCCGCGCATGCCGAGCTTGTCGAGCTTCTGCGCAGGGGCAAAACCCTTGAATCCCTTCTCGACGATGAAGGCGGTGATGCCACGCGCGCCGGCGGTGCGGTCGGTCTTGGCATAGACCACCAGCGTGTCGGCCAGCGGCCCGTTAGTGATCCACATTTTCGAGCCGTTGAGGACGTAGCGGTCGCCCTTGCGGTCGGCGCGCGTGCGCATCGACACCACGTCGGAGCCGGCGCCCGGCTCCGACATGGCCAGCGCCCCGACATGCTCGCCCGAAATCAGCTTCGGCAAATATTTGCGCTTCTGCGCCTCGCTGCCGTTGCGGCGGATCTGATTGACGCAGAGGTTGGAATGCGCGCCGTAGGAAAGGCCGACGGCGGCGGAGCCGCGCGAAATCTCCTCCATGGCCACACAATGGGCAAGGTAGCCGAGGCCGGCGCCGCCATAGTCCTCCTCGACCGTGATCCCGTGCAGGCCGAGCGCGCCCATTTCCGGCCACAGGTCGCGCGGGAACTCATTGCTGCGATCGATCTCATCGGCGCGCGGTGCGATGCGATCGCGGGAAAAATCGGCCACCGTCTGCCGCAGCATGTCGACGTCCGTGCCCAGCCCGAAATCGAAGCCCGACCATGCGTTGGGTATCATTGCGTCGCCCTCCAATCCGGACGCCCGGCCAGGCGCGGCTCCGCGGCGGCGGGACCGTTCGTCGGTGTATCAGGCTGTAAGGGCCCCGGCGGCAGCGGGCAAGGTCTTGCCGGTGTCCCCCCTCGCCTGCGCCAGCAGCCGATCGATGGTCTTGGCCGGCGCCGGCCTCGCGAACAGGAAGCCTTGCATCTCGTCGCAGCCGGCGAGCCGCAACAGGACACGCTGCTGCTCGGTTTCGACGCCCTCCACCGTCACGGTGAGGCCGAGCGCGCGGGCAAGTGCGACGATCGCCTGGATGATCACGCCGCCATTGGCCGATCGGCCGAGCGCGTCGACGAAGCTCTTGTCGATCTTGAGCTTGTCGAGCGGGAAGCGTTGCAGATAGCCGAGATTGGAATAGCCCGAGCCGAAATCATCGAGCGCGATGCGCACGCCGAGCGCGTGCAGGTCCTCGATGCGCTCGATCATTTCTTCCGGGTTGTCGATCAGTACGCCTTCGGTGATTTCCAGCATCAGGCGCGACGGCGGCACCGCGCTTTCGGCCAGTGTCGCACGCACCAGATCGACGATCGAAGCGTCGCGCACCTGCAAGGGCGACAGGTTGACTGCGATGTAGAGATCGGACCAGCGCTTGGCCTCGGCCAGAGCGCGCCGCAGCACGAAGGCGCCGAGGGCGTCCATCAGGCCCATCTGCTCGGCCACCGGAATGAAGGCGGCCGGCGCAATCGGCCCGCGCGTTGCATGGGTCCAGCGCAGCAGGGCCTCCAGACCGACGACGCGTCCGCCATTCGCCGCGACGATCGGCTGGTAATGAAGCTCGAGATCGCCCGCGCTGAGGGCGCGCGGCAATTCGCGGTGAATGAATTTCTGGTCGGTCGAGGCGGCCTCGAGCGCCGCCTCGAATCGAACAAGCGAACCCGGCCCCTTCCTGGCGGCCTCGCGCAGCGCCAGTTCGGCCTTGCGCGTAAGCTCGCCGCGTGTCTGAGCATCGCGCGGCGCCTGGGCGAAACCGGCATGGGCGCTCACGCGGACCACCTTGTCGATCCAATGCGGTCGCGCGATGGCCTCGAGCGTTCCGCGCAGGACCGTCTCGATACCGAAATCGGGACCGGCGCTCAACGTAACCGCAAATTCGTCGGCCGCGATGCGTCCACAGATGGCCTGCGGCGGCAAGGTCTCCTTGATCCGGCGCCCCACCGCGACGATGAGTTCGTCCGCTCCGAGTACGCCGAGATGGGCGGTGACGTCCGCCATCCCGTCAAGTTCGATGAGCGCGAAGCTCGTCACATTGTCCCCGTCGCGCTCCGCCAAGGCGAGGTCGAGCAGTTCGAGGGTCTTGGCGTGGTTGGGCAGGCTCGTGATCTTGTCCTCGTCGGCGGCACGGCGGACGAGTTCTTCGCTTGCGGCTAGTTCACGGCGCGCGCGGTTGAGCTGCCGAAGCGAAAACGCCGCGAAGACGATCAGCAGCAGCGCGACAGCGACGATGAACGGCAGGAGGCGGCCCAGCGCGGCGGCCATCGGCCGGGTCTCTTCCCACGTAAAGAAGCCGGCGATCCGCCCCCGCTCGTCCAGCACCGGCTGCACCTCGCGACCGTCAGCGGGGGCCTCGGTCTCGAACTTGAGGGCTTTCAGGCCGGCGCTCCGTTCGACCATGCGAATAAAGCGCGGATCGACTTCGTCCGCCTGTCCGAACAGGGCGCGAAATTCAACGACAGCCGCGCGCAGCGACTCCCGCTGGTCGGAGAGAAAATGCGCATCGCTGTCACGCGCCACCTGATAGGCGACCGCGCCGGCAAGCACCGTGGCGCCGATGCCGAGAGCGGCCAACAAGGCGACGAGGCCGGAGGCCTTGCGCAGCCGTTTCGCGGGCGCTGCCGCATCGGATGCAACAGGCTGCCGGCTCGCCAAGGCGAGCAGCACGCGTTTGGGATCGGAATCCCGCCGTTGCGAACCGCCCTCGCCGTCCAACCGCTCACCCCGCGTTACGCTGCGGCATACCGGTCAAGGCATAAAGATTCAGCCTTAATGGCCGGTCACCAAAGACGGTGAACGAAAGGTAACCGGCTGGCGCACCATTAGCGCAGCCCGAACCAGAACGTAGCGATGCTCAGGAAGGCGAAGAAGCCGACCACGTCGGTCACAGTGGTTACGAAGGGGCTCGAGGCGACCGCCGGATCGATCTTCAGGCGATGCAACAACAACGGAATCAAAATCCCGCCGAGCGCCGCCGCCACCAGATTGCAGATCATGGCGAGTCCGATCACGATGCCCAAACCCGGCACCAGGAACCAGGCATAGGCGGCCGCGCCGGTGATGACGGCGAAGGCGAGACCGTTGAGCAGTCCGACCAGCAATTCGCGCTTGATCACCCGCCACGCATTGGCGTCGACCAATTCCCGGGTCGCCAGCGCGCGCACCGCGACCGTCATGGTCTGGGTCGTGGCATTGCCGCCCTGGCTCGCCACGATCGGCGCCAGCACGGCAAGCGCCACCATCTTCTGCAACTGGCCCTCGAACAGTCCCAGCACGGAGGACGCGAGAAAGGCGGTGCCGAGATTGACCAGCAGCCAGTTGAAGCGGCCGCGCGCGATGGTCCACACCGAGTCGGACAATTCCTCGTCGCGGGTGACGCCGCCGAGTGCTTTGATGTCCTCGTCGGCCTCTTCCTGGATGACGTCCGCCACATCGTCGAAGGTGATGACGCCGACCAGGCGATCGCCGGCGTCGAGCACCGGCGCCGCCACCCAGTTATAGCGCTGGAACAGCCGGGCGACCTCTTCCTGGTCCTGCTCCGAGCGGATCAACGGCCGGTCGTCTTCCATCAGTTCGGCGATCGGTACCGGACGTTTGCCGCGCAGCATCCGGTCGAGCGGCACGGCGCCGCGAAACCGGCCGCTGCCATCCACCACGTAAAGTTCGTAGAAACGCTCCGGCAGTTCCGCGGTTTCGCGCATGTAGTCGATGGCCTGGCCGACCGTCCATTGCGCCGGAACCGCGATGAACTCGGTCTGCATCCGCCGGCCGGCCGAGCCCTCCGGATATTCGAGGCTGCGGGTCAGCGCCACGCGCTCGCGCGGCGGTAGCTGTTCGAGAATTTCGGCACGATCCTCAGTCGGCAGATCCTCCAGGATTGCCACCGCGTCGTCGGAATCGAGGTCGCGCACCCCCTCCGCGACGGTGCGCGGTTCCAGTTCTTCGAGGATTTCCTCGCGTACCGCGTCGTCGACCTCGGTGAGCGCCGTGAAGTCGAAGTCGATGCCCAGCAATTCGATGAGGCGCGGGCGCAGTGCCGGCTCGAGCGCCTGCAGTATCGCGCCCAGATCGGCCTCATGCAGATCGCCGACCAGATCGCGCAGGGCGGCGACGTCCGAAGCGGCGATGGCCTCGGATACCCGCTCGACGAATTCGGCGCGAAGCGCGCCGTCCTCACCGCGCAATTGCGGCACGCTGGTGTTCAGGTCAAGCATGCCGGAGCCTCGGCGTTGGGTTTTCGGCTTGTACGCCCCACATTCAGAACGGGCAAACAATTAACGCGTAAACTGTGTCATGGAATGTACGATCGCGCGCTCCCGCCACTCGCCCGCCACTCGGCCCTCCATGCTTCGTATCGTTGCCATCGCCGTTTCCGCCACCGTGCTGCCCGCGGCCGGCTTCGCCGCGCCCTGTCCGGGCAACAGCAAGGCGCTCGGGACCGAGCGTGTGATCGCCGTCGATGCCGCGACCAGCCCGCGGGTCGGGCGTAAGCACTTTCCGGCGACGCTGCCGCTCAGATCCAAAGAACTGGTCCTCACCTTCGACGACGGGCCCTGGCCGACGACAACGCCGAAAGTGCTGGATGCCCTCAAGCACGAATGCGTCCGCGCCACTTTTTTCCTCGTCGGTCGCAATGCCGAGGCTCACCCGGAAATCGCCCGGCGGGAGTTGGCAGAGGGCCACACGATCGGCCATCACACCTATGCGCATCCGCTGCTCGACCGCATGCCGCTCACGCGCGCGCAAGCCGAGATCGATCGCGGCATTATAGCGGACGAGGCCGCGCTCTACGGCCAACCGCGCCGCACCCCCCATACGCCCTTCTTCCGATTCCCCGGCTTCGCCTCCAGCAAGCCGTTACTGGACTGGCTCCAGAACCGGGGCATCGTGGTGTTTGGCGCCGATGTCTGGGCCAGCGACTGGAATCCGATGACGCCGGACCAGGAATTGCACCTGGTCCTTCGCCGGATCGAGCGCATCGACCATGGCATCGTACTTTTTCACGATACCAAGGCAGAGACCGTACGCATGCTGCCGGCTTTCCTGCGCGAGCTGAAGAAGCGCGGCTACCATATCGTGCAGGCCATCCCGGCGGCGCGCGGGACGCCTTAGCCAGCGCCGCAGCAACCGCGGGACGCGCTCCGTAGAAAACCCATTGTAAAACAAAGTGGTGGACGGTCGAATTTGGTTAATTTACCGTTAATTTTAGAACCTCTAGGGTTGTTCCACCTCGCCGAATTCAAGAGCGCGGCCTCTCCGTGCGGAAAGGCGGGTTTTGGGAGGCTTTTCCGGTATGCGTTGCGTGGCCGTTGCTTTCGCTTGCGTGATCGGCGGCTTAGTGCCGGCCACTGCGGCGCCGTCCTGTCCCGGAAACCCGGACGCGATCGGCACCAGCCGAACCATCACCGTCGATCCCGCCGAGCTGCCGCGGATCGGCAGCATGCAGTACAAGACCACGCTGCCGCTTCGCGACCATGAGGTGGCGATAACCTTCGACGACGGACCGCTTCCTCCCTATACCGGCCGCATCCTCAAAGTCCTCGCCGACAATTGCGTGAAGGTCACCTACTTCCTGGTCGGGCAGATGGCCCATGCCTATCCGGCCCAGGTCCGCCGCATCTATGAGGCGGGCCACACCATCGGCACCCATAGCCAGCATCACCCTTTCAATTTTGACGAAATGGGGCAGCCGCGTATCGCGAGCGAGGTGCATCGGGGCATCGTCTCGGTCGAAACGGTGCTCGGCGATCCGCGCGCGGTGGCGCCGTTCTTCCGCATTCCGGGCTTGGCGCGCGGCCGTCAGGTCGAAAGCTACCTCGCATCGCAATCACTCGCGGTTTGGAGCGCGGACGAAGTCGCCGACGACTGGCACCGCGGCATCACCCCCGACCAGATCGTGCGCCGGGCGATCCGCCGCATCGAGGCCCACCACCATCGCGGCGTGCTGCTGTTGCACGACATTCATCCGGCGACGGCGATGGCCCTGCCGACCCTGCTCAAGGAACTCAAAGAGCGCGGCTATCATATCGTCCAGCCGGTGGCCCCGGGCGTCCGGCCCGTGCTGCCGCCGGAGCCGCCCGTCGTCGCCAAACGCGAAGGCTGGCCGCGCGTGCTTAAGACCAGCGCGGTCGTCAGGGAGCACCACGTCAAAAAGCGGGCGCACCGTCGCAGACATGTCGCCCGCACCGAGCGCGACCCAGTGGTCTCGGCGGCCATTGCCAAAAAGAAAAGCAAGCCGCAGAGCGCCGAGGTCGCGTCACCCGGCTTGCTCTGGTTCCTGCGCTAGAAACCTGTCGCGTCCTTGTGCGAGCGCGAGCCACAAGATGCGCGCGCTTCCTGCGGGCTCGCGGCACGACGGCCGAATTTCCCGCCTGTCGCACCAAAGGACAACCAGGTCCGCGCCGCCGATAGCCGGCCGCTCGCGGTCGAACTTGACGTTGTCTTCGAGCCCGGTGCGCAGATGGATGCCGAGCTCGAGCGTCCAGGTGCCGACCTCGAGCTGATCGCGCCCCCGAACCGACGCATGGCGACGATCACTACGGGCTGCGTCATTGCGGTCTCACGACTTGGGAAAGGATTGCGCTCTGGCGTTGCGGCGTCGCGCCCGCCAATATCCCGGCCCGACAATGCGCAGGGAGCAGCACCGCCATGGACCTGATGAAAAGCGAAATTCGCGACGGCATGCAGACCGATTGGGACGCCCCCATCGCGATGGACGACGGCCTGGTGTTGCGCGCCGATGTGTTCAGGCCGATCGGCGAGGGCCGGCATCCGGTCATTCTCACCTACGGCCCTTACGCCAAAGGACAGGCGTTTCAGGAAGGCTACAAGGGAAACTGGCAAAGGCTGGTCAAGGCCGCGCCGGAAGTGCTCGAGGGGTCGAGCAACAAGTATCAGAACTGGGAACTGGTCGATCCGGAGAAATGGGTGCCGGACGGCTATGTGGTGATCCGGGTCGATTCGCGCGGCGCCGGCCGCTCGCCGGGTTTTCTCGACGTGTGGTCGCCGCGCGAAACGCGGGACCTTTACCAATGCATCGAATGGGCCGGAACGCAGCCGTGGAGCAACGGCAAGGTCGGCATCAACGGCATCTCCTATTACGCGATGAACCAGTGGACGGTGGGCGCACTCAAGCCGCCGCACCTGGCCGCCATGTGCATCTGGGAAGGCTCGTCCGACCACTACCGCGAGCTGTCACGGCACGGCGGCATCCTGAGCAACTTCTTCAAGAGCTGGTTCGGGCGCCAGGTGTTGCGCGTACAGCACGGCGTCGGCGACCGCGGCTGCACGAGCCAGGTAACCGGCGCACCCGCCGCCGGTCCGGAGACGCTCTCGGAGGCGGAACTCGCGGCCAATCGCGCCGATTGCCCGGGAGAGATCAAGCGCCGCAAATTCGCCGACGATTACTACGCGGAGCGCACCGCCGATTTTTCGCAGATCGAGGCGCCGCTGCTGTCGGCCGGCAATTGGGGCGGTGTGGGCCTGCATACGCGCGGCAATTTCGAGGGCTATATGCGCGCGGGCTCGAAGCAGAAATGGCTGGAGGTTCACGGCGACACACATTTCACGCATTTCTACAGCAACTATGGAAGTACGTTGCAGAAGCGATTCTTCGGCCATTTCCTCAAAGGCGAGGACACCGGTTGGGACCGACAGCCGCGCGTTGATCTCAACATCCGCCATCCGGGCGAAAAGTTCGTGCTGCGCGGCGAGAACGAATGGCCGCTCGCCCGCACGCAATGGACCAGATATTATTTGCAGTCGGACGGGCTTGCGCTCTCAACCGTCGCGCCGTCGACGCCTGCGACACTGAGCTACGACACCACCGGCGACGGCCTCACCTTCTCGCTGGCGGCGCAAACGCAGGCGCTCGAAATCACCGGACCGATCGCAGCCAAGCTCTGGGTTTCTTCCGAGACAACCGACGCCGATCTTTTCCTCGTGCTGCGCCTGTTCGATCCGGAAGGCAAGGAAGTCACTTTCATCGGCTCGAACGATCCGCGCACGCCGATCGCGATCGGATGGCTGCGCGCATCGCAGCGCAAGCTCGATCCGCAACGCAGCCTGCCCTACCGCCCCTGGCACAGCCATGACGAGGAATGGCCGCTCACACCCGGCGTACCAGTCGAACTGGACATCGAGATCTGGCCGACCTCGATCGTGGTGCCGCCGGGCTATCGGCTGGCGCTCACCGTGCGCGGCAAGGACTACGAGGTCGACGGCAGCGACATCGCCCTGCCGAACGCGCCTTATCCGATGAAGGGCGTCGGCCCTTTCCTCCACATCGACCCGGACGACCGGCCGCCAGCCGTCTTCGCCACGCGCAACACGATGCATGTCGCACCCGCCAAGGAGCCATACGTCCTGTTGCCGGTCATTCCGGCGGGCGGGGCCGATTGAACTCTATCGCGAGCACGGCTACGCATTCCGGAGATTGGAAATGAAGTTCGCCCATTTCTCGCATATCTGGGCCAAGCCGGACTACACGCCGCACCAGCGCTACGAGGAGCTGTGGCGCGAGCTGGAACTGTGCGACGCGCTGGACTTCGACTACGGCTTCTGCGTCGAGCATCACTTCCGTCCCGACGAGAGCTGGATATCCTCGCCCAGCCTCTATGCGGTCGGCGCCGGCGCGCGCACCAAGCGCATGCGCGTCGGGCCGATGGGCTATATCGTGCCGCTCTATCATCCGCTGCGGCTGGCCGAGGAGATCGCCATCGTCGACCAGATGCTGGACGGGCGCATGGAATGCGGTCTCGTGCCCGGCATCAATGCCGATTATTTCCGGCCGTTCGGGCTCGATTATAATTTCCGCAAAACGCCGACGCTGGAATTCGTCGATTACCTGCGCGCGGCCTATGACGAGCAACAGCCGTTCTCGTTCCACGGCGAGAACTTCAACACGGCGGAAGACACCGTGCTGTCGGTGCAGCCGGCGCAGAAGCCGCATCCGCCGCTCTGGATGATGAGCCGCGATCCGCGCACGCTCGAATTCTGCGCCGAGAGGGGCATCAATCCCGGCTACTTCCTGGTTTATCCGCGCGCTGATGCTGCGCCGCGTTACCGCAAGTTTCTCGAAAACTGGGGCAAGGCCTGCTGGCCGCGCAAGCCGAACATCGCCTATTGCACCCTCGTCTATGTCGACGAGACCGACGAGAAGGCGCTCGACGTGGCGCTTGCCCGCGCTGCGCGCGCCTACGAGGGCTTCCTGCCGCCGCCGAAGCCGGGCGAAACTTTCGAGCAGCGCGTGCGCGAGCACGCCAAGAAATTCATCGGCCGCGGCGAGCCGGGCGCCTCCGAGATCATGGCCAATTTGTTCGATGCCGATTACCTGATGAAGCACGACCTGGTGTTCATCGGCGCGCCCGAGACGGTCGCCGCCAAAATCCGCGCGACCGCGGAAGCCGGGCTCTACAACGTCTTCCTCGGCGAATTCAATTTCTCCGACTTGCCCGCGGACGACCTCATGCGCTCGATCCGGCTGTTCGGCGAGAAGGTGATTCCGGCGTTGCGCAATTACGAGCCGTTCTGAAGGCGCGCGACCGGCACCAACCGCAATAGCGCACGGAACCGACATAAGCCGGTGGAGCGAAGGAGGGATTGGTGCGGCCAAGAGGACTCGAACCTCCACGGGTTGCCCCGCTAGCACCTCAAGCTAGTGCGTCTACCAATTCCGCCATGGCCGCATGGGGAGAGGAACGAAAGGCCGTTCGGGAGGCCCGTCGCCCACAAGATGGCGGACCTGTAACAAATGGGGACCCGGGCGACAAGGGCCGCGGGCGCCGGAAACGAGAAAAAGCGGGGGCGGTTTTGCACAGCCGATCAAGCCGTTAGGCAGAGGGGTATCCCCCTGCCCGGCCGGCCGGCGATTGGATCGGCTCAGCGCATGTCGGGCGGGCGCGGCAGGAGTTCGGCCACATTCACCGCGATACGGTTGCCGTTGACCACCACCGTGCCCTTCGCTACCGGCAGATTGTTGGCGAGGATGCTGACGGCGTCGTCCTCGGAGGCATCCAGCTCGATGATGGCGCCGCGGCCGAGCCGCAGCACCTGATGGATCGGCATCGAGGTGGTGCCCAGCACCACGGTGATATCGACGGCAACCTTGTCCAGCGTGGCCACGTTTTGGTTCTTCCTTCGCCCTCGCCCGCGCGTTTGCGAGCCGGTATGAGGTCACCATGGTATGGTGAACGAGTGGTTAACATCCGAGACGAATTGACCTTGGGCCTGCCGCTGCCTGCCGGATCGCTGCCGGTGGAATGGCGCGTGAGCGATGCCCTCATGCCCTACGAGGTGGCGCTCGCGGCGATGGACGCGCGCGTAGCCGACATCGCCGCCGGGCACGCCGGCGAACTGGTCTGGCTCCTGGAGCATCCGCCGCTCTACACCGCCGGCACCAGCGCCGATCGCGCGGACGTGCTGGAGACCCGATTTCCGGTATTCGACGCCGGACGCGGCGGACAGATGACCTATCACGGCCCGGGCCAACGCGTCGTCTACGCCATGCTCGACCTCAGAAAGCGCGGGCCCGACGTGCGCCGCTTCGTGGCCTCACTGGAGGAATGGATCATCCGTACGCTCGGGCGCTTCAATGTGCGCGGCGAACGGCGAGAGAACCGCGTCGGCGTCTGGGTGCGACGGCCCGAGAAGGGCGCCGGTTACGAGGACAAGATCGCCGCCATCGGCATCCGCGTGCGGCACTGGGTGACGCTGCACGGGCTGGCGCTCAACGTCGATCCCGACCTCACCCATTTCACCGGCATCGTGCCCTGCGGCGTGAACGAGCCCCGCTTCGGCGTCACCAGCCTCGCCGATCTCGGACGGCCTGTCTCGATGCCGGAGGTCGACATGGCGCTGCGCGGCGAGTTCGGGGCCCTGTTCGGGCCGACCGCCGATCAAACCGTCGGCAGCACAGAAAACGATTCACCTGGGCGCCTGAGGTCGAGCTGATCCTCGCCGCCGTCGCGGTCGTCCAGCGCATCGACGCGCGCCTGTGCTGGACCGCGCCGGCAGGCCTCCAGCATCGCCTGCACCAATTCGGACGGCCCGACGAAAATCGTCTCCACCGATCCGTCGTGCCGGTTACGCACCCAACCTTCCAAACCGTAGCGTAGCGCCTCGCCCTCGACAAAGGCGCGGAAGCCGACGCCCTGGACGCGGCCTCGCACGATGATGTGACGGATGCTGTTCATGGACTCCGTGCCTTCTTGATCGGCTGCGGCGCCAAAAGCGCAAGGCTATGCAAATTCTAAAATCACCGCATCGACCGCCAGACTGTCGCCCGGCCTGGCGTGGATCTTCTTCACCGTGCCGTCGATCTCGGCGCGCAGCACGTTCTCCATCTTCATCGCCTCGACCACCGCGACGGTCTCGCCGGCCTTGACCTCCTGGCCTTCTGCCACCGCGATCGAAACGACGAGGCCGGGCATCGGGCAAAGCACCTGTTTTCCGGTGTCGGCCGCCTGTTTCACCGGCATCAGCCGCGCATATTGCGCCTCACGCTCGGTATAGACATAGGCCTTCGTTTCGACGCCGCGATAGCTCAACACGAAGCCGTTCGGAATCGTCCGCACCTGCACGGAAACGGAATCGCTGTCGACCGTGCCCGACCAGAGCGGGTCGCCCGGCTTCCAATCGGATGAAAGCTCGCGCGCCACGCGCTTGCCCGGGAAGCGCACTGCGATCGTGCCGTTCTCGCGTTTGACTTCGAGGCGCTGCTCGTGCTCGCCGAGCCAAACCGCGCGCTGACTTTCACGCGTTACGGCGCGGCCGTTCATCTGCCCGGAAATCTGCCGCTTGCGCTCGCCCAGCACGTGGTCGACCGCCGCAGCAACCGCCGCGACGATCTCCGCACGTTCGCCTTCGGGCGGATGCGGATGGAAGCCCTGCGGAAACTCCTCGGCGATGAAGCCGGTAGAGAGCCTGCCGGCGCGCCAGCGCGGATGCGCCATCAGCCCGGACAAGAACGGAATGTTGTGGCGGATGCCGTCGATGACAAATGCATCGAGCGCGTCGGCCTGCGCCTCGATTGCGTCGAGCCGTGTCGGCGCATGGGTCACGAGCTTGGCGATCATCGGGTCGTAATAGATCGAGATTTCGCCGCCTTCGTAAACGCCGGTATCGTTGCGCACGGTCACGCCGTGCACGCTGCGCTCCTCCGGCGGACGGTAGCGCGTGAGGCGCCCGGTCGAAGGCAGGAATTTGCGGTAAGGGTCTTCGGCATAGACCCGGCTCTCGACAGCCCAGCCGTTGAGCTTCACGTCGCTCTGCTTGATCGACAGCTTCTCGCCGGCGGCGACGCGTATCATCTGCTCGACCAGATCGATGCCGGTGACGAGCTCGGTCACCGGATGCTCGACCTGTAGCCGCGTATTCATCTCCAGAAAAAAGAAACTCTTGTCCTGGCCCGCGACGAATTCGACGGTGCCCGCGCTGTCGTAGCCGACCGCTTTGGCGAGCGCGACCGCCTGCTCGCCCATCTTCTTGCGCGTGGCCTCATCGAGCAGCGGGCTTGGCGCCTCCTCGATCACCTTCTGATTGCGGCGTTGGATCGAGCATTCGCGCTCGCCGAGATAGGTCACGTGACCGTGCTTGTCGCCGAGCACCTGGATTTCGATGTGACGCGGATCGACGATGAACTTCTCGATGAAGACTCGGTCGTCGCCGAACGACGACTTCGCCTCCGAGCGGGCGCGCGCGAAACCCTCGGCCACCTCGACGCGCGAATGCGCGACGCGCATGCCTTTGCCGCCGCCGCCGGCCGAGGCTTTGATCATCACCGGATAGCCGATTTCGTCGGCGATGCGCATCGCCGCTTTGTCGTCCTCGATGACGCCGAGATGGCCCGGCACGGTCGATACCCTAGATCGGAA
>JAKAHJ010000172.1 GCA_021815055.1 Pseudomonadota bacterium | reverse complement strand
AAGATCGACCAGTCCTTCGTGCGCACCACCGCGCGCGGCACGCGGCCCGTGATCCTGCGCTCGATCATCGCGCTCGCACACGATCTCGGCATGGAAGTGGTGGCGGAAGGCGCCGAGACCGATTCCGACGCGGTCGAGCTCTACCAGCTCGGCTGCGAATATGCACAAGGCTTCGCTTTCGGCGAGCCGATGACCGGCGAGGAGGCGCGCAATCTTCTCGGCGACCACGCGCCTCCCCCGCGCGCGCTGAAAGCGATTGCATCGGAATAGAGCGGGCCGGTGCGCCTTAGGCGTGACCCGCTTCGTTCGACAAGTGGCTGAGATCGATGCCGATCTTGCGCAGCGCGCGTTCGTATTTATGCTCGACATCGCTGCCGAAGATCAGTTCGGTGTCGGCCGCGCAATGCAGCCAGCCGTTCTGCTGAATTTCCTGCTCGAGCTGGCCGGGCGCCCAGCCGGCATAGCCGAGCGCGAGCACGGCGTTGGACGGCCCATTCCCCCGCGCGATCGCTTTCAAGATGTCGAGCGTGGCCGTAAGGCAGACGCCGTCATCGATCGGCAGCGTCGAATTCTCGATGAAAAAATCGGCCGAATGCAGTACGAATCCGCGGCCGGTTTCGACTGGGCCGCCTTTCAGCACCTGGACATCCTCGGCCTGCGTCGGCAACTGAATACACTCGGTCTCCGGAATGACCTCGAGCTGCACGAGAAGGTCCGGGAACTTGATGTTCTGGGCCGCCTGGTTGACGACGATTCCCATCGCGCCTTCCGACGAATGAGCGCAGACATAGATCACCGCGCGCGTAAAACGCTCGTCGCTCATCGCCGGCATGGCAATCAGCATCTGCCCATCGAGATAGCCGCGCGCAGGCGCGGCAAAATCGGACATTTCGGCGCTTTTGCGGGTCGTCGGCATGGGTAAAGGTTACCCGATCGGTCTGTCATTGCAAACGAAGCTTGCGGCGGAAGGTTCAATCGGCCACTCTCGCTTTGTCTGTATAGGCGGTAATTGTGGCGGAATCGCCGCCCTGGCGTTTGCGGATCACCGGCCGCTCACGATGAATTCAGTGGTGGCGGAGGCGATTACCGACTAGTTCGTCGTGGGTCATGAAAGAGATTTGCACATGTCTCGTTTTCGCGCTGGCTGCCGGATTTGCAGCCGGCACGGCGCAGGCCGCCGACGCCTCGGCCTGGAGCGATGGCGGCAACTCCGCCGTCCGCCTGATCGCGGGCAGCAACGGCGCCGGCGCCCAGCGGCTTGGGGCAGGCGTCGAGATAAAACTGGCGCCGGGCTGGCACACTTATTGGCGCAATCCAGGCGACTCCGGCGTGCCGCCGCGTTTCGATTTTTCCGGCTCGGAAAATCTTGCGGCGGCGAAGGTGCTGTACCCCGCACCGCACCTTCTCCGCAACGAGGCCGGCCAGTCGCTGGTCTATGAAAATGCTGTCGTGTTTCCGATCGCCGTGACGCCGAAACAGGCCGGCAAGCCGGTGCGGCTTCGCCTAAAGCTCGACTACGCGGTCTGCGAGAAGCTGTGCGTGCCGGCAGAGGCAAGCGCGGAGCTCGCCCTTGGCGCAGGCGCCAGCGCGTTCGACCAGGCCCTGAAGGCGGCGGAAGCGCGCGTGCCGAGGCCGACGCCGGCCGCCGATGTCGGGCTCACCGTTCGCCGCGTCAATGATGCGCCGAAACCGCTCGTTGCAGTCGATTTCAAAGCGCCGACAGACAAGCCGGTGCAATTGTTCGTCGAAGGCCCGACGCCGGAATGGGCGCTGCCCATCCCCACGCCCGCCCAGGGCGCGCCCGCCGGACACCGGCAGTTCGGCTTCGAACTCGACGGTTTGCCGCCCGGCGTCAGTCCCAAGGGCAATTTCGAATTGACGTTTACGATCGTCGAAGGCGACCGCGCGCTCGAAGTGAAGTCCTATCTCGACTAAGCGTGGATATGGGCGTAATTACCGCGCGGGAAACGCAAGCAAGACACAACGGAGTATCCCATGCCTATCAAAGTCGGCGATCGCCTGCCCGATGCCAAATTCCGCGTCATGACCACGGAAGGTCCCGCCTGGAAGACCACCGACGACATGTTCAAAGGCCGCAAGGTCGCATTGTTCGCGGTGCCGGGCGCCTTTACGCCGACCTGCTCGAACCTGCACATGCCGAGCTTCCTCGACAATGCCGAGGCCATCAAGGCCAAGGGCGTGAATGAGATCGCGGTGACGGCCGTCAACGATGTCTTCGTCATGGAGGCTTGGAAAAAGGCCGCGGGCGCCGCCGGCAAGATCGAGTTCCTCGCCGATGGCAATGCCGAGTTTGCGAAGGCCATCGGCCTGGACAACGACAGCTCGGCCGGCGGCATGGGCGTGCGCTCGAAACGATACTCGATGCTGGTGGAAGACGGCGTGGTGAAGAAGCTCAATATCGAGGAAGCGCCGGGCAAATGCGAGGTCTCCGGCGGGCAGACGCTGCTCGGGCAGATTTAGTTTCCGTCATTCCGGGGCCGGCCGAAGGCCGGAGCCCGGAATAACTAACCCTCCTTCATCGCACCGGCCGCCCCGGCGCGCGCCGCCACCAGTCCCTCGCGCGCGAGTTCGTCGGCGCGCTCGTTCATGGCGTGGCCGGCATGGCCTTTCACCCAGTGCCAATGCACCTTGTGCTCCGCGAGCGCCGCATCGAGCCGCTTCCACAGATCGACGTTCTTGACCGGGCTCTTGTCGGCGGTGCGCCAGCCGTTGCGCTTCCAGGCGTGGATCCAGCTCGTAATGCCGTTGCGCAGATACTGGCTGTCGGTGTGGATATCGACGGTGCAGGGCCGCTTGAGCGCTTCGAGCGCGGAGATTGCCGCCATCAATTCCATGCGGTTGTTGGTGGTGTGAAGTTCGCCACCCATCAATTCCTTGCGGTGCTCACCCATGGTGAGAATCGCGCCCCAGCCGCCCGGGCCCGGATTTCCCGAGCAGGCACCGTCGGTGTAGATGGTGACGTGCTGGCCGCTCACGCGTCAAAGCCATAGTCGGCCGCGCTTCTCACCGATCGGTGGAAACGCAGCTTGCGGAAATATTCGAGCGGATCCTTCGGCTTGACCAGCGCGCCGTTCGGCACCGCCAGCCAGTCCACCAGCCGCGTCAACAGAAAGCGCATGGCGGCGCCGCGCGCCAGCACCGGCAGCGCATCGCGCTCTTCCGCCGACAGCGCGCGCACTTTGGCGTAGGCTTTCAACAGCGCACGGCCCTTGGTGATGTTGTAGGCGTGATCCGGCTCGAAGCACCAGGCGTTCAAGCAGATGGCGACGTCATAGGCGAGCGTATCGGTGCAGGCGAAATAGAAGTCGATGAGGCCGGACAGCCGATTGCCGAGAAAGAATACGTTGTCCGGAAAGAGATCGGCGTGGATCACTCCCGCCGGCAAGGCGCGCGGCCAGGCTCGCTCGAGCGCGTCGAGTTCCTTCGCGATCTCCCCGCACAGGCCCGGCTGCACGCTATCGCCGCGTGGACGCGCATGCTCGTAGAGCGGACGCCAGTTGTCGATCGACAGCGCGTTCGCCCGCCGCATGGGAAAATCGGCGCCCGCCACATGCAGCCGCGCCAAGGCTTCGCCCAGCGCCGCGCAGTGGCCGGGATTGGGCCTTCGGATCCACAAACCGTCGAGAAAAGTGACGATCGCCGCAGGCTTGCCGGCGACGCGGCCGAGCATGCCGCCTTCTTTGTTCTTGACCGGCTGCGGGCAGGTGATGCCGCGCGCCGCCAGATGCTCCATCAGCGCGAGGAAGAACGGCAGGTCGCCCTCGGCGACGCGCTTCTCGTACAGCGTGAGAATGAACGTGCCGGTGCTGGTGTGCACCAGGAAATTCGAATTCTCGACGCCTTCGGCGATGCCCTTATAGGAGAGCAGTTCGCCGATGTCGTAGCGGGTCAGGAAATTGGCAAGGTCTTCCGCCGTGACGTCGGTATAGACGGCCATGAACGCGTCACTCCGCCGGCTGCGTCTCCCGCAGCGCGCGGGGCAGCGGAAAGAACACTCCCTCCGCAGCGGCGGATATCGTCTCCACGCTCACGGCATAGCGCGCGGCGAAGGCGTCGATGATTTCCTCCACCAGCACTTCCGGTGCCGATGCGCCGGCGGTGATGCCGAGCCGTTCGATAGCCGCGAACGCGTCCCAGTCGATTTCGGACGCGCGCTGCACCAGCACGGCGTGCGGACAGCCGGCGCGCTCGGCCACCTCGCGCAGCCGCTGCGAATTGGAGGAGTTGGGCGAGCCGACCACAATCAGGGCGTCGACCGTCGGCGCCACGCGTTTGACCGCCTCCTGCCGGTTGGTGGTGGCGTAGCAGATGTCTTCCTTGTGCGGTCCGACGATCGCCGGGAAACGGCGCTTGAGCCGCTCGACGATCGCCGCGGTGTCCTCGACCGACAGCGTGGTCTGGGTCACATAGGCGAGCCGGCTGGCATCCTGCGGCACATAGGCGTCGGCGTCGGCGAGCGTCTCGATCAAAGTGACGCTGCCCGCCGGCAATTGCCCCATGGTGCCGATCACTTCCGGGTGGCCGGCATGGCCGATCAGCACGATTT
>JAKAHJ010000028.1 GCA_021815055.1 Pseudomonadota bacterium | reverse complement strand
CATCCATGCGGAGTCGAGCGCTCAGAGGCTGAGTGGGAGCGGTTCGGGCTGGATCACGCCCATGCCGGCGCTCTGTTCGCCGAGCAGTCGGGGCTCCCTGAGGAGCTTGTGGCGGCGATCGCCTGGCATCACGGTGGCCGGTTCGGGTGCATCGCCCCGAGCCCGGAGATCGCATGCGTGCAGCTCGCGAACGTGGTCGTCGGGATGCTGGCGGGAGAAGGCGGGCCGGGCGGGCTCAAGTTCGACGACGTGGGCGTCGCCTATACCGTGGGTTCTATTGCCCTGGCGCTTATTCTGTTCGACGGGGGCCTGCGCACCCGCTTTGCCAGTTTTCGCAACGTGCTCGCGCCCGCGGTGGCGCTGGCGACGGCCGGCGTGCTCGTCACCACGCTGCTCACCGCGCCGGTGGCCAAATTCGTGCTCGACATCGGCTGGATTCAGGCCCTCCTGGTCGGCGCCGTCGTGGCATCGACCGACGCGGCGGCGGTGTTCTTCCTGATCAATGCGCGCGGCTTGCGCCTGCGCCCGCGTGTGCGCTCGGTGCTGGAGGTCGAATCCGGCACCAACGATCCGTTCGCCGTGTTCCTTGCGCTCCTGCTGGTGGAAATCCTGCTGCATGGCGGTCAAGGCTGGTCGCACGCGCTACTCACGTTCACGCGCGACGCCGTGCTCGGCTGCGTCATCGGTTTCGCGGGCGGGCAGGTTATCGCCTGGGTGCTCAACCGGGTCGGCCTGCCGCAGGGTCTGCACGCGCCGTTCGTCGCGGTGAGCGCGCTGGTCGTGTTCGCCTTCGCCAATGCCATGCATTCGTCCGGCTTCCTCGCGGTCTATCTCGCCGGCCTCGTGGTCGGCAACAAGCAGACCCGCGCGCATAACTCGGTGGTCGTATTTCTCGATGCGGTGACATGGCTGGCGCAGATCGTGATGTTCGTGCTGCTCGGCCTGCTGGCTTGGCCGCACCGGCTGGCCGACAGCCTCGCCGGTGCGATCGCGGTTGCGCTCACGCTGATGCTGGTGGCGCGGCCGGCCGCCGTTTTCCTGTGCCTGGCGCCGTTCAATTTCCAATGGCGCGAGACGCTGTTCATCTCCTGGGTGGGCCTGCGCGGCGCGGTCGCCATCTTCCTCGCTTCGATTCCGTTGCTGGTCGGGCTGCCGGCCGCCTATATGTTCTTCGACGTGGCCTTCGTGGTCGTGCTGTCCTCGCTCCTGATTCAGGGCTGGTCGGTGGCCTTTGCGGCACGCAAGCTCGATATGTCGTTCGCGCGCGCCGATCCGCTGCCGCGCAGGGTCGAGCTCGATTTGCCCGGTCAGCTTGCGCGCGAGATCGTCGGCTATCCGGTGCCTGCGAACAGTCCGTTCCTACGCCGCGGCCTGATCCCGAACTGGGCGAGGCCGACGCTCGTCATCCGCAACGAGGAAATCCTGACCCCGGCCGAGGCCGATCCGGTCCGTGTCGGCGACTATGTTTATCTCCTGGCGCCGCCGGAGAAGGCGCAGGCGCTCGACCGGTTCTTTGTCGACATGCCGCCGCCGCCGAGGCCCGATCCGGCGCTGCTCGGCGACTTCTTCGTGCCGGGCAGCGCGACGCTCGGGGCGCTCGCGGAAATCTACGGCTTGCAGGTCGCGGCCGATCACGCCGAGGTACCGCTCGCCGATTATTTTTTCGAGCAGCTCGGCCGGCGCGCCAAGATCGGCGACATCGTCGCGCTCGGACCGATCGCACTGCTTGCGCACAAGATCGAGAACGGGCGTGTTACGACGGTGGGCCTGCGGCTGGCCGAACCGGAAGGGCCGGCGATGTGGGGAGGGTGGTTGAAGGCCTTGCTGGCTCGGGTAAAGAATTTATTGGGGTAGGCGTGTCCCGGGCGCAGCGCAGCACGAAGTGATGTGTTGCAGACCCGGGACCGTTACGAATTCAGAGTATGAAACGGCCCCGGATCTGCGGTGCATCACTTCGCTTGCGCTACGTGCCGCACCGCGCCCGGGGCAGGAACGCCTTCAGAGCGGCTTCTTCGCGAGCGCGGGGCCGTGCTGCACCAGGAAAGCGCCGCCGAACAGCACCGCCGTCCAGAACAGGTCGCCCAGCACGGTCTTGTCGAGGAACGGCAGCGCCGCGACGTAGCACTGTATCAGCCCCTGCATCGTCGGTTCATAGAGCCCGCCGAACGCCCAGACCGCGAAATTCGAAATGACGAAGAAGGCGATTGAGCCGCCGATCATGGCGGCGACGGTCGCCAGCGCGCCGCGCGGGATGAACATGCCGACAAGCGCGGGCAGCGCCAGCGCGCCATAGACCAGGAGCGAAACGCGCCAATCGTCCGGGCCGAGCGCAAGGCCGGAAATGACCATGGCGGCGACCGGCACGATCAGTGCGAGCGCCGGCCGGCCCAGATAGCGCGCCGCGAACAGCCCGCTGGCGGCGACCGGCAGGAAGCCTGGTGCATGCGGCAGCAGGCGGGCGGCGACGTCGAAACCGATCAGGAATGTCACCAGCAGTGCATCCATCTTCAGGTCGGTGCGGGCTTGGTTCGGCTGCATCGCGCTGGGTCCTTGTTCCATCGAATTCGGGCTACTATAGCACGATCGCCGGTCGATTTCACAACCTGCCGACGCTACGATTAACGGCACCGGGCCGGTTATTCATAACCCATTCCGTGACGATTTTGCCGAGCGCATCGAGACCGTCGGTCAATGCCGCCGGGCCGGGTTGCAGAATCAGGGCCGATTTGACCTCGCGCAGCCAGCCAGTGGCGACGGCGGGAATGCGGTCGAAGCCGGCGCGGGCCGCGACTTTCGCCGGGACGAACTTTTTTCCACACCAGGAGCCGATCACGATGTCGGGACGGGCGGCGATGACGTCGTCGCCGGTGACGATGCGGTCCTTGGCGCTTTTGCAAAGGCTGCGTTCGGGAAATATGTCGACGCCGCCGGCGGCCTCGATCAGCTCCGATACCCAGCGGATGCCGGAAATCATCGGCTCGTCCCATTCCTCGAAATAGACCCGCGGACGGCGGGGTTGTTGCGCGGCGCGCTCGCTTGCTGTTTCGACGCGCGCGCAGAGAGCGTCCGCCAACGCGTCCGCCTTGCCGGGCGCGCCCACGAGCGCTCCGAGCGTGCGGATCATGGCCAGGATGCCGGCGACGTCGCGCTGGTTGAAGGCATGTACGGCGACATTGGCGCGGATCAGTTCGGCGACGATATCGGCCTGCAAGTCGGAAAAAGCGAGCACAAGGTCGGGCTCGAGCGCGAGGATCTTCGGCACATCGGCGGAGATGAAGGCCGAGACGCGCGGCTTTTCCTTGCGCACGCGCGCCGGGCGCACGGCGTAGCCCGATACACCGACAATGCGATGGTCCTCGCCGAGGAGATAGAGGGTCTCCACGGTCTCTTCGGTCAGGCAGACGATGCGGGAAGGAGGGAACATGGCGCGATGTTAGACTGATGTTTGCAACCCGTCATTCCGGGGCGTCCGCCGCAGGCGCGCAGACGGACGCCCCGGAACGGCAAATCAACCGAAATACCGCTCGATGATCTTGCGATAGATCGTCGTGAGCGCGCGCAGGTCGGCGATCGGCACGCGTTCGTCGGTTGCATGCATGGTCTGTCCGACCAGTCCGAATTCCACCACAGGACAATAATGCGTGATGAAACGCGCGTCCGAGGTACCGCCGGTGGTCGAAAGCTCGGGCTTGCGGCCGGTGACGTCGGTAATCGCGTTCGCCACCAGGTCGGTAAACGGTCCCGGCTTGGTGACGAAAACGCCGGCATTCGACGGCTGCCATTCGAAGGCGAAATTGATCGTTCCGCCGGAAGCCTTGGCGGCGCGCGCTTCGATCAGCGCCTTCAGCGATTCCAAGGTATGGCAGTCGTTGAAGCGGATGTTGAAGCGGGCCCGCGCCTCGCCGGGAATGAGATTGACCGTCTTGTTGCCGACGTCGAGCGAAGTGAACTCCAGATGCGAGGGCTGGAAATTCTCGTTTCCGGCATCGAGCGGCTCGGCTTGCAGTGCGGCGACCAGCGCCACCAGCCCGCGGATCGGATTGTCGGCGCGCTGCGGATAGGCGACATGGCCCTGGCGTCCGGTGACGATCAGCGTGCCGTTGAGCGAGCCGCGCCGGCCGATCTTGATGGTGTCGCCGAGCTCTTCCTGGTTGCTCGGCTCGCCCAAGATGCAATGGTCGAACGTCTCGCCGTGCTCCTCTGCCCATGTAAGCAGTTTGGGCGTGCCGTTGACCGCGACGCCTTCCTCGTCGCCGGTGATCAGGAACGAGATCGAGCCTCTCGGTCTGCCATGATGGGCGATGTGGTCGAGCACGGCGGCCACCATGCAGCCGATGCCGCCTTTCATGTCGACAGCGCCGCGGCCGAATAATTCGCCGTTCGCCATCTCGCCGGAAAAGGGCGGGTGCGTCCAGGCTTTCTCGTCGCCGGGCGGCACCACGTCCGTATGGCCGGCGAAGACGAGATTCGGCGCTTCCGAGCCGATGCGGGCGTAGAGATTTTCCACGTCCTCCGCGCCGGGCTCATGGAACGTCATGCGATGCACGGTGAAGCCTGCCGCGGCCAGCGTTTTTTCCAGAAACGCCAGCGCACCGCCTTCTGCCGGCGTCACCGAGGGGCAGCGAATGAGATCGCGGGTGAGGGCAACGGGGTCGGCACTCATCAGAATTTCTTTGGAAGTCCAGCCTGCTTCAATACGTCGTTAGCGGTGTGGCGCGATTTCGTTGCGCGCGGCACAGTCACTTGCTTGTTGCTGGCGCGATTGGCCCAAATCTCGTGGCTGCCTTTGCCCGTTCTCAGGAACTCGAATCCGTTCGCGCGGAGAACGGCTATGAGTTCCCGATAGAAATCGGCCATCAGGCGCCCGCGACGTCGAGATGCTCCTCCGCCTTGAATGTAAGCGAGAGGTCGTCGTGGCGTTCACCGCGCACATCCAGCAGTTCGGGAAGGATAAGACGGACTTCCTCGATCATGCTCGACCAGGTATCGGCTTCAACCACAAGCCCCGGAACGTCGCGGCTAGTGGCGATCCATACCTTGGCCTCGCCGTCCCATCGCGCTTGAATTTCGATGTCTCGGCTCATCAGGTGAGAATCCGCTTGTTTGACTGTGCCGTCAATCCCTCAACAGCTCGTTGATGCTGGTCTTAGAGCGGGTGCGCTCGTCCACGCGCTTGACGATGACGGCGCAATAGAGGTTAGGGCCCGGCTCGCCGTTCGGCAGCGGCTTGCCCGGCATTGTGCCGGAGACCACCACGGAATAGGGCGGCACTTCGCCATAGAGAACCTTGCCGCTCTCGCGGTCGACGATCTTGGTCGACATGCCGATATAGACGCCCATGCCGAGGACCGAGCCCTCGCGCACGATGACGCCCTCGACCACTTCCGAGCGGGCGCCGATGAAGCAATTGTCCTCGATGATCACCGGGCCGGCCTGCAAGGGCTCGAGCACGCCGCCGATCCCGACGCCGCCGGAGAGATGACAGTGCTTGCCGATCTGCGCACAGGAGCCGACGGTCGCCCAGGTGTCGACCATTGAGCCGGTGTCGACATGGGCGCCGAGATTGACGAAGGACGGCATCAGCACCACGCCGGGCGCGACATAGGCCGAGCGGCGCACCACGCAACCCGGCACCGCGCGGAAGCCGGCGGCGCGGAATTCGGCCTCGCTCCAGCCGTCGAATTTGGAGGGCACCTTGTCCCACCATACCGCCCTGCCCGGGCCGCCGCCGATCACCGCCATGTCGTTGAGGCGGAAGGACAAGAGCACCGCCTTCTTGAGCCATTGATTGACCCGCCAGGACCCGTCCGCCTGCTTCTCGGCCACCCGCGCCTCACCCGAATCGAGCAGGCCGAGCGCTGCTTCGACGGCGTCGCGCACCGGGCCTTTGGTGGCGGGGCCCACGCTGTCGCGCGCCTCGAAAGCGGCGTCGATGGTGGCGGCAAGATTCTGGTCGGACATTGGGCACCCCCGGTCTGTTCGGGAGCGGTTTGTCGGGGGCGGGGCAGGGGATGTCAAGCTCAGGCCCGGCACACAAAAACAAGGCCCCCGGACAGGGGGCCTTGTCGGTGACGGTGCGGCGCCAAATTAGACCGCGTGCGCCAGCCTGCCGCCCTCGCTCGCCGCGATGCGCGAGCGGATCGGCTTGAGCACGAACAGCGCAAGGGCCACCACCACGACGTTCATGATCGCGGTGACCAGGAACACCATGTGCCACGATCCGGTCGAAGCCTTGATCATGTTGGCGACCGGGACGAGGAAGGCGGACGCGCCTTTCGCGGTGTAGAGCAGGCTCAGGTTCACGGTAGCGAATTTCGGCCCGAAGCTGTCGGTGCAGGTCGACGGGAACAGGCTGAAGATTTCACCCCAGGTGAGGAAGATCAGCGCGGCGAACACGACAAAAGCCCAGGGCTCGGCGCCCATCGTGCCCAGGAGCCAATAGGCGGCGGCGCCGAGTCCGAAGGCGATCGCCATGGTGTATTCGCGGCCGATATTGTCGGATACCCATCCGAAGATCGGCCGCGCCGCGCCGTTGGCGATATTGTCGACGATCAATGCGACCGACAGCGCCGTGGCGCCGCCCAGAATGGCGATATCGGCGACGTGGTAGTCGCGCGCGATCAGCGCGATCTGCGCCGTCGCCATCAATCCGCTGGCCGACACCATCACGAACATGATGTAGAGCACCCAGAAGATGGGCGATGTGAGCATCTCCGCCGGCGTGTAGCTCCGCGAGCTCTGCATCACCTTCGGCGCGGCGACGCCGCCCATTTCGCCAGGTTCCGGCGCGCGCAGCAGCCAAGCAAGCATCAGGACGATCGCACCCTGACCCAGCCCGAACCAGAAGAACGCGGCTTCATAGCCGGCCGATGCAATCACCGCCCGAATGGGTACCACCGTGAGCGCCGCGCCGGCGCCGAAACCGGCGGCCGTGAGGCCGACCGCCAGTCCGCGCCGGTCGGGGAACCACTTCACCGCCTGGCCGACGCAGGTGGCGTAGACGGCGCCGCCGCCGATGCCGGCGAGCGCCGCGCCCACATAGAGCATGGTCAGCGTGGCGGCATTCGAATTTACGATCCAGCCGGCGGCGATCATGATGCCGCCGAAGGCGACCATCAATTTCGGACCCTTCTGCGGACCGAGATGATCGACGATCCAGCCTTCGACCGGGGTCAGCCAGGTCTCCAGCGCGACGAAGATGCTGAAGGCGACCTGGATGGCCGCGATCGACCAGCCATGCGCCTTGTTGATGGGATGCACGAACAGCGTCCAGCCGTATTGCAGGTTCGCGATCATCACCATGCAGATGATGCCGGCAATGAGCTGAGTCCAGCGTTCGCGGTCGAGGGATTGCGATATCGTTTTGGCGCCATTGGCCATTGCTCTCTCCTTGGTTTGCGAATTTTCATTCTTGGGGGTGCGCGCAAAGCTCACCCCGGCGATACCAAGCGACCGCGCATCCGGTGGCGCTCGTTGCGTCTCTGTCGAATCGTGGTGTGGAAGATGGCGGGGCGGACGAGACTTTCTACGGTCGCCAAAACGACCGCCGGAACGGCGTCTCCACGCCAGGCGACGCTCGACTGCATCGAGGTACCAATAGCAAGCGCGCCCCGCTTATTGTGTCATTTGCGTGGGCGAACGTGCGCCGTCAAGGTCAAAGACGTTCCCGCAATTCATTGTTGCGTGATGAAAATCGCCGTCGCACGACGCTCATGCGCATCATGCTAAAGTTCTAAATGAGTGCATATGCCCTCTATAAAACCGACGATATTCTCGGTCACATAATCGATGTGCGGCGCGTCGCGCCCCTCGAGTTCCCAGTCCTCGCGAAACACTTCGCGCTGGCCTTCCGGCACCACCAGCACCGTGACCATGCCGAGCTCGTGCGGGACCGCCAGGTTGCGCGCCAGATCCTCGAACATGGCACTCCGGCGCGGGTCGACATCGTGCCGTTCGAGGAAGCGCTCATAGACCTGCGGCGAAGGCTTGGGATCGAGATCGGCGGCGGCGATGTCGAATACGTCTTCGAAGTGGCGATCGATTTCGAGCCGCCGCATGACCGCCTCGGCATGCTTGCGCGTGCCGTTGGTGAGAATGAGCTTGCGGCCGGGCAATCGTTCGAGCGCAGCGCCGAGCGAAGGGTTCGGGACCAGCGGCGAATGGTCGATCCGGTGCACATATTCGAGATAGTCGTCCGGGTCGAGCCCGTGCTCGGCCATCAGCCCGCGCATGGTGGTGCCGTAGCGCTTGTAATAGTCCTTCTGCAGGCGGAAGGCGTCGTCCTTCGAAATCTTCAGGAAGTCGGCGACGAAGCTGCGGATGCGTTCGTCGACCTGCTGCCAGAGATTGAGATGATGCGGATAGAGCGTGTTGTCGAGGTCGAACACCCAGGTCTCGACATTGTCGAAAGTGGGCGGCGTGGGGCGCGGAACGCTCATCTCGCTACTCTTCCTTGAACCGCACGACCGTCGCGCCGCTGCCCAAGTCGATAGCCGCAAATCCGGCCGCGTTGAGACCGCGCGCCGCGCAGTCCTTGTGATCGGCGAGCTCGAAGCGTCCGTCGCGCGTGCACAGCGTAATGGGGCCGCCCCAGGCCATGGGGTGGCCGCCGCGCTTGATCGTGCGGCCGTCACTGTCCACGGCCTCGCCGTAACTATAGAGCCGGCGCGGTTCGCCCGTCACATCCGGCCGTACGCATTGCCGGGGCGGGATGCGGTACCAGCCGCGGGTGACGATCGCGCCCATCTCGACGATGCCGAACGAAGCCATGACGCTATAGCCGGTGTCGTTGCACCAGGAAAAACCGGCGCCTTGCGGGTTTTGCGCCGCGGCCAGCAGTTTGTCGAAGAAATCAGGCTTGGCCGGCGCGTCGGCCGGCAGCTTCCGGTCGCGCAAGAATTTAGCCAGTGCAGCTTGCGTCCGCGCGCCTTCGATGCCGTCGATCGGCGTGGTGTCGTAGCCGGCTATCATGAGCAACCGCTGGATGCCGGCGAGCCGGGCCTGATCGTCGTCGTAGTCTGCTTCTTCCGCCAGATTGATCGTCGGCCCCTTCGGCGTGTCGGACGGCCTCGCCGGGCTGAAAGGAGCCTGCTGGCCGACCGAACAGTCGCGCGCATCGGCAAATTCAAAATCGCCTTCGCGGATGCAAAACGCCGCATCGCCGTTCTGCGGCCGGGGCGGCGACCCGTAGAGCGGCGGCGTGCGCGTATGCACATAGACCATGTCGGCGTCGAGCGGGCCGTCGATGACCTGCCGGCATTGTCCCGGATCGAGCCGGAACCAGCCGCGCGTCGCGACATTGGGGCGCTTTTCAAGCCCGACTGCCGCGTCCATGCGATAGCTGGTGCGATTGCACAGGGCCAGTTCGGCGCGCGCCGGGCTCGCCGCAAGCAATGCGATGAGACTGCCAAGCCAGGCAATGCCGCAAACGATACGAATCATGCGCCATGCTAAGGCATCGCCTCGTATAGTGGGACCGGCAAAGTAAAGTTGCGGCTGCCGGACGATGTCGTTCCGGTGCGGCAGTGGGGTTTGCGCTGGCCAATCGTGTCGGGCCCAATCGGGGGTGACGGCGCCGCCAAACTTGCTATTGTGGCCACCACGAAAAGCGTTCGAAATCAAAAATGGTCAGGTGGAGGGAATCATGATTCGTTTATTCCGCTCGTTCTTTGCGCTTGTGCTTGTGGGCTGCGCCTTTCTTGCGGCTACCGCTTCGCGCGCCGAACCGGCCTGGCCGACGCGTCCGGTCAAATTCATTCTCCCGTTCGGGCCCGGCGCCGGCGTCGACATCACGGCGCGGCTGTTGGCGGATAAGCTCAAGGAGAAGTGGGGGCAGCCGGTCGTGGTCGAGAACAGGCCGGGTGGCGACGCCTTTATTGCGATCACCAGTGTGATCAATGCGCATGACGATCACGTACTCCTGTTCGCGCCGGCCTCGGCCTTCACCGCGCATCATTACCTGCACGACAAAGTTCCGTACAACATCAACGATTTGGTGCCGGTCGCGCGCGTCACCAACACCTTGATCGGCGTCGCGGTTCCGGCAACGCTCGGTGTCAGTACAATAAAAGATCTTGTCGCGAAGCTGCGCGCCGAGCCCGGCAAGCTGAATTATGCCTCGGTCACCGGCGCCAACGACCTTCTGTTCGCTGCCTTCCTGAAGACGGAAAAACTGAACATGGTGAAAGTCCCCTATAAGGATCCGGTAACGGCCGTGACAGATCTCGCGGAAGGTCGTATCCAAGGCTACGTCGCAGCCTACGCAATCGTCCGGCCACGCGTTCAGGCCGGTAAAGTCAAGGTCCTGGCCTTGACCAACAAGGCGCGCGCGGCCTCTTTGCCGGATATTCCCACCGCCGCCGAGGCCGGTTTCCCCTCCCTGACCTTCGACGGCCTGACCGGCCTGCTCGGCCCGCGCAACATGCCGCTTGCGCTGCGCGAGCGCATCGCTGCCGACATCAAAGGGGTCCTTGCCGATCCGGCTGCCGCGCAGCGGCTGACCGTAACCGGGCAGGTGGTCAATCCAGGTACACCACAGGAATTCGCGGCGGCGATCGAGGATCAGATGACCACGGTCAAGCACATCGGCAAAACGCTCGGCATCAAGCCCTCGCCCTGAGGTCGCTCATCGGTGCACCAGCGTGCCTATGCCGTGGTCGGTCAAGAGTTCGAGCAGCACCGCGTGCGGGACCTTGCCGTCGAGGATGACGACGCCTTCCACGCCCCGGTCGAGTGCGTAGATGCAAGTCTCGACCTTTGGGATCATGCCGTCGGAAATGGTTCCATCGGCGATCAACTTGCGGGCATCGGCGACCGACAATTCGGGGATCAGCTTCTTCGACTTGTCGAGCACGCCCGGTACGTCGGTGAGCAGCAGCAGGCGCTTGGCCTTGAGCGCGCCGGCGATGGCGCCCGCGAAAGTGTCGGCATTGACGTTGAACGTCCCGCCGGTGGCGGAGGTGGCCACCGGCGCGAGCACCGGGACCATCTCGCGGCCGATGATATGGTTGAGGATGGTGAGGTCGACCTTGTCCGGCTCGCCGACGAAGCCGAGATCGACCATCTTTTCGATGCTGGAATCCGGATCGACGACGGTGCGGGTGACCTTCTTGGCCTGCACCAGGTTGCCGTCCTTGCCGCACAGGCCGACGGCCTTGCCGCCGGCCGCATTGATGTAGCCGACGATCTGCTTGTTGATCGAGCCGGCCAGCACCATCTCGACGATCTCGATGGTGGCGGCGTCGGTGATGCGCAGCCCGGCGGCGAATTCCGACTTGATGCCCAATTTCTTGAGCATGGTCGCGATCTGCGGGCCGCCGCCGTGCACCACCACCGGATTGATCGCGGTCTGTTCCAGCAGCACGATGTCGCGGGCGAAGTCGCGCGCGGTCTGCTCCTCGCCCATGGCGTGGCCGCCGTATTTCACCACGACGATCTCCTCGTCGTAGCGCTGCATGTGCGGCAGCGCCTCGATCAGGATGCGGGCCTGCGTCTGCGGATCGATGCTCATGAAGGTTCTCGAGACCTTTAGGGACGCGCTGTTTTAGCGGCCCTCGCCGCGCCGCGAAAGAGGTCTCAGCCTGCGCGCAGAGCGGCGAGCGCGGCGGCGGCCAGGACGAGCCAACTCGCGATCATGACCAGTCCGCCGGCCGGCGCGGCGAAAGGAAACAGCCGGGTGCCGAGATAGGCGCGCGCGGTAACATCGGCGGCGAACAGGCCGGCGCCGATGACGAAACCCCACAGCGCCACGGCGCCGAGCGGGCGCAGCACGATGCCCTGCCGCGCCGCGGCGGCGCCCGCGATTACGGCGGCCGCGTGGATCAGCAGCAGAAAGCCGGCGCTGTCGAGGCCGGCGCCCGGTTTGCCGTGGGCGCCGGCGGCGGTGAGCACGACGCCGGCGGCGCCCATCAGGCCGGCAAGGGCGATGAGGAACTGGGTCATGGGGGCGATATTAGCCGATTTTTTCGCGACCACGAGTCATCGCCGCTCGGCGAGCAGCCGCGCGACGGCCGCGCGCAGTTCGGCAATGCCGGCGCCGTCATGGGCCGAGGTCGTCAGCACGCCCGGGAAGGCGGCCGGGCGCCTGGCGAGCGCGGCTTCGACCTCGGCGATGCGGCCGGCAAGCTCGGACTTCTTCACCGCGTCGCATTTGGTGAGGACGATCTGGTGGCTGACGGCCGCGCTGCCGAGCGCATCGAAAGTCGGATTGTCGGTCTCTTTGAGCCCGTGCCGGGCGTCGATCAGCACATAGACGCGCGCGAGATTGCGCCGGCCGAGGAGATAGGCATGGATGAGCGCGGTCCAGTCCGCGATCTCGGACTTGGCGGCGGCGGCGTAACCGTAGCCCGGCATGTCCACGATGGTCAGATTGTCGTCGCCCCGGAAGAAAATCAGTTCCTGGGTGCGGCCGGGCGTGCGCGAGGTGCGCGCCAGTGCCTTGCGGCCGGTGAGGGCGTTGATCAGGCTCGACTTGCCGACATTGGAACGTCCGGCGAAGGCGATTTCCACGCCGCGCATAGGCGGCAGGGCGGCGGTCGAATTCGCGGCGGCGACGAATTGCCACTCGCCCGTGAACAGGCGGCGGCCGGTTTCGATCTCGTGGCGGGTGAAGGCGGTGGTTGATTGCATCAGTTGCCATGTCCGGCGGTGTGCCGGGCGTCCCGATAAGAAGGGTAGAGCGCCATTATAAACGAGATCGCCGGGACATGCCCGGCGATACGCGGAGAAGGATCGTTTCGTGGCGCTGTCTTGCTCTCACCGATAGACCTCGCGCCGATGGCCGACCGTCACCACCAGTACCACGAACCGGTCGTCTTCGATTGTCGCGACAATGCGGTAGTCGCCGACGCGGTAGCGCCAGAGCCCGTGACGGTCGCCGGTCAGCGCATGGCCGAGCCGGCGCGGGTCCTCGCTGCCGGCGATCCGCTCGCGCAGATAGCGCAGCACGCGCCGTTCGGCGTCGATGCCGAGCTTGCGCAGGTCGCGGACGGCGGCGCGATCGAACTCGACCCGCCAGGCCGGGACAGCCATCAGCCCTTCGTGCGCTTCTTAAGATCGCGCTCGAGGCTTTCGAGCGTCACCCGCGGTCCGCCGCGGGCAAGGCGCCGGCGCGCCAGGTAATCGTCCTCGATGTCTTCGATTTGGCGCAGGATCGCCTCGCGCGCGTAATAGCTCTTGCTGCGGCCGGTCTTCTTGGCGAGCGCGTCGAGCCGCTCCTCGATCTCGGGCGGCAGGCGAAGAGCGAGCATGATGGGGCCTCCAATGTGCTATACATGTATAGCACATGATCGGCCGAGACAATGGTCAACCGCGTCATCAAGGTCCGAGCGGAAGGGCGTGGGTGCAAGAGCCTTGCAGTCGACAGGATTTGGTCCTATGTTGCAACGTAGAACAGGAATGGCCACTATGCGCGAAATGACCGTCCGGCAAGCCAATCAGAATTTCTCGCAGGTCGTCGCCGCCGCCGAACGCGGCGAAACCATCGTCATCACCAAGAACGGCGTGCCCGTTGCCAAGATCGCCCCGCAACCGGCGGATCGCACGCAGGACCCCGAATGGCGATCCGCTTTCGCGGCGCTCAAGAAGAGCCTCAAGTCGAAACCCGCGACCGGCTACCGCGTCGGAACGATCACGGAAGACGACAAATACGGCGACGGCGAAGAATGACCCGCGTCGCGCTCGACAGCAACATTCTGATCTATGCCGAACTCGAGCCCGACTCCGAGAAAGGCAAGCGCGCGACCGAACTGATATTGCAGGCCGCGCGCGACGGCGTCATCCCGGCGCAGGTGCTCGGCGAATATCTACGGTTCGTTCAGCGTCGCGTCCCGGCGGGGTTCGCGGGCGCCATAAAGCAGGCGTCGCTCTTCCGGGCGGTCTTTCTGATTCCGCCGACCACGGACGCCGTCATCGAAGTCGCATCCGACCTGGCGCAGGAGCACCGCGTACAACTATGGGATGGCGTGGTGTGCGTCGCGTCCATCGATGCCGGAGCGAAAGCCCTGCTGACGGAAGATATGCAGGACGGCCGGACGATCGATGGCCTGCGTCTGATCAATCCGTTTGCGGCGGCGAATGCCGACGTGATCAAGAGCCTGATGGCTGATTGAGCCGTTGAGGACCGCTAGACGCCGCCCTTACGTCTTCTTCCCGAACACCGCCTTGATGTTGTCGAACAGCTCGATCTTGGCGCCGTGCCGGCGCATGATCACGCTCTGCTGCGCCACCGAGAGCGAGTTGTTCCAGGCCCAGTAGATCACAAGGCCCGCCGGGAAGCCGGCCAGCATGAAGGTGAAGATCACCGGCATCCAGTTGAAGATCATCTGCTGCGTCGGATCGGGCGGCGCCGGGTTGAGCTTCATCTGCACCCACATGGTCACGCCCATGATCAGCGGCCACAGGCCGAGATGCAGGAAGTGGCCGATCACCGGAACGAGCGTCGGGTCGAACGGAATGAGGCCGAACAGGTTGAACAGGTTGGTCGGATCGGGCGCCGACAGGTCGTGGATCCAGCCGAAGAACGGCGCGTGCCGCATCTCGATGGTGACGAACAGCACCTTGTAAAGCGAGAAGAACACCGGAATCTGAATGACGATCGGCAGACAGCCGGCCAGCGGATTGATCTTCTCGCGCTTGTACAACTCCATCAATTCCTGCTGCTGCTTCACCTTGTCGTTGGCGTAGCGCTCGCGCAGCGCCATCATCTGCGGCTGCACCGCCTTCATCTTGGCCATGGAGGCGTAGGATTTGTTGGCGAGCGGGAAGAACACGATCTTGATCAGCAGCGTGACGATCAGGATCGCGACGCCGAAATTGCCGACCAGGTGGTAGAGCCAGTCGATCACCATGAACAGCGGCTTGGTGATGAAGTAGAACCAGCCCCAGTCGATCAGCAGGTCGAAACGGTTGAGCTTGAGCTTTTTCTCGTAGCCGTTGATCACCGCCACTTCCTTGGCGCCGGCGAACAGGCGGGTTTCGGCGGTGGCGGTGGCACCCGGCGCCACGGTGCGGGCATCGAGCAGGTAGTCGGTCTGGTAGGTCGGTACATTGCCGATCGTGCTCGCCGAGAAGCGCGCCTTCACGTGCGCATCGGTGTTGGGCAGCAGCGTCGCCGCCCAATATTTGTCGGTGATTCCAAGCCAGGCGTCGGTGACGTCGAAATTGACCACCTTCTTCTCGCCGATGGTCTTGTAGGTGTATTCCTGCAGGCCCTGGTCGCCGAGCACGCCGATCAGGCCCTCATGCAGGATGTAGTAGCCGAGCGTCTGCGGCGTGCCGTGGCGCGAGATCAGGGCGTAAGGGTAGAGCGAGACCTCCTTGGCGCTCTTGTTCACCACCGCGTCCTTGATGGTGAACAGGTATTTGTCGTCGACCGCGATGGTGCGGCGGAACTCCAGCCCATCGCCATTGTCCCAGGTGAGCGTCACCGGATGGTCGGTGGTGAGCGCGCCCGAGCCCGCCTGCGTCCACAGCGTATCGGCGGTCGGCACTTTCACGGTCGCGCCGGCGGCGTTGGTCCAGCCCATTTCGGCGTAGAACGGGTCGGCGGTGCCGGAGGGCGACAGCAGCACGATCGGCGGCGATTTGGGGTCGACCGTCTCGTGGAACTTGATCAAGGCCAGATCGTCGATGCGCGCGCCCTTGAGCGCGATCGAGCCCTTGAGGCTCGCGGTCGAGATCGCAAGGCGCGGGGAGGCCTTCAGCGCGTCGGCGCGGCTCGCCGCCGCTGGTGCGGCCGGGGCCGCTTGGCCGGGCACTTGGCCGGGCGCTTGACCGGGCGCTTGAGCCGATCCCCCCTGCGGTACCGGCTGTGGCGTGGCCTGCGGTTTCGGCTGCTGCGCCTGAAGCTGCTGCTGCGCCTGCAACTGCTCTTGCCGCGCCTTCTCCTGCGGCATGCCCACAAAATATTGCCACGCGATCAGCACCACCGCCGACAGTACAATGGCCAGAATGGTATTCTTGTTATCGGTCATCGGGATCCCGTTATGCCGTTGCGCGCTCCTTGTGCACGCGCTGCAACGCCCCCTCGAAGTCCTGTGCGATCCGCTCGAACGCGAGCGTCAGTGCCGCGCGCCGGCCGACCAGCACATAATCATGCCCGCATCGCATACGCCTCGAACCTGACAGCCGCACGACTTCACGCAGCCGCCGGCGAACCCGGTTACGCTCGACGGCGTTGCCGACCTTTTTCGAGACGGTAAAGCCGACGCGGGCAGGGCCATCGTCGGCGCGCTTGCGCGCCTGCAACACGAACGCCGCCCCCGGCGCCTTGGTGCCGGCCGCGGCGGCCAGAAAGTCCGCCCGTTGCTTCAATCTTTCCATTGGAAGCAAAGCGCGGGCTTCATCGGGCGCCGCCGTCAGGCGGACAGCCGCTTGCGCCCGCGCGTGCGCCGTGCAGCCACGACTTTGCGTCCGCCTTTGGTCGCCATGCGCGCGCGGTACCCGTGACGGCGCTTGCGTACAAGCTTGCTCGGTTGGTAGGTCCGCTTCACGATTGAATCTCCGCTGATCGCGCCGTGGCGGGGTGGCGCATCGCCCCCGGACCGCCAGTGAACCCGGAAATATCCGGGCCGGCACAGAAATTTGCGCGGCTTATAAGGGAGGGGCTCCGCTCCGTCAATGCAAACGACATGCAAACGACGGATTCGATCGAAACCCTATTGCCGCAGGAATTCGGGCCGTTTCCCCGCCGGGCCGAGGCCCGGAAGGCGGGGGCCGGGCCGAAGGCTCTGCGAGTCTACTACCGGCCGTCCGCCGGGCTCATGGTTAAATCTCGTTAATGCGGCGCCGGACGACTTCCTTGCGCCCAATTTGACCGGTCTTTTGGTACGGTTCATCATCGTTTGCCGATGAATCATCGGTTGAGGCGCCATTGGAACCGCAAACCTGGCTCAAAAGCGAAGCGGCAGAGCAGGCCTACGAACCACGCCGCCGGCGCGGATTGCACGTCGGCCTGTCGGGCAAGTTGCTATTCCTCACCATCATCTTCGTGATGCTGGCGGAAATCCTCATCTACGTGCCGCTGATCGCGAATTTCCGCCTGAACTGGCTCAACGATCGGCTGGCGGCGGCGCACACCGCGGCCCTCGTGCTGGACGCTGCGCCAAGCGGCATGGTGCCCGAAAGCCTGGCGCAGGAAATTCTCGACAGCATCGGCGCGCGCGCCGTGGCGATGAAAATGGGAAACCAGCGCCGTCTGCTGGCGGCCGCGAACGTGCCATCGGCGATTGCGCAGGACATCGACATGCGCAATGTCTCGTGGTGGCGTGCCATCGTGGACGCGTTCGACACGCTGTTCTTCTGCCGGCCGGGCGATGCCGTGCGTGTCGTAGGCCCTGCGCCGATGGCCGGCGGGCAGTTCCTCGAGATCGTCCTTGACGAGGCGCCGCTCTGCAATGCGATGTTGGCCTTTTCCGTCAATATCCTGCTGTTGTCCTTGGCCATTTCCGGCATTGCGGCCGCGGTCGTGTATTTTGCGCTGCATTATATGCTTGTGCGCCCGATGGGCCGCATCACACAGAACATGGTCGCGTTCCGCGCGGACCCGGAAAATCCGGCGCGCATCATCGCTCTGTCGGGACGCCGCGACGAAATCGGCACGGCGGAGGAAGAACTCGGCGCGATGCAACGCGAACTCGCCTCGTCGCTGCACGAGAAGAACCGGCTGGCCGCGCTCGGACTCGCGGTGTCGAAGATCAATCACGATCTGCGCAACCTACTCGCCTCGGCGCAACTGTTCTCCGACCAGCTTTCGACCTCGGCCGATCCCAAGGTGCAGCGATTCGCGCCCAAGCTGATGCGTGCCTTGGAGCGCGCGGTCGCGTTCTGCCAGAGCACGCTGTCCTATGGCGCCGCGCAGGAAGCGCCGCCGGACCGCAAAACGATCCCGGTCGAGCCTTTGATCGATGAAGTGCACGAAGCGCTCGGCCTCGGCCTCGACGTTCCGATCCGCTGGATCGTGGCGCTGGAGCGTGAGCTGACGGTGGATGCCGACCACGACCAGCTCTTCCGTGTCCTGCTCAATGTCGCGCGCAATGCGCGGCAGGCTCTGGAATCGCGCGGTCAACGCGATCCTGCGCGCGACCAGATCCGCATCACGGGCCGGCGCGAGGGCAGCGTAGTGGTGATCGAAATTTCCGACACCGGTCCGGGCGTTTCGGAAAAGGCGCAGGCTCATTTGTTCCAAGCCTTCCAGGGCTCCACGCGCGCCGGTGGCTCCGGCCTCGGCCTTGCCATTGCCGCGGAACTCGTGCGCGCCCATGGCGGCGATATCCGGCTGGTGCCGGGCACCATCGGCGCCACTTTCAGCATCAGAATCCCGGATCGTGCGGTCGATCTCGATGCCCACCGCGGGCAGCGGGCCCGCGCCTGAACGGCGGCGCCTTTCCTCCTTGCAAACGAAGTTTCAGGCCGCGGCGACTTTTACCGCACGGCCGGTGTTCTCCCCGACGGGGCGAACACATCGGGCGTCGCCGATGCGCGTCAATCGGCGGCAACCGGCCGAAGCACGGAGCCTTCGCAATTGCAAGCCGCCTATATCAACCGGATTGCCACGGCCGTTCCACCCCACGACGTGCACGACGCGTTCCGCCGCTTCGGGCAGTCTCTCTTCAGCGGCGACCGGAGGCATGCGGCCTTGTTCGAGCGAATGGCCGGCAAGGCGGCGATCGAGCACCGCTTTTCCTGCCTGATGCCGAGCAATCGGCCCGAAGGCGACAGCGTGGATGCCGACGGGTTCTATACCCGCGGGAATTTCCCCGGCGTCGCCGCGCGCATGCGCCGCTTCGAGCGGCACGCGCCCGGCCTCGCCCGGGCGGCGGTGGAACGGCTGCGGCTGGGTGCCGAACGCGGCCGCATCAGCCATCTGCTGATCACCTGCTGTACCGGCTTTTCCGCGCCCGGTCTCGATTTGGAATTGATCGAACGTTGCGGTCTTCCGCATGCGATCGAACGCACCATGATCGGTTTCATGGGCTGCTACGCCGCGATCAACGCGCTCAAGCTCGCGCGCCATATCGTGCGTTCCGAGCCGTCCGCGCGCGTGCTCGTCGTCAATCTCGAACTGTGCACGCTGCATCTGAAGGAAACCGAGGACATCGAGCAGGTGCTCAGCTTTCTGCTGTTCGGCGACGGCTGCGCGGCGTGCCTGGTCAGCGCCGATCCGGTCGGGCTGGCGCTCGACAGTTTCCGCGCCGTACTGGTGCCGGGTACGCGCGACCTCATTACATGGTCCGTCGGCGATTTTGGCTTCGACATGGTGCTGTCCGGCCAGGTGCCGGCCGCCATTCAGGATGCCTTGCACGCGCACGCCGCCGAGATACTTGACGGCGCGCCGGCCGCGTCGATCGATCTGTGGGCGGTGCATCCAGGCGGCCGCAGCGTGCTCGACGCGGCCGAACGCGCTTTCGCCCTCGCGCCGTCCGCGCTCGCCGCCTCACGCGAAGTGCTGCGCCGCTACGGTAATATGTCATCGGCGGCGGTGATGTTCGTGATCGAAAGTCTGCTTAATCCCGCCGCACGCGGGCGAAGAGGCTGCGCGATGTCGTTCGGTCCCGGCTTGATTGCGGAGACCATGATGTTCAGCCGGCCAGTGTAATCTCATGGTTGCACCTGCGATGCCGGCCCCGCCCGCTTTCGATCCGAGCCGTCGCAGCGACCGCACCGAATGGCTCGATCGGACGGATCGCGATCCGCAAGAGCTTGCCGCGGAGTTGCGCGACCTTTCCCGTCTCGACCGCGCGATGTTCGGACACCGGCCGATTCTCGCGTGGCTGGAACGGGCCGTGCATGCAGCCGGACGCGAGCGGACGCTGACGGTGCTCGATGTCGGCTGCGGCTATGGCGATCTGCTGCGGGCGATGCGCAAGCGGGCGCGCATGCGCGGGTGGGACGTGAGATTGATCGGCCTCGATCTCAGCCACGAGACTGTTCGCATTGCGCAAGCGGCGACCGCGCCGGGCGATGCAATCGATTACCGCACCGGGAATGTCTTCGATTTCGTTCCGCCCAAGCCGGTCGATGTCGTCGTCAGCAGCCTGCTCACGCACCACATGACCGACGACATGATCGTGAAGTTCCTGCGCTGGATGGAATCGACGGCCCGACGCGGCTGGCTGATCTGCGATTTGCAGCGCCATGCGGTGCCCTATCGTTTCATTGGGCTGGCCGGGAAGCTGACGCCGCTTCATCGGGCCGTCATTCATGACGGCCGGATTTCGGTTGCCCGCTCGCTCACCCGCGCGGAATGGATCGAGCGGCTCGACGCCGCCGGCATCGCGCGCGAAAACGCCGCGCCGCGCTGGTTTCTGTTTCGCCACGTCATCGGGCGGCTCAAATGAGACCGGACCCGCCTCTTTGACGGCGGTCCGGACGGGCCGGCCACCGCCTGCGACTGGCCGGCGAGCGGCGGCAAACCCGCGATTTTTCGGCCGGCCGCGCGGCACCGGCTTGCCAATGGCGGATCGAGACGTTAGCTAGTGCCCCGATCCCGCGGCCCGGCAGACGGCCTCGGGCATCGGCGCCCGTAGCTCAGCTGGATAGAGCACCAGACTACGAATCTGGGGGTCAGGAGTTCGAATCTCTTCGGGCGCGCCATTTTTTCAAGAGCTTAGCGCTCAGTCGAAGAATCCTAAGCTCGCTATAGGCTCAGGAATTTTTGGGCTGAAAATTTTTCAAGAATTTTGGTCGGTGTGCCCGTGGGAGGCGATCCTTGGCCAATTTCGGACTATTGGCTGGTGCTGCGCAAGGATGGGTAGCGCGGGGTCGCTATGGGTCCCCATGAGCAGGTATGTGTCGGTGGTTCGATTCCGCACTGGGCATAGCTACACTTAGCTTTCCATAGCTCCTAGTTGCCGGACAGTTGACTCCTAGCTGCCGGGTTTCGTACTCCTAATCGCCGGAGTACAATCTGGGAGCTTGCTTGTACGAACGCTTTATTCGCAATCGGCTTGTCGAATCGCTCACTGACACGCCGGCCGTTCTCCTCGTCGGGCCGCGCCGGGCGGGCAAGACGACACTCGCACGCTCGATGAGTAATGGCGGGCGGGGTGTATCTGACGCTCTACGATCAGACGACGCTCGGAGCAGCCCGCACCGATCCCATC
>JAKAHJ010000171.1 GCA_021815055.1 Pseudomonadota bacterium | reverse complement strand
GTGAAGTGGTTCAATCCGACGAAGGGCTATGGCTTCATCCAGCCCCAAGAAGGTGGGAAGGATGTGTTCGTGCACATCTCAGCGGTCGAACGTGCCGGCCTTAGCACGCTGAACGAAGGACAGTCCGTTCAGTACGAGCTCGTCGAGAACCGCGGCAAGACGTCTGCGGAGAACCTCAAGGTCAAGTGACCCTGAGACGTTTGAGCGTACTTTAGGCTTTGCAATGTGACGATCGATGGCCGCCGGATTCGCGTCCGGCGGTCGGCCTGCGGGTGAATGTGCGGCAGAAGCCGTGCACGAGCGCGCGGGATGTTGATTTTTTGTAAGGCCTGTCACCGCGCGAGCTTTTCCAACTCCGGAAACGGCGCGTAAACGGCATCCTTGCAAAGCTGGTGGACGTCATTCTTCGCGTCGATGTAGCGGTCGAGCTTGGCCGAGACATAGACTGCTGCGCCTGCCTTCACGCCGATATATTTTCCGTCGCTGTCGCGCGCATTATAGCGCAGGCAAACGACATATCTTTCGCCGCCGCCGACGGCCTTGGCGACCGGCATGGTCACGGCGGCACTGCGCACATGCGTCGGATCGTTGAGATAGCTGCGCAGATAGGCGAGCAGATCGTTCTTGTAGTCCTGCGGATAGACATTCTGCGCGTCCCAGCGCGCCTTCAACTCGGCCGCGCTCGGCCCGACATCGTCGCTGGCGCAGCCCGCGAGTGCGATCGCGCCGAGCAGCCCCGCAGCAAGTATTACGGCTCGCATTATCCTCGTCCCCGGCTTCATTTCAGCGCCCGCCGCCGGGATCATAGCGATTTGCCATGCTCCGGCCAGCAATTGGCCGATGAAATGCACTGCGGCCTGCGGCAATCCGGTCGTCGAGGCGCCGCGGGGAAAAAACGAAAAGGCTGCCCGCAAGGACGGCCTTGGTTGTTATCGAGGCGTGCGCTGGCTAACGGGCCGGGACAAGCTCCAGGCCGCTGGCCGCCAATGCGACGGCGAGGCCCTTCTGCGCGCCGACCGATAAAGGCTGCAGCGTGATCGAACGCTTAAAGCCGCCGATCAAGGCATTCGCGCCAACGCCGGCACCCACGGTGGCCTCGGCGCTGGCGCCGCCGTAGCCGCCGGCGAGCGCCCCCGGCCCCGGCCGCGCGGCGGCATAAACCGCCCAGACGATCTTGCCGCCCGTCGTGAAGCCGACATCGAGCCCGAGCCGGCTGACGCGGCCGACGTAATGCTCGCGATAACCGCGCACCGACTTGAACGTGCAGTACAATTCCTTCTGCGACCCGACGATGAAGCTTACGCCCGGCGAGACTTCGCAGGTAAGCAGGCCGGCACGCATGCGCGCCTCCGCCGGAGCGGAGGCCAAAGCGGCAAGCGCCAGCGTCCCCAACGCCACGATGGACTTATTCATTGTCATCCTCCAATGAAAACCGATGCCGAGGCCTTTTGCGTGTCCGAAAGGCGAGAACGCAAAACGGCGCATCCGCGCGAGGCCAGCACCCTACAAGACCGCCGGCCCGCCGCTTTGATTCAGATCAGCCTACATCTTCGATAGTTTCGCCACGTCAACAGCCTGTGCATAGGCGAGCTTGGAAGCGGCGTCTGCCGAACCTTCCACGGTGACCAGGAATTTGTTGTCGATCACCATATTGATCGAGCCGTCATGCGTCTGAATCGCCCGCTGATTGCCGATGCGCACGATCTTGCCCATGGCACCCGCGATCGCCGGATTGATCAGGAATTGCGCGAACTGCATCACCATCGCCGAATCGCCGGTGATGCGTATCTCGACCTCCTTCCCGCCCGGCCCGGTATAGCGCCGGCTTGCGGTGGAAGCGCCGAATACGGCGACGCCGACGGCCGCGGTTTCCGCCTTCTCGGCTTTCCAGCCGGCCAGCGGCGCCGGCAGCAGCGCGGCGAATCCTTCGGCGTTCTTCTGCCCGATCAATTGCGAGGCGAGATCGAGCGACTGCTTGGCGCCGGCCAAGTCGCCGGCCTGATAGGCTTTGCGCCCCTGATCGATGGCGTCGAGGATGTCGTCGGCGGCGAGTGCCGGAAACGCCGCAGCGGCGAGCAGTACCGCCGCAGCGACGGATCGTAGCAGAACCATGGGATGCCCCTCCGGTAGAATTCCGCAAACCTAGCAGAAATTCCGCGGCGCGCGAGAGCGTCCTCAGCGGTTTGCAACCCGGACACCGCCGAATATTCCAAAGCCGGGCCGGAGAAATCCGGTCGGGTTCTCGTAGTGCTGATCGAACAGGTTGTCGATGCGCCCGAACACCTGAACCTTGTCATTGACCTTGTAGCGCGCCGCCAGGTTCACGACCGTGTAGCCGGGAGCGTTGAGCGTCGTAAACACCGCACGGTCGTAGTCGAACCAGCCCGAAACGGAGACCAGCGCCGCGCTGATCTGAAGCGCATCGGTCGGCGTCCAGATCGCGGTGACGCCGTATTTGTGCGACGGCCTCCGCAAATAGGCGGCGAACGATGTCGCGTCGACATGCGTGAACGTATAATCAGCGCGCAGCTTGAGCTGGCTGTTTACCGCCCATGTCGCGAAAGTCTCGTAGCCTTTGATGACCGACTGATTCACGTTGACGTAAGTGCTGATGAACTTCACCGGATCGGTCTGCGCCGCGATCAGGTTGGTCACGTCGTTATGGAAATAGGTCGCGCCGAACCGAAGACGGTCCTGCAAGACCGATTGCTCGAAGCCGGCATCGTAGCCGGTACTTTCCTCCGGCTTCAGCGCCGGATTGGCGAAGAAGAACGGCGGATAATCGACATAGAGCTCGACCAGCGTCGGAGCCTTGAATCCGGTGCCATAGCTGGCCTTCAGCTTGGTACCGGTCTCGTAAATGTCGACCGCGGGCGCCACGCGCCAGGTCGTGTGCGGCCCGAAGCTTTCGTTATCGTCGTAGCGGATATTCGAAACGAGGAAAAATCGCTTTGCGAACGCGGATTGCAGTTCGACATAGCCGGCCTGATTTCCGTTGCTTGCCGTCGTCGTGAACTGACGGCCCAACGGATCGGTGGTCGAGTCGGTGCGCAACCGGTCGTCTTGTTTTTCGAGACCGAAGACGAGCGTCTGCCCCTGCGCGATTTGGACCACGCCGCGCCAGTCGACCTTCGTCCGTATTCCGACCGTCGTGGTCGGCGGCGCCACCGGCGGCGCGGGCGGGAAATTGTCCGCGTTGGGGTTGGAATACCAGGTCCACTGGTTGGTGTAATCGAGGCCGAAATAGTTCGTGAATTTGCCGTCGAGCAGCGACCAGACCAATTCCCCGCGGCTGAAGAGTTTGTGGTTGCGCTGCGTGCTTTGCAGCGACTCGGGCGCCGGCGGGAAATAGTTGAAATAGTCTTCGCCGGTGAATCCGAGCTTGGTGTCGATGTAGCGCGCGGTCAGATTGACCGCGACATTGTCGGTCACATCGGCGCCGAGCCGGGTCGAATAGGTCCAGTTGTTGTAGGTGTCGTTGATCCTTTTCACGCCCGGCGGCAGCAGATTGAGCGGCGTCACCGGCGTGCTGGTCGACTGGTAATGCAGGACATTGAAGGCGTAATTGATATTGCCCTGCGAACCGCTCGCGCTCGCGGTCTGATTGAATGTGCCGAACGAACCGGCCTCGACCGAGCCCGTCAGCTTGGGAGGCCCTTCGCCTTTCTTGGTGGTGATCGAGATCACGCCGCCGATGGCGTCCGAGCCATACAGCCCGCTCTGCGGGCCGCGCAGGATCTCGATGCGTTCGATGTCGCCGGTGAGCAATTGCCCAAAATCGAAGGCGCCGTTCGGATTGCTCGGGTCGCTCGCATCCACGCCGTCGATCAGCACTTTGACGTGGTTTGCATTAGTCCCGCGGATGAAGACGGCGGTTTGTCCGCCCGGCCCGCCGGTCTGCACGACATTGAGACCGGGCACCTCACCCAGCGCGGCCGGAACGGTTCGATACTGCTGGCGCGCGATGTCGTCGGCCGTGATTACCGTTACCGAACTGCCGACTTCCGTGCCCGGCGTCGGCACGGTGGTCGGACTGACGACGATCGTCGGTAGCGTAACCGTGTTGCCGGACGAGTCCTGCGCGCCGGCCCGTGGCGCGAATAAAACGGCGAAAGCCAGCGCGGCGCCGGCAAGAATAAAACGAGCCCCCAAGAAATGCCCCATGACACAACGTTCCTTCGTTTGCGTCCGCGCTACGCGCGAACGCATCGGGTGAGACCAAACCCGATGCGAAGGAGACGTTCACGAGGCACGCAAATGATACGCGCGACGCTTCACGTTTTGCCGAAAGTCGTGGGATGACGTCGTCTCACGGCCTTCGCACCGGCATTGCCGTCACCGCTGCGAAAGACCGCTCCGTATGGACGCCCCGTCCACCGGTTGGGTGACCGTGCCGGCAGGTCTCCTGGCTCGCGGGTCGTCGCTCATATGCGCCCGGCCTTCCCGGGTTGCCCCAGTGGCCATTTTGGACGCGAGCTCGCCGCTCACAGTTGCGGGGGCAGCCACGGATGTCCGAACGAATTCGACGGTTTCGAAAACGTCCGTGCCCGTGTTCCCTCTTTCGTCCCCGGGGTCATCCCCCGGAGAA
>JAKAHJ010000027.1 GCA_021815055.1 Pseudomonadota bacterium | reverse complement strand
GTTGAGCGCGCCTTCCAGATCGCGGCCATTATGGGTCACGGTCTTGGCGATATAGGAGAGCACCGGCAACGGCACATCGAAGCTCGGATGGTGCGCCCGCGCCGCCAGAACGCGCGCCTTGAGGATTTCCAGGCGCAATTCCTCGCCCAGCGCGCCCATTTCCACCACCAGCCCGCCGGCAAGCCGGGAGCGCACACGCTCGTCGAGACTTTCCAGATCGGCGGGCGGTCGGTCGGAGGCAATGACGACCTGGCGGCCGGCATCGATCAGCGCGTTGAGCGTATGGCAGAACTCGGCCTGCGTGCTCTTGCCTTGCAGGAACTGCATGTCGTCGATCACCAGCACGCCGATGCCGCGCAGCGCGTCCTTGAAGGCGATCGTGTTCTGCGCCCGCAGCGACTGGACGAAGCCGTACATGAATTTCTCGGCGGTGAGATAGAGCACCTTGCGCTCGCCGGCGGCGTTTCCGGTCCAGGTGATCGCCTGCAAAAGATGGGTCTTGCCGAGCCCGACACCGGCATGGATGTAGAGCGGATTGAACATCACCGGGTCGCTGCGCTTGGCGATCGCGACCTGCTGCGCGGCCGCATGCGCCAGCGTATTGGAGCGGCCGACGACGAAACTGTCGAACGTGAGGCGCGAGTCGAGCGGCGAGCCGCCGAGCGCCTCATGCGCGCCCGCCTCGCCGATCATCACCGGCCGGTTATTGTGCCCAGCGCCGGAATGATTGTGGTTGGCGCGATGATAGCCGTCGTCGCCGGTGGCCGCGCCGACCTCCGCCTTGGGCCTCGCTGGCACCGTCGGCCGCAGCAGGGCCGAGCGTACCGTCAATTCGATGCGCGAGACCGTCGGATCCTGCGCCTGCCAGCAGGCGAGCACGCGCTCGGCATAATGCGACTGGATCCAGCTCTTGAGGAACCGGGTCGCGACCGAAAGACGCACCGCCCCGTCTTCAATTCCTTCCAGATCCATCCGGGCGAACCAGCTCGAATAGATATCGTCGCCAACCTCAGCGCGCAGGCGCTCTTTTACCCGTGACCAGGCATCCTGATCCGCGTCCGACATTTTCTTCTTCTCTATCCAATGATTGGTTGAACGGACTCAGTTTTGCGGCCGGGGCGGACAGCATGCCGCCGACGCGCCGTACACGCAACAACACTCACTCGATGATATCGCCGGAGACAGTTCGCCCTTGCCGATCTCGTGAAGAGTCGCGGCAGGCCGATGACGCTATGTCGAGGGAGGTTGCGTCTCAGCCGCCGGGCGGCGACGCGGCTCCAAGGCTTCCGCTTCGGCGGAGCGGGCGCGCCTGGCGCCCGACGGTACAGGGACGAAGACTTAACTGCAGAGTGGCGCCGGTGTGCAGGTGCACATCGAAACTGGCACGTGCAATGCAATCGGGGCCGATCATTGGCATTGTCTCTGCTTCTGTCATCCCATCCCCCACTGAATGTTCTGCTGGTTTCTTGTCCGCTGCCCTATCGGTTGCCAATCGTCGACTTTGTCGCCGCTTTACGACAACCTCCTTGGGTCGGTATCCGGTGCGGCGTTGTCAGAGATCCGATCTATAACCGGGCAAACAACAGCCGTTCTCGTACGCCGACGAGCGTGTCGCCACTTTGTTTCTGAACGCGCACCGGAATGTCGTGCGCGGGTTCAAAGATACACGAGCGCCGAAGGTGGGCAATGAATTTCATCGCTGCGCATGCGCGTTCAAAAGCGGATACCGCATCGCTGGGGCCATAGGGTCACCTTGCCCGCTTTGCAACACGTTGATGAGTCGGATGGAATCTGAACGTGTGATGGACTCGGCGGCGGCTTTCGAGCCGTCAATTTTTTTTATATGCCACCGCGTCGCCGCAGCCTCGCCGCATTCGCAATTTCGGGTCCCCGGCGAGCGTGACCGATAAGTACTTAGCTGTGCGAAAAAATTTTTGTCCGTTTTGCAGGGTAGCCTGTTTATAAAACCCCTGCGGCACAGGCCTTGGACGGCCCCGGCGCGAATTTCAGTCAAGCGAATTCGCCGCAGGCATACTATCCTGACGCCGCAATGAAGATTTTGCGACGGTACAAAAGGCGAAGCCGCCGCTCCGAACCAAAGCGGCGGCTTGTTGGCGCTGAAACGTTCGAATTCGCGTGAGTGACCGCGCGCGAGCGCGGATAATCCGGATTAAGCCCGGATGGTCACTTGCCGAGCTTGGCGACCCTGTGCGCCAGGCGCGAAACCTTGCGGCTCGCATTGTTCTTATGGACGACGCCGCGCTGCGCTGCACGCATGATCACCGGCTCGGCGGCCTTCAATGCAGCCGATGCCGCGGCGCGGTCACCGCTGGCGATCGCCTCCTCGACCTTGCGAACCGAGCCGCGCAGCAGCGAGCGGCGCGCCTTGTTCACTTCGGTCCGGCGCGCGATCACGCGCGTGGCTTTGCGGGCGGACTTGGTATTGGCCATCTCATCTCTCGTTCGGACTGGCGCGGGCTTGCGAAAAATCCGCTGCTGGCGCCGGGATTTAAAGAGGTCGGCGGTCCTTACCGCCAAGGGTGAGGCTTATAGTGACGCCTTGCCCGGGCGTCAACGTCCGTCATCGGCCCCTGTTGCAGGCCGGGGTCAGGCTGCCCGCCGGGCGCGAACCGCGTCGTAACCGGCCATGACGGCCGTGCAATCGGCGGCCGAGAGCGGCGCCAGCGGCGGTTTCATGCGCGACAGCACCGGATCGCCATGGATATGGGCGAGCAGCGCCTTCACCCCGGATACCAGGGGCTTGCCCTCGAACAGCTTGCGGATCGTCACCGCGCCATCGAGCGCCGCCGCGTCGCCGTCGCGCCAGGCGCGTGCGCACAGGTCGGCATTGAGATTGGCGGTGGCCGAAATGCAGCCGGCGAAGGCGGCGTCGCGGGCTTCCAGGAGCACCGCTTCGGTCGATGGGAATACCGCGAAGTCCTTCGAGATCGCCGCCGCCGAACGGGCATAGGCCATGTCGCCCGAGGAATCCTTTAACCCCACGATACGGGTCGGGTGTGATTTCAGCAGCCGCTCGATGAGCTTGACGTGCCAAGGCAGGCCGGACATCGCCGGATAATGATAGAGATAGATCGGGATCGGCTTTGCTTCGGTCGCCTTCACCAGCGCATCGATATAGGCGGCCAAGCCATCGTCGGGCACGCCCTTGTAATAGAATGGCGGCAGCACCAGCGCGCCGGCGAAACCGAGCTCGGCGGCGTGCTGCGTCAGCGCCACCGCGTCGGCCACCGCAGCCGCACCGGTGCCGACCATCAGGCGCTCGAGCGGCAAACCATTGGCCTTATAGGCATCCATGACCATCTTGCGCTCGTAGCGCGAAAAGGAGGTCGCCTCGCCGGTGGTGCCCAGCACGTTCAGCCCGTCGCAGCCGTTGTCGAGCAGGAAGCGGGCGAGCTTCATCGCGCGCATGAGATCCGGTGAACCGTTCTCGTCGATCGGCGTGGCGATGGCGGCGATGACGCCGGACAGGGTTCTTGCGGCCATGGGCTTTCTCCAGCAAGCGAATAGCGAAATAGCGAGTAGCGAATAGTAGATCACTACTCGCTATTCGCTACTCACTATTCGCTTTTCCTCTAGCCGCTCACATTGTAAGCTGCCAGCGCTGCCATGTTGACGATCTGCGTGTCCTTGGCGCCCAGCGGCACGATCTGCACCGGCCGGTCGAGGCCGACCAGCAGCGGACCGATCACGGTCGCGCCGCCCAGTTCCTGCAGCATCTTGGTCGAGATCGAAGCCGAGTGGAATGCCGGCATCACCAGCACATTGGCCGGCCCCGACAGGCGGCAGAACGGATAGGCGGCGGCGAGCTCGGGATTGAGCGCGACGTCGGCGGCCATGTCGCCGTCATATTCGAAATCGACGCGCCGCTGATCGAGAAGCTTTACTGCTTCGATCACGCGCGCAGAGCGCTCGCCGGCCGGATGGCCGAAGGTCGAGAAGGCGAGCATGCCGACGCGCGGCTCGTAGCCGAGCCGGCGCGCCACCCCGGCCGCCTCGACCGCGATGTCGGCGAGTTCCTCGGCATCGGGCATTTCGGTAACCGCGGTGTCGGCGACCAGCACCGTGCGTCCCTTCGCCACGACCAGCGATACGCCGATCACGCGATGACCGGGCTTGGCGTCGACGACCCGGCGCACGTCCTCGAGCGCGACCGAGAAATTGCGCGTGACGCCCGTCACCATGGCATCGGCGTCGCCGAGCGCCACCATGCAGGCGGCAAAGTGGTTGCGGTCGGTGTTCACCAGCCGTTGGCAATCGCGGATCAGATAGCCGTGGCGCTGCAGCCGCTCGTAGAGATAGTTGACGTAGACCGCGTTGCGGGTCGACATGGCGGCATTCATGATTTCGATGCCGTCGCCCAATTCGATTCCGGCCTCGCGTGCGGCGTCCCGGACTCGGTGTTCGCGGCCGACCAGCAAGGCGGTGCCGAGGTCCTGGTCCACGAAGCTTGCCGCCGCGCGGATCACCTGCTCCTCCTCGCCTTCGGCGAAGACAACCCGTTTTGGCGCCCGGCGCAGCCGCGCGTAAACCTGGACGAGCGTGCCGGCGATCGGGTCGCGCCGCGCACTGAGCTGCTGGCGATAGCCCTCCATGTCGACGATCGGTTTGCGTGCGACGCCGGTGTCCATGGCGGCCTTGGCCACCGCCGGCGGCACATAGGAGATCAGCCGCGGATCGAACGGCACCGGGATGATGTAGTCGGCCCCAAATCTTGGCCGCGCGCCATAGGCCGCCGCGACCTCGTCGGGCACGTCCTCGCGCGCCAGATCGGCCAGCGCACGGGCGGCCGCGATCTTCATCTCCATGTTGATCGCCGACGCGCGCACGTCGAGCGCCCCGCGGAAAATATAGGGGAAGCCGAGCACATTGTTGATCTGGTTCGGATAGTCGGATCGCCCGGTGGCCATGATTGCGTCGCCGCGGACCGCGGCCACTTCCTCGGGCGTGATCTCGGCGTCCGGGTTGGCCATGGCGAAGATGATCGGCTTGTCCGCCATCGACTTGATCATCTCGGGCGTGAAGGCGCCTTTCACCGAAAGGCCGAAGGCGATGTCGGCGCCCTCGAAGGCCTCGGCCAGCGTGCGCCTCGACGTCTTGACCGCATAGGCCGACTTCCACTGGTTCATGCCGTCGGTGCGGCCCTCGTAGATGACGCCTTTGGTGTCGCAGAGGATGAGGTTTTCCGGCCGGAATCCGATCGAACGCAGCAATTCGAGGCAGGCGATACCGGCTGCGCCGGCGCCGTTGCAGACGAGCTTGGTATCGGCAATGTCGCGTCCGGTGAGATCGAGCGCGTTGAGCAGGCCGGCGGCGGCAATGATGGCGGTGCCGTGCTGGTCATCGTGGAATACAGGAATGTCGAGCAATTCGCGCAAGCGCTGCTCGATCACGAAGCATTCCGGCGCCTTGATGTCTTCCAGATTGATACCGCCCCAGCCTTTGCCCAGGAGCTTTACGCAATTGACGATCTCGTCCGGATCCTCGGAATTGACCTCGAGATCGATGGAATCGATGTCGGCGAAGCGCTTGAACAGCACCGCCTTGCCTTCCATCACCGGCTTGGCCGCCAGCGCGCCGCGGTTGCCGAGGCCGAGAATGGCGGTGCCATTGGTGATGACGGCGACGAAGTTGCCCTTGGTGGTGTAGTCGTAGGCAAGGCTTTCGTCCTCGGCGATCGCCAGCACGGGCACCGCGACGCCGGGCGAATAGGCGAGCGACAGGTCGCGCTGGGTCGCCATCGGCTTGGTGGCGACGACCTCCAGCTTGCCGGGGCGGCCGACGCTATGAAATTGCAGGGCTTCCTGATCGGTAAAGGTGGGCCGGGCGGGATGCGCAGGGGGCTTGGCGGGCATTTCTACTCCATAAGGACAACCGGGACGCCTGGCAGGGCAGGTTAGCGCATGATTCCGAAAGTCGGGAACCGGTTTTCTGAAATAATCATGCGCGAGCGAAGGCCGAGGGTTTAGCCGAAGCAGTGACCCAAACTCAAGGCAATACCGCCTTGCGCGCCGCGCATCGGTTGGGAAGTGTGGTTGAATGGCGGGCCGGACCGGGGTAATCGGTGCGCGGTGGGGCGAATGCCCGGGTCGCCGCCGCCGGGCGGGCTCGGGCCAAAATGACGACCGGGTGCCATGATCCGTTTTCTGCTTCGTTTCCTGGGGCTTGTATACTTGGCCGCCGCATTCATCCTCGTGATCTATGACGGCACGAAGTCGATTGCGGGAAATCGGCTTTATCTCACCAGCCTTCAGACCGTCTGGGAGCTGATCAATGCCGGCAGCCTGGCCAAGCTCAGACCGCTGGTCGAGCCCTATGCCGGCGGCCTGTTATGGGACCCGCTCACGGTCACGATCCTGGGGGCGCCGGCCTGGAGCGTATTCGGGATCCTGGGCATCCTGTTCGTGCTGCTCGGCCGTCCGAAGAAGCCGCTGATCGGCTACGCGCGCTAGCGGGCGCCGCCGCGGGTCTCTTGAGGCGGCGGGTCCAGGCGCGATATTGTTGTCCAGGACAACAATAACACCCGCAGGGACGAAATGCCGAACCCCGTCCGCCCGGCTGAAACGGCCCCCGGCGCGCCCCTGCGTCCCGTGAAGCTCGGCGCGCCCGATGCCGTGCTCGACCGGCGGCCCGACGGCACGATCTATGTCCGGCATAGCCGGCCGCTCGCGCAATTCCACGGCAAGCTTTCCGAGCCGCTGGAGAAATGGGCCGTGCTTGCGCCCGGCCGCGTTTTTCTGGCGCAGCGCGAGGCGGAAGGCGGCTGGCGGACGCTCACTTATGCGCGGGTGCTCGACGCCGTGAAGCGCATCGGCGCATCGCTCTTGCGGCGCGGGCTTTCGGTGGAGCGGCCGATCGCGGTGCTGTCCGGCAACGACATCGAGCAGGCGCTGCTCGGGCTGGCGGCCATGTATGTCGGCATTCCCTACGCGCCGATTTCGCCGGCCTATGCGCTGATGTCGAGCGACTTCGGCAAATTGCGGCTCATTCTCGAGCGGCTCACGCCCGGCATGGTGTTCGCCAATGACGGCCTGGCCTTCGCGCGCGCGATTTACGCCACAGTGCCCGACAGCATCGAACTGGTGGTGACGCGCAATCCGCTCGGCGACCGTCCGAACACGCTGTTCGCCGATCTCATCGGCCCCGAGGATGCCGCCGGCGTCGCGGCCGCGCGTGCGGCGGTCACGCCCGACACCATCGCCAAGTTCCTGTTCACCTCGGGCTCGACCGGCACGCCCAAGGGCGTCATCAACACGCACCGCATGATGTGCGCGAACCAGGCCATGCTGGCGGCCGGCTTTCCGTTCCTCAGCGAGGAGCCGCCGGTGGTAGTGGACTGGCTGCCCTGGAGCCACACTTTCGGCGCCAACCACAACTTCAACATGGTACTCACGAACGGCGGCTCGCTCTATATCGACGACGGCAATCCGACGCCGCCGGGCGTGCCGAAGACCGCGCGAAACCTGCGCGAGATCGCGCCCACCATCTATTTTAACGTGCCCAAGGGCTACGAGGCGCTGATCCCGCATCTGCGCGCCGACGAGGCCTTGCGCGCGAACTTCTTCAGCCGGCTGAAGGTGCTGTTCTATGCCGGCGCCGGCCTGAACCAGACAACGCGCGACGATTTGACCAGGCTCGCGGTCGCCACCACCGGCGAGCGCATCATCTTTCTCACCTCGCTCGGTTCGACCGAGACCGCGCCGGCGGCGCTCGCCTGCACCTGGGACTTCGAGCGCACCGGCAATATCGGCCTGCCTTACCCCGGTGTCGAACTGAAGCTGGTGCCGAACGAGGGCAAGCTGGAAGCGCGGCTGCGCGGCCCGCACATCACGCCGGGCTATTGGCGGCAGGACGATCTCACGCGCGAGGCCTTCGACGAGGAAGGCTTCTACAAGATCGGCGACGCGCTGAAGTTCGTCGATCCGAACGACCCCGCGCAGGGGCTCTTGTTCGACGGCCGCATCGCCGAGGATTTCAAGCTCTCGACCGGCACCTGGGTCAGCGTCGGGCCCTTGCGCGGGCGGTTCGTCGAGCATTGCGCCCCGTTCGTGCGCGATGTGGTGTTCGCCGGTCCCGACCGCGACGAGATCGCCGCCCTGGTGTTCCCCGACATCGAAGCCTGCCGCCGGCGCGCCGGCCTCGCCGCGGAAGTCTCGGCGGCGGCGGTCCTCGACCATGCCGCCGTGCGTGCCAAATTCGCCGAGCTGCTTGCCGGCCTCGCCGCCACGAGCCCCGGCTCGTCGACCCGCGTCACGCGCGCGATCCTGATGGCGGAGCCGCCGTCGATGGACAAAGGCGAGGCGACCGACAAGGGCTCGATTAATCAGCGCGCCGTCTTGCAGAACCGCGCGACACTGGTGGAGGAACTCTATGCAGCGGAGCTGTCGCCGCGCGTCATAGACATAAAGATTTGAGAATAAAGGCGTGAAAGCCGTGAGCAACGACAAATCCACCGGTATCGGCGCCACATTCGACGACGCCTGGCTTCTCGACGGCATGCGCACGCCGTTCGTCGACTACAACGGCGCGCAGGACTCGGGCTCGACCGGATCGACCGCATCGAGATCAATGAGGCGTTCGGCGCGCAGGTGATGGCCTGTGCGCGCGAGCTCAAGCGCAAGGGCCTGCGTTATGGTATTGCCTCCGTCTGCATTGGCGGCGGCCAGGGCATTGCGCTGTTGATCGAGAATACGAAAGCCAAGCCGAGTCATTGAGCGATGAAACGGTTGGCTTCGGAAAGATGACCCCCTCCTTATTCCTCCCCCTTTCAGGGGGAGGAAAGTGCGGGCGGCTTGCTCCTCCCTCCCCCTGAAAGGGGGAGGGTTGGGGAGGGGGTCAAGGGATCGCCTCTTGCCGATTTCTTGGAAGAACGGAACGCACTGATGGACATCAAAGGACAAGCGGCCATCGTTACCGGCGGGGCATCGGGCCTGGGTGCCGCCACCGCACGGGCGCTTGCGGCGGCCGGCGCCAAAGTGGCGGTCTTCGACATCAACGAGAAAGCCGCTGCCGCGGTGGCGAGCGATATCAAGGGCATTGCGGTCGCCTGCGACGTGGCGGACGCTGCGAACGGCGAGGCGGCGGTTAAAAAAGTGGCTGCCGACCACGGCCCCGCGCGCATTCTGGTCAATTGCGCCGGGGTGGGGCCGGCCAAACGCATCGTCGGCAAGGATGGGCCGATGCCGTTGGCCGACTACGAGCGCGTGATCCGCATCAACCTGATCGGCACCTTCAACATGATGCGGCTGGCCGCCGCCGGCATGCAGGCGCTGCCGGGGCTGCCGGACGGCGAGCGCGGCGTGATCGTCTCGACTGCCTCGGTCGCGGCCTTCGAGGGCCAGGTCGGGCAGGCCGCTTATTCGTCGTCCAAGGGCGGCGTCGCTGCATTGACGCTGCCGGCCGCGCGCGAATTCGCGCAGTTCGGTATCCGCGTGCTGGCGGTCGCGCCCGGCATTTTCGCCACGCCGATGCTGACGGCGCTGCCGCAGGAGTCGCAGGATTCGCTCGGCGCCTCGGTACCGTTCCCGAAGCGTCTGGGCGCACCGCGGGAATTCGCCGCTTTGGTGCTCCACTGCATCCATAACGGCTATCTCAATGGCGAAGTGATCCGCCTCGACGGCGCGCTGCGCATGGCGCCGCGGTAGCCACTCGTCATCGCCGGGCTTGTCCCGGCGATCCACGTCTTGCTTTTCCGCCGCTGGTGAAAGAAAGACGTGGATGCCCGGCACAAGGCCGGGCATGACGGCGGATGTGAAGGCGCGATGCGCCAATTGTTTGATGAAACGGAGTGCAATGACCGGCTTCAGCAATACGCGCCAGGTGCGCATCGAGTGGGGCGACTGCGACCCCGCCGGCATCATCTACTATCCGCGCTATTTCGAGATTTTCGATGCGTCGACCGCGATGCTGTTCGAGCGCGCGACGGGGCTGACCAAATTCCAGCAGCTCAAGACGCTGGATTTCGCCGGCTATCCGCTGGTGCGTACGCAGGCGCGCTTCTTGAAGCCTACGCGCTTCGGCGACGACGTAACGGTGGAAAGCACGATCACGTTCGGCCGCGCTTCGTTCGAGATCGAGCACAAGCTCAGCCTCGATGGCACGCTTTGCGTCGAGTGTTCGGAGAAGCGGGTCTGGGCGGTGCGCGACGCTCAAGGCGCACTCAAGTCGTCGCCGGTGCCGGACGAAGTGCTGGCGAAGTTCAGGTGAGGCGGGCTCGTGTCCCGGACGCGGCGCAGCGCGAAAAGCGCGTTCACGCGCGTCGTCGACGCGCTTCGGTGCTGCACCGCTGATCCGGGACCGTTACAAGCGCCGATTTTCGTACGGTCCCGGTTCTGCAGTGCACCGTTCGCTTTCGCTCACGCTGCGCTGCGCCCGGGACACAAGGCTCGTCCTACTCGATCTCCGCCGCGATCCGCTTCAAAATGTCCAGGAACCGCTTGCGGTCGCGCGGGCCGATGACGCGATCGAGGTTGCGCTCATGCCGGCGCGCGCAGCGCATGAGCTGGGTGAGCACCTTCTTGCCGGCGGGCGTCACGTTCAGCCGATAGGTGCGGCGGTCGCTGTTCACGCGCTTGCGCTGCACCAGGCCGCGCCGCACCAGATCCTCGACCACCGGCGTCAGGCTCGATTTGTCGCGGCCGCTGGCGTGCGACAGTTCGGTCTGGCTGATGCCCGGATTGCGCGCGATCAAGGTGAGCGTGGCGAACCGTCCCGGGCTTTCGCCGATCTCCAGCGACAGGCGGGAAAAGGCCTGGAAGGCGGCTTCCTGGGCCATGCGCAGGTTGAACCCGATCCAAGTCGCCAAGGGGCCGAATTTGACCGGTCTGGCAATGCTTTCCCCGTTGCGGGCGCGACGATTTTGCGCCGCGCTGCTGTCCTCGTCTCGCACTTCAGTCACCCCTTAGGAGGCCGCGGCCGGCGGCCCTCATTAGTTTGGTATCAAACCATACTTTACAACCATGCCGATATTCGGCTCAATGGCGCAAAAGTTGACGATGCAACTAAACGAACGCCGCACCGAGGGAGGGTATTCATGAAAGCCCGTTTCTGCGGCTATGTCTACGCCGCCGCGCTCGCCACCGTCATCGGCGCGGCGACCGGCGCCATCCTGATCGCCTTCCCGATCGTGGCGACCTGGCTCTCCTCGCATATGTAGGCGGTCTTCGCTATTATCGTTTGTACGCCAACTATCGGCCGGGAGGCCATCGGTGGAACGCTCGTTCAAGAAGGAAGTCGAGGCGCTCAAGCTCGGCGATGGTGACACCTTCCGCGGGGAAGGCATTCTCGCGGTCACCAAGGCGCTGCTTCAGTCGGGCGTTTCTTATGTCGGCGGTTACCAGGGCGCGCCGGTGTCGCATCTGCTCGACGTACTGGTCGACGCCGAGGACATCCTGTCCGAACTGGGCGTGCACGTGGAAACCTGCTCGAACGAGGCCTCGGCCGCCGCCATGCTGGGCGCCTCGATCAATTATCCGCTGCGCGGCGCGGTGACCTGGAAGTCGATCGTCGGCACCAATGTCGCCGCCGATGCGCTTTCCTATCTCGCCTCGCCCGGCATGGTCGGCGGCGCCATGATCATCCTGGGCGAAGACTACGGCGAAGGCGCCAGCGTCGCCCAGGAGCGCTCCTACGCCTATGCGCTCAAGTCCTCCATGTGGCTGCTCGACCCCCGCCCGGATCTCCCGACCATCGTGCGCATGGTCGAAAAAGGTTTCGAGCTGTCGGAGGCGAGCCACGCGCCGGTGATGCTGGAGCTGCGCATTCGCGCCTGCCACGTCACCGGCGAATTCGCCGCTAAGACCAATCGAAGGGGCGAGAAATCCGGCCTCGACAAGCTGGCCGGTCCCCCGCGCTTCGACTATGGGCGATTGGCGCATCCGCCGGTGATCTTCAACCAGGAGCGGCTGAAGGTCGAGGAGCGGCTGCCGGCCGCGCGCGCCTTCATCCGCGAACACAAGCTCAACGAGACGATCGACGGCGACCTCAGCGAGGTCGGGATCATCGTCATGGGCGGGCTGACCAACAGCGTGCTGCGCGCGCTCGAGCGCATGGGCCTCGCTGACGTATTCGGCGCCTTGCGCGTGCCCGTGCTCGTGCTCAACGTGGTCTATCCGCTGGTGCCGGAGGAGATCACCGGTTTCTGTGCGGGCAAGCGCGCGGTGCTCGTCGTCGAAGAAGGCTTCCCCGATTACGTCGAACAGGCGGTGAACGTCGAGCTCCGCCGCGTCGACATGCCGACCAAGGTCTACGGCAAAGGGCCGCTGCCGAAGGCCGGCGAATACGCCTCCGACGTGTTGCTGGAAGGCTTGGCTGCCTTCCTGCAAGCCGCGCGGCCGAACGGCATCGATGCCGACACCATTGCGGAGAAGACGCGCGGCCTGATCGCGCACAAGGCCAAGGCGGCCACCGCATTGCGCACGCTACCGCCGCGCCCGCCGTCCTTCTGCACCGGCTGTCCGGAGCGCCCGGTATTCTCGGCCATCAAGCTGATGCAGCGCGAGATAGGGCCCACCCATATCAGCGCCGATATCGGCTGCCATTCCTTCGCGACTTTTGCGCCGTTCTCGCTCGGCAATTCGATCCTCGGCTACGGCATGTCGCTCGCCAGTGCCGCCGCCGTCGGACCCAACATGGAAAGGCGTCCGATCGCGGTGATGGGCGACGGCGGTTTCTGGCACAACGGCTTGATTACCGGCGTGGCGTCGAATCTGTTCAACAAGGGCGACGGCGTGCTGGTCGTCATGCAGAACGGCTACACCTCGGCGACCGGTCAGCAATACATGCCGTCGAGCAAGAGCGGACGCGACGGCACCGCCGCCGGCATGAACATCGAGCAGACGCTGCGCTCGATGGGGGTGAAATGGCTGCGCACCGTGCGCACTTACGGCGTCGCCAAAATGGTGGCGACCTTGAAGGAAGCCATGCGCACCGCCGAGCGCGGCCTCAAGGTGATCATCGCCGACGGCGAATGCCAACTCGCGCGCCAGCGCCGCCTGCGCGCCGAGGAAGCCGTGAAGCTCGAGCGCGGCGAGCGCGTCGCGCGCGCGCGCTATGGTGTCGACGAGGAAATCTGCACCGGCGACCATTCCTGTATCCGGCTTTCGGGCTGCCCGTCGTTGACGGTGAAGCCCTCGTCCGATCCGCTGCGCACCGATCCAGTGACGACGGTGGTCGAGACCTGCGTCGGCTGCGGCTTGTGCGGCGAGGTCGCGCATGCCGCGGTGCTGTGCCCCTCGTTCTACCGCGCCGAGATCGTGCGCAATGCGACGGCATGGGACCGCGCGCTGTTCCGCTTGCGGCGGACGGTGATCGGCTGGCTCGGCGGCTACAACAGCAAGGCTGCCGCATGAGCGCGCCGCGTCCTATCACCTTGCTGATCGCCGCGCTCGGCGGCGAAGGCGGCGGCGTGCTCAGCCAATGGATCGTGTCGGCCGCCGCGCAAGCTGGCTTCCCGGTGCAATCGACCTCGATTCCCGGCGTCGCGCAGCGCACCGGCGCCACCACCTATTACATCGAAATACTGCCGGTGAAGATGACCGAGCTCGGCGGCCGGCGGCCGGTGCTGGCGCTCACGCCGGGCGTCGGCGATATCGACATTGCGGTGGCGAGCGAGCTTCTGGAAGCGGGCCGCACGGTCGCGGGCGGCTTCGTCACGCCCGACCGCACGCATGTCATCGCCTCGACCAGCCGCTTCTATGCCATGGACGAGAAGATCGCCATGGCCGATGGCCGCTTCGATCAGGAGAGATTGACCGCGACGATCAAGGCGCACGCGAAAGACGCGCTGCTCATCGACATGGGCGATTTGGCCAAGCAAAGCGGCTCGATCGTGAATGCGGTCATGCTCGGCGCGATTGCCGCGTCGGGGCGCCTGCCGCTGACCGCCGAGCAATGTGAAGCCGCCATCCGCGCCGACGGAAAATCGGTCGAGTCGAACCTGCGCGGGTTCCGCGCCGGCTACGAGGCGGCGCGCGTGCCGGTGTCGCCGGCGAAGCTCCCAGAGCGCAAGAACAACGCACCCGCTACGCTGGAAGCGCTGGAGCAGGATGTGGCGCACACGATCCCGGCTGTCGCACGGCCGATCGTGCTCGAAGGTGTTCGCCGTTTGGTGCCGTACCAAAACATCGCCTATGCGCGGCTCTATCTCGACCGGCTGGCGCCGATCGCCGAAGCCGACGAAGCCGCGGGCGTGCAGGGCCAGTTGGTCACGGAAGTCGCGCGCCAACTCGCGCTGCGCATGTCCTACGAGGACGTGGTGCGGGTGGCGCAGGCCAAGATTGCGCCCGAGCGCATGCGCCGGATCGCGCGCGAGGAATTGTGCGCCAAGGACGAGCCCTATTCGGTCCATGACTTCCTCAAGCCGGGCATCGAAGAACTCACGCAATTGCTGCCGCCGTCGCTCGCGCGTCCGATCCAACGCTATGCCGAGCGCAAGGGTTGGCTGGGGCGCGTCTATTTCGGCATGGAGATCGATTCGACGTCGATCAGCGGATACTTGCGCTTCCTGTTCCTGGCCAAGCTGCGCGGCATTCGCCCTTACGGGCACCGTTATGTCCAGGAGCAGGAGCAGATCGAGGCTTGGCTCTCCCTCATCGTCGAGGCCGCGCGCCGCGCTCCCGATCTCGCGCGCGAAATTGCGGAATGCGCGCGGCTGATCAAAGGCTATGGCGACACCTATGCGCGTGGGCTCGCCAATTACCGCAGCATCGAGGAGAGGGTGATCCGCCCGGCGCTGGCGGGCCATATCCCACTGGAGCGCGCGGCCGACGCGGTCATGAGCGCGCGCACCGCGGCTTTGGTCGATCCGGAAGGCGAAAGCCTGGCAAAGTGCCTGGCCGGAATCGAGGAGCAGGCGCCGCTGCGCGTTGCGGCGGAGTAGGTCTGCGCCGGCCTCGGTTGTCATCGGAGCCCACAGTCGCGTAAAAGCACCGCAATAACACGAACGTCCGCCGTCCAGTCTCGCGCGGGCCGATTTTGAGGGGGCGAAACGAATGGCCGCTCAATCCGCCACCAGCGAACGGCCGACCCTTGCCGCCGAAGCCTTTCTGCGCTCGCTCGCCGATCACGGCATCGACTATTTCTTCGCCAATCCGGGAACCGATTTTCCGCCGATCGTCGAGGCCTTCAGCCGCGCCAAGAAGACCAATGCCAAGGTTCCGCAGCCCGTGCTGGTTCCGCACGAGAATCTGGCGGTGGCCATGGCGCATGGCGCCTATCTGATGAACGGCCGCCCGCAGGCGGTGATGGTGCATGTCAATGTCGGCACCGCGAATACGCTCAATAACCTCACCAATCTTTCGCGCGACCGCATTCCTTTGATCCTCGCCGCCGGGCGCACGCCGATCACCGAGAAGGGCGAGTTCGGCTCGCGCTCGCGGCCGATCCATTGGGCGCAGGAAATGTTCGATCAGGCCGGCATGCTGCGCGAATTGGTGAAGTGGGACTACGAATTGCGCGTGCCGCAGCAGGTGACCGACGTGGTGGCGCGCGCGGTCGAAGTGACCATGGCGCGCCCGCGCGGCCCCGCCTATCTCGTGCTGCCGCGCGAGCCCCTGGCGGCGCCGATGCCGGAGCCGGTCGCGCCCATTCAGCCGCGTCCGCTGGCCGCCGATGCCCATCCCGATCCCAACGCCATCGCCACGCTGGCCGATTGGATCGCCGGTGCCGAACGGCCGCTGATCATCTGCTCCATTCTGCCGAACGAGGCGAGCCCGGTGCTGGCGGAACTTGCCGAGAAGAACGCAGTGCCGGTCGTGACGCAGAACCCGCGATCGGTCTGCCTGCCGTCGAGCCATCCGATGCATTTCGGCTACGAGCCGGGCCCATTGCTGGTGGATGCCGATCTTGTGGTGGTGCTCGATTGCGACGTGCCGTGGATCCCGCATCTGCAATCGCCGCCGGCCGGGTGCCGCATCGCGCATGTCGGCGAGGACCCGTTCTATGCGCGTTACCCGATGCGCTCGTTCCCGAGCGACCTCGCGGTGCAGGCCGGTACCGTTAATGCGCTGAAGGCGCTCGTTGCCGCGCTCAACGAACGGCGTGCAGGTGCGCAGTCGCGCATCGCGGCGCGCCGCGCCCGGCTTTCCGAGCGCATGGCCGCGCGGCGCGCGCAGCTTGTCAAGGATTCCGCGCCGGCCGAGCACATCACGCCGGAATATTTGTCGCGCTGCATCGGCGAATGTGTCGGCGACGACGCCGTCATCTTCAACGAATATCCGCTGCGCGCCGCGCATTGCCGGCGCGAAAAGCCGGGCACGCTCTACGCCCTTGGCCCGGCCGGCGGTCTCGGCTGGGGCTTCGGCGCCGCGCTCGGGGCGAAGCTCGCCGCGCCCGACAAGCTCGTGGTCGCGACGCTCGGTGACGGCGCCTATATGTTCGGCAATCCCACAGTCGCGCATTGGGTGGCGGCGAAGCACGCGCTGCCGATTCTCGCGGTCGTGTTCAACAACAGCCGCTACGGCGCCGTTCGCAATGCCACGCTGTCGATGTTCAAGAACGCGGTGGCCGGCGAGACCGACGGCCGCGTGCTGGCCGATCTCGATCCGCCGCCGCCCTATGACGAGATGGCGAAGGCGCAAGGCGCCCATGCCGAGCGCGTCGAGGATCCGGCCGAATTGCCCGCCGCGCTCGCCCGCGCGCGCGACGCCGTCGTCAACGAAAAGCGCCAGGCTTTGCTCAACGTCATCACGCCCTATTGATTCACGGAGACCGCCATGCGCATCGACGCCTATACCCATTTCATGCCGAGCCGGATGTTCAAGAAGCTGGTCGACAGCGGCTATCCCGACATCGGCAAGCGTATGCGTGAGGTCCCCTGCATCCACGATCTCGACGAACGACGGCGCATCGTCGGCCTGTTCAAGGACTACGCGCAGATCCTGTCCTATCCGATGCCGCCGCTGGAAGCGCTCAGCAAGGGCGACGGCGCGCTCGCCAATGAATATGCCAAGCTGATCAACGACGAATTCGTCGAAATCTGCGGCAAGCACGCGGACGAATTCCCCGGCTGGGTCGCGCAGATCGCGTTGAATGCGCCGGATGCCGGCGTGGGCGAGGCGCAGCGCGCGATCGAGAACGGCGCACTTGGCGTGCAGATCTATACCAACATCGCCGGCAAGCCGCTCGACGATCCGGGTTTCGAGCCGTTCTTCGCGGCGATGGAAAAGCTCGACAAGCCGATCTGGCTGCATCCGGCGCGCAACGCGAGCTTCGCCGATTATGCCAGCGAGAAAAAATCCAAGTATGAAATCTGGTGGGCCTTCGGCTGGTCCTACGAGACCGCCGCGGCCATGGCGCGGCTGGTGTTCTCGCGGCTGATGGACAAATATCCGAAGCTGAAAATCATCACGCACCATTTCGGCGGCATCGTGCCGATGCTGGAAGGCCGCGTCGGCCCGGGCTGGGACCAGCTCGGCGCGCGCACCTCGGACGAGGACCTCACCGTTCTCCTGAAGCAACTCAAGAGGCGTCCGCTCGACTACTTCAAGCACTCGTTCTACGCCGACACCGCCACCTTCTCCGCCAAGCCGGCGATGGATATGGGCTTTGCCTTCTACGATCTCGACAAGATCGTGTTCGCGTCGGATTGCCCGTTCGATCCGGAGAAAGGCACCATGTATACGCGCGACACGCTGCGCTTCATCGAGGAGCGCGACATGCCGAAAGCCGACAAGGACAAGGTTTGGTACGGCAATCTCGAGCGCGTCACGGGCGTGAAGCTGGTGAAATAACGGCGCCGGCCAGTGTCATGCGGCGGGGTGCTCTGCTAACCTCCGTCCCATGGCGCTGACCTATCCCACCGGCCTTTCAGAATCCGACGAGACGCCGCCTGCTCCGCCCGCGCCGGAGCAGAACGGGCAGGTCACGCCGGTGATGGCGCAATATATCGAGATCAAGGCCGCCAATCCGGACTGCCTGCTGTTCTACCGGATGGGCGATTTCTACGAGCTGTTCTTCGAGGATGCCGAGGTGGCGAGCCGTGCGCTCGGCATCGTGCTCACCAAGCGCGGCAAGCACCATGGCCGCGACATCCCGATGTGCGGCGTGCCGATCCACCGCGCCGACGAATATCTGCACCGGCTGATCGCGCTCGGCCATCGCGTGGCGGTGTGCGAGCAGCTCGAGGACCCCGCGGAGGCGAAGAAGCGCGGTTCCAAATCCGTGGTGCGGCGCGACGTGGTGCGCCTGGTCACGCCCGGCACGCTCACCGAAGACACGCTGCTCGACGCGCGCCGCAACAACTATCTGCTGGCGGTCGCGCGCGCGCGGCTGTCGTCGGTCGGTGAGGACGTGCGTTTCGCGCTGGCCTGGATCGACATCTCGACCGGCGAATTCCGCATCGCCGAGAGCGACCGCGCCTCGCTCGCGGCCGAGATCGCGCGGCTCGAGCCGGGCGAGATCGTGGTGTCCGACGCGCTCTATGGCGATGCCGATCTCGCCGCTTTTTGGCGCTCGCTGCCGGCGGTGACGCCTGTCACCCGTGACGTGTTCGACGGCGCCACCGCCGAGCGGCGGCTGACCGCGTTCTTTGCGGTCGCCACCAGCGAGGCCTTCGGCGCGCTCACGCGGCTCGAACTGACCGCCGCCGCCGCGGCGGTCACTTATGTCGAGCGCACGCAGCTTGGGGCGCGCCCGCCGCTGTCGCCGCCCACGCGCGAAAGCGCGGGCGCCACCATGGCGATCGACCAGGCTACGCGCGGCAATCTCGAACTGATCCGCACGCTTGGCGGCGAGCGGCGCGGCTCGCTGCTGGAGACCATCGACCGCACGGTGACTTCGGCCGGATCGCGGCTGCTCACCCAGCGGCTGTCGGCGCCGCTGACCGATCCCGAGCAAATCGCGCGCCGGCTCGACGCGGTCGGTGCCTTCGCCGACGATATCGCCGCACGCGCCGATGCCCGTTCGCGGCTTGCCGCGGCGCCCGATCTTGCCCGCGCGCTCGCGCGCCTCGCGGTCGGGCGCGGCGGCCCGCGCGACCTTGCCGCCATTCGCGATGGCCTCACGGCCGCCGCCGAGCTCGCCCAGTCGCTTTCCACGCTGAAGGAAACGCCGGCCGAAATCGCCGAGGCCCTGCATGCCTGCCGGCGGCCGGACGCCGCGCTGGCGGCCGGGCTTGCGCGCGCGCTCGCCGACGAATTGCCGCTCATCAAACGCGACGGCGGTTTCGTGCGCGAAGGTTACGATGCCGCGCTCGACGAAACGCGCGCGCTGCGCGACGAATCGCGCCGCGTGATCGCGGCATTGCAGGCGCGTTACTCCGACGCGACCGGCGTGCGCGCGCTCAAGATTCGGCACAACAATGTGCTCGGCTATTTCGTCGAGGTGACGGCGCAGCACGGCGAGAAGTTGATGGCGCCGCCGCTCAATGCGACGTTCATCCATCGCCAGACCCTGGCCGGACAGGTGCGCTTCACCACTACCGAGCTGGGCGAACTCGAAGCCAAAATCGCCAGTGCCGCCGACCGCGCGCTCGGGCTCGAGCTGGACATCTTCGAGCGTTTGTCCGCCGCGGTGAGCGGTGCAAGCGACGTCATCAAGCAATGCGCCGAGGCCTTGGCGCGACTCGATGTAGCGAGCGCGTTGGCGCAATTGGCGGGCGAGCGCGCTTATGTGCGCCCGCATGTCGACGGTTCGGTCGCGTTCACCGTCGAAGGCGGACGCCATCCGGTGGTCGAGCAGGCGCTTGCGCGCGATGGCACGCCCTTCGTCGCGAACGATTGCGCGCTATCTCCCCCCGAAGGCGCGAGCGCCGGCCGCATCTGGCTGATCACCGGCCCCAACATGGCCGGCAAGTCCACCTTCCTGCGCCAAAACGCGCTGATCGCGATCCTGGCGCAGATGGGCTCGTTCGTGCCGGCGAAGAACGCGCATATCGGCGTGGTCGACCGCCTGTTCTCGCGCGTGGGTGCTGCCGACGATCTCGCGCGCGGGCGCTCGACCTTCATGGTCGAGATGGTGGAGACCGCCGCCATCCTCAATCAGGCGGGAGCACGCGCGCTCGTTATTCTCGACGAGATCGGCCGCGGCACCGCCACTTTCGACGGGCTGTCGATCGCCTGGGCCACCGTCGAGCACCTGCACGACGTCAACAAATGCCGCGCGCTGTTCGCCACGCATTTCCATGAACTTACGGCGCTCGCCGCGCGGCTCGCACGCCTGCACAACGCGACGGTCAAGGTGAAGGAGTGGAAAGGCGACGTCGTGTTCCTGCACGAGGTCGTGGCCGGCGCGGCCGACCGCTCCTACGGCATCCAGGTGGCGAAGCTCGCCGGCCTGCCGGCGAGCGTGATCGAGCGCGCCAAGCTGGTGCTCGCCAAGCTCGAGCAGGAGGACCGCGCCGCGCCGAAAGGTTTCGAGGATCTGCCGCTGTTCGCCGCGCCTTACCAGTCGTCGCGCGAGATGAAGGAGGCCGCGTCCGACGTCCTGGCCGCTGCCCTTGCGGAACTCAATCCCGACGACATGTCGCCGCGCGAGGCGATGGAAGCGTTGTATATGCTCAAGGCGAAGCTTCGGGAGAAATCCTAACGGTCATGTGCTCGCCATGTGCCGGCTGTCCTCACAGGGCCAGGCCGCGTCTGCGCACGGCATAGACCAGAAGGCTCCATGCGATCGAGGTGGCGAGTGCCAGCGTCAGACCGATGGCGGCGCCGAAAGCCTCGGCCGTGAAATGCAGTACGACACAGGCGCAGGCGAATCCGACCAGGCCGACAATGCCGTTGGCCATCACCGCGGCCGACGGCTTGCCGCCGACGCGGCGATGCAGAATGATCTGCACGCTGATGAGGATGATCGGAAACACCGCCAGGATGCCGCTGCCGGATGGCCCGATGCGAAAACTCGCCGTCACGGTGATGCCGACCAAGAGCGCCACCAGCGCGGCGCGCAGGGCAAGGTCGGTCCAGCGCGCATGCACGCGCGGAATCGGCACATGCCGCAGCGGGTGCGACAGCGCAATTGCGCTGCCGACCACCACGACGTTCAACAGCACCGCGGTAGGCAGCGTCCAGTGTATCTCGTGCACACCCCAAGCCAGCGCGAACCATACCGTCAGCGCAATCGGCTGGCTGACCAGCAGCGAACGTTTCTGCGCGAACAACGCATAGACCAGCGCAAACACCACGTTGACGGTGTTGATGGCGAGGCTGTTGATCGCGCTCTGCGCGATGAAATGCGCGCCGTGATCGAGCGCGAGAAAGACG
>JAKAHJ010000170.1 GCA_021815055.1 Pseudomonadota bacterium | reverse complement strand
GACCGACACCGCCGATTTTGTCCCGACCGCCGTCGCCGTATAGACGACGAATCCGTAACGCCATCCCGGGAGAACGTACATGCGCTTGACTCAGGGCTCTTTTTCCTTCCTGCCGGACCTCACTGACGAACAGATCAAGGCGCAGGTGGAATACTGCCTGCGCAACGAGTGGGCGGTGAGCGTCGAATTCACCGATGACGTGCATCCTCGCAATACCTATTGGGAGATGTGGGGCATGCCGATGTTCGACCTGCGCGACGCCGCCGGCGTCATGGTGGAGGTCAAGGCCTGTCGCGAAAACCACCCCGAATGCTACATCCGCCTGACCGCCTTCGACTCGTCGCGCGGTTGGGAGACCGTGCGGCTGTCGTTCCTGGTGCAGCGGCCGGCCGATGAACCTGGTTTCCGCCTCGAGCGTACGGAAGGGCCCGGCCGCACCATGCGCTATGCGGTGCGCGCCTATGCGCTCGACCGGCCGGCGGGCCAGCGTTACGGCAAGGCCGGCGAGCAGCGATCATGAGCGTCGCGGGCGCAGCCGTCATCGGAGAAGCCGCCGCCACCGAGGTCGTCGACCTCAAGGCGCTGCAGGCCGAGACCGATATCGGCGCGCCGATCGCCGAGCTCGAGCGCGATCTGATCGGGCTCGCCCCGGTCAAGCAGCGCATCCGCGAGATCTCCGCCTATCTCCTTGTTGCGCGCGCGCGCGAAAAGGTCGGGCTCGTCTCGAATCCCCCGACACTGCATATGGCTTTCACCGGCAATCCCGGCACCGGCAAGACGACGGTGGCCCTGCGCATGGCGAACATCCTCCATCGCCTCGGTTATGTGCGCAGAGGCCACCTCGTCTCGGTCACCCGCGACGACCTGGTCGGACAATATATCGGGCACACCGCGCCCAAGACCAAGGAAGTGCTCAAGCGCGCCATGGGCGGCGTGCTGTTCATCGACGAAGCCTACTATCTGCACCGTCCGGAGAACGAAAAGGACTATGGCCAGGAAGCCATCGAGATTCTGCTTCAGGTCATGGAAAACCAGCGCGAGGATCTCGTCGTCATTCTTGCCGGCTATCGCGAGCGGATGGAAACCTTCTTCTCCTCCAATCCGGGCTTCCGTTCGCGCATCGCGCATCACATCGATTTCCCCGATTACGACGACGGCGAACTGCTCGCCATCTCGGAAACAATCGCGGCCGAAGGCGAGTACCGGTTGAGCGAGGCGGCGCGCGCGGCCATGGCCGACTACATCGTGCGCCGGCGCGGACAGCCGAGCTTCGCCAATGCGCGCTCGATCCGCAACGCGATTGACCGCGCACGGCTGCGCCAGGCGATGCGGCTATGCGCCGGCGCCGGGATCGCCAGCCGCGACAATTTGCAGACCATCGAGGCCGAAGACATCAGGGCAAGCCGCGTGTTCACGGTCTAGTCAATAAAGAGCAACGATGCCCTTAGGGAGGAGCATCATGTCGGACCACATCACTCTGGAACAGCACCTCGAGACCTGGGCGGGGGCCGACTATCTGCGCAGTGCCACGGCGGCGACGGTCGCATCGCTCGCCTCCGCAGCACGCGAGATCGCGGGCATCGTAGAAGCCGGGCCGCTTGCCGGCGCGCTCGGCGCGCATCGCGGCGAAGCCAAAGGCGGCGATTTCCAGACCGAGCTCGACGTGCGCGCCAACGATCTGCTCGCGGTCGCACTCGCACGCGCGCCGGTGGCGGCACTGGCCTCCGAAGAAATGGACGCCCCCTTGCCGCTCAATGCCGGCGCGCCGCTTGCGGTGGCGCTCGACCCGCTCGACGGCTCTTCCAACATCGATACCAACGTCTCGATCGGCACCATCTTTTCGCTGCTGCCAGTTCCTCCAGGCAGCGGCGGCGCCGAGCCGGCGGTGTTCCTGCGTCCAGGGAGCGATCAGGTCGCCGCCGGCTATGCCATTTACGGTCCGCAGACCGCCTTCGTGCTCACGCTCGGCGAGGGCACCGACGTTTTCACGCTCGATCCCGCGCGCGGGACTTTCGTGCGTACCGCCGCGGGCGTGCGCGTGCCGGTGCGGACTCGCGAATTCGCGGTCAACGCCTCGAACTACCGACATTGGGATGCGCCGGTACGCCAGTGGTTCGACGATTGCCTGGCCGGCGCGGAAGGCCCGCGCGGCGAGAACTTCAACATGCGATGGATCGCCTCGATGGTGGCGGAAGCCCATCGTATCCTGGTGCGCGGCGGCATCTATGTCTATCCGGGCGATGCGCGCGAGGGCTATCGCAACGGCCGGCTGCGCCTGATCTACGAGGCCAACCCGATCGCCTTCCTGATGGAACAGGCGGGCGGCGCCGCCTCGACCGGGCGCGCGCGCATTCTCGATCGCGTGCCGCGCATGCTGCACGAGCGCGTGCCGCTGGTGTTCGGTGCGCGCGAGGACGTCGAGCGCGTCGACCGCCACCATCTCTCGCCCGAGCAGAAGCCGGAGCGCTCGCCTTTGTTCGCGCAGCGCGGCCTGTTCCGCGTGTGATCGCGCAGCCCTAAAAACCAACGGACCGGCCCCTTGTCGATCAAGCATCCCATCATCTCGGTCACCGGTTCCTCGGGCGCCGGCACCACCTCGGTGCGCAAGACCTTCGAGCAGATTTTCCGCCGCGAAGGCATCGCCGCTGCCTTCATCGAGGGCGATGCCTTCCATCGCTACGATCGCGCCGGCATGAAGGAAGCGATGGTCGAGGAGATGGCCAAGGGCAATCTCAATTTCAGCCATTTCGGGCCTGAGGCCAACCTGCTGGAAGAACTGGAAGCGGTGTTCCGCGAGTACGGTGAAAAAGGCACGGGCCGCACGCGCCACTACGTGCACGACATTCCCGAATCCGAGCGATACGGGGCCGCGCCCGGCACATTCACGGATTGGGAAGCGCTGCCGGCGGATACCGATCTCTTGTTCTACGAGGGACTGCACGGCGCCGTCATCACCGACAAGGCGAACACGGCGCGCTATCCCGATCTGAAGATCGGCGTGGTGCCGGTGATCAATCTCGAATGGATCCAGAAGATCCATCGCGACCGCGCCGCACGCGGGCATTCCGACACGGCAATCGTCGAAACGATCCTGCGCCGCATGCCGGACTACATCCACTTCATCTGCCCGCAATTCAGCGAGACGGACATCAATTTCCAGCGCGTGCCGACCGTCGACACATCGAACCCCTTCGTCGCGCGCTGGATCCCGACTCCCGACGAATCGATGGTGGTGATCCGCTTCAAAATTCCGCGCGGCATCGACTTCTCCTACCTGGTCACGATGATCGACGGCAGCTTCATGTCGCGGGCGAATTCTATCGTCATTCCCGGCGGCAAGCTCGATCTCGCAATGCAGCTCATCCTGACGCCGACGATCCTCCAACTCGTCGACAATCGAAAACGCGCGCTGCGCCAGGAGTCCGGCCGATGAACATGATGCCGACCAATCTTCGTCCGGGGCTCGACCAGCCGGTCACCGCCGTCCTGCGCATGCTGTCGGCCGACACGGTCGAGGCGGCAAAGTCGGGGCATCCCGGCGCACCGCTTGGCCTTGCGGAAGTCGCCAGCGTGCTGTGGCGCCGCTATCTGCGCCACAATCCGGCGAACCCGTCCTGGCCCGATCGCGACCGCTTCGTGCTGTCGAACGGGCACGCCTCGGTGCTGCTCTACGCGCTGCTGCACTTGACCGGCTACGACCTGCCGATCGGCGAATTGAAGCGCTTCCGCCAGTTGCATTCCAAGACGCCCGGCCATCCCGAATACGGCGTCACGCCCGGTGTCGAGACCACCACCGGTCCGCTCGGCCAGGGTTTTGCCAACGCGGTCGGCATGGCGATCGCCGAAAAGACGCTCGGCGCCCAGTTCAATCGCCCCGGCCACACAATCGTCGACCACCGTTCCTTCGTGGTGGTTGGCGACGGCTGCCTCATGGAAGGCGTCAGCCATGAGGCAGCCTCTCTTGCCGGCCGGCTCGGCCTCGGCAAGCTCGTCGCGCTCTACGACGACAACGGCATTTCCATCGACGGCAGGGTCGCCGAATGGTTCCCCGACGACACGCCGCAGCGCTTCGCGGCCTATGGCTGGCACGTCATTCCGGCGGTCGACGGGCACGATCCGGCCGCTATCGACGCCGCGCTCGCCGCCGCGCTGGCGGAGACCGAACGCCCGAGCCTGATCTGCTGCAAGACGGTGATCGGCCGCGGCGCGCCCACCAAGCAGGGCCATCACGATACGCATGGCGCCCCGCTCGGCACCGACGAAATCGCCCGCCTGCGCGCGGAGCTTTCCTGGCCCCATGCCCCCTTCGACGTGCCGCCTGCGGTGGCCGAAGCCTGGGATGCCCGCAGCCAGGGCAGCGCGATCGAGGCCGACTGGAACGCGCGCTTCGAGGCCTATCGCGCCGCCTATCCCGATCTCGCCGATGAATTCAGCCGCCGCATGAAGGGCGCGTTGCCGACCGGTTTCGCCGGCGCGGCCAAGGATTTCGTCGCGGATGTGGCCCGCAAGGGCGAAACGCTGGCGACGCGCAAGGCGAGCCAGAACGCGCTCGCCGCTTTCGCGCGTGCTTTGCCCGAACTCTTTGGCGGCTCGGCCGACCTCGCCCCTTCATCTTCCCCTTG
>JAKAHJ010000169.1 GCA_021815055.1 Pseudomonadota bacterium | reverse complement strand
ACAGAAAACCTTGCAGACCATCGACAATCCGTTCGGCACGAGATTGTCACCCATGTCTTAGGTACGTTCTGTCACCCATGTCTCCGGGTCGGACACTTTTTGGCTGGTAGCGGGGGAGGGACTCGAACCCCCGACCTCCGGATTATGATTCCGCTGCTCTAACCAGCTGAGCTACCCCGCCATTCCGAGAACGCGCCGGAATGGGGGCGATATAGGGAAGCCCTGCGAAGCCTGTCAAGCAAGCTCGGCCAAGCTCGGCCAAAAAGCCGGGCGCGTGCCGTCAATTGCCCCTTACTTGGGCTGCACATTCGGGTCGCCGCGCGGGCTTCCCGGCGGCGGGATCACCGGCATGGGGCCACCCGGCGGGGTCGGCGCGTGGATTTCCGGATCGACATTTTTGGGCGGGCAGATGACGCCCGACGATTGGGCCAGCCGGTCGCTCAAATTTTTGTCGCTGGGCGACGGTCCTGCCGGATCGCCTCTGGCGAGCGGTCCTTTCGTGTCGGATTCCGCACAGGCCTTCGGATCGCGATGCTCGGGCTTGGGCGCAACGACGGGCGGCTTCGTGGCAGGCGGCGCCTGCGCGGCGGCCGCCACCGGCAGCCACACCGCGCCGGCCAGCGTCACCACCCCGAGACGGCGAATCTTGTCAGGCATGCGCTGTTCCTTCGCGACGGCGGGCGTGCACCGAACCCCGCCGCCGGACCAACGGCCCGGCGGCATCGGCGGTTCCCTTTTCGGTGAGGCACAAAGGCGGGCGGCGGCAGCCCGGTTCCCGTCAAGCAGCGCCGCGGCGTTCGGCGTCCTCGAGCCGCCGGAACCGGAACAGCGAAAAATGCCCGAGCGGCGCCAGCGGCCGGTGCTCGAGCATGCGCACGCCGCCGTGCCGGCGCGCCCATTCGGACAGGCGCGCGAAGGGGAATTCCGGCCGCCAGCCGAGCCGGCGCGCGAGCGGCGCAAAGCACATTTCGAACAGCCGGCGCGGTCCGCGTTCGGCCCCGATGTGGTTGACCAATATGATCTCGCCGCCGTCGCGGGTGACGCGCACGAACTCGTCGAGCGTGGCTTCCGGATGCGGCACCGCGGTGATGACGAACTGCGCCACCACCACGTCGAAGGCGTTGTCCGCAAAGGCGAGGCGCTCGGCGTCCATGACCGCAAGCGTTTCGACATTGGCGAGCCTGTATTCGGCGACGCGCTCCGCCGCCTGGCGCAGCATCGGCTCGCATAGATCGACGCCGACCAGCCGATTCACGGAGCGATAAGCGGGCAGCGAAATGCCGGTGCCGACGCCGACGTCGAGAATGCGTCCGCCCTCGCCGCCGCAAGCTTGTTCGGCGGCAGCGATTGCGGCGGCGCGGCCGGGTGCGAACACCTTGCCGAACACTGCGTCGTAAATAGGCGCCCAGCGCGCATAGGCGCGCTCCACGCCCTCTTTGTCGATGTCTGCCCCCATCGATACTTGCCGTTCGGCGTCGATCAGCCGCGCAATTCGGCGGCCATTCGCTCCTCGCGCACCGGCGCGATATCGGCCGCCGCCGCGCTCTTGATGAATCCGCCGCCGAGCACGCGCGCCTGGCCCTCGCCGGCATCGTAGAACACGCAGGCTTGTCCCGGCGACACGCCGTGCTCGCCGTCGACCAGCTCGATTTCATAGCCGCCGTCCGCCGCATAAAGCCAGGCCGCCTGCGGCGCGCGCGTCGAGCGCACCTTGACGTAGACCTCGCGCCGATCGTCGGCGAGCGCCGCGTCCAACGCGATGTCGCCGAGCCAGTTTACGTCGCGCAGCACGATGCGGCTCATGCGCAGGGCCTCGCGCGGGCCGACCACCACGCGCCGGCGCTCGGCATCGAGCCGCACCACATAAAGCGGCGAACCGGTCGCCACGCCCAAGCCGCGGCGCTGGCCGATAGTAAAATGAATGATGCCGTTGTGAGACCCAAGCAGCTTGCCGTCGAGGTCGACGATGTCGCCCGCTTCCGCCGCGCCCGGCTTCAGCCGCTCGATGATGTCGGCATAGTGCCCGGTCGGCACGAAGCAGATGTCCTGGCTGTCGTGCTTGTCGGCGATCGCGAGCCCATATTGGCGCGCCAATTCGCGCACCTCGGCCTTGGTGCGGTCGCCGAGCGGAAAACGCAGCATATCGAGCTGCTCGCGCGTCGTGGCGAACAGGAAATAGCTCTGGTCGCGCTCATCCTCACGCGCCCGGTAGAGCGCGCGGCCGCCCTCCGGCAAAGCGCGCGAGGCGACGTAATGCCCGGTCGCCAGCACCTCGGCGCCGAGGTCGCGCGCGGTCGAGAGCAGGTCGCGGAACTTGATCGCCATATTGCAGTCGACGCAGGGCACCGGCGTCTCGCCGTGGATATAGCTCTCGGCGAAACGGTCGATCACCGCCTCCTTGAAGCGGCTTTCGTAATCGAGCACGTAATGCGGAATGCCGATGCGCTCGGCGACCGCGCGCGCGTCGTAGATGTCCTGGCCGGCGCAGCAGGCGCCCTTGCGATGGGTCGCCGCGCCATGATCGTAGAGCTGCAGCGTCACGCCGACCACGTCGTAGCCCTCGGCCTTCAGGAGCGCCGCGGTCACCGAGGAATCGACGCCGCCGGACATGGCGACGACGACGCGGGTGTCCTGCGGGCGGCCGGGAAGGTCGAGGGAATTGGTCATGGCGCTTCTTACTATAGGTGGGGAGCCTTTCCGCGCAATGACAGCCACCCGGATAATCGCAGCCCACCGCCTTCGCCCGGCAGAACTTGCCGCCTTGGGCGGTAGCGGCTGCCGGGCGGGCCCTGCCCCGGCTCCGCCTAGTTCGACGCAAGTATTTCAAAAATAAAGACAATTTATCTCCGTCGCGGCTGGCCTGCGGCTTGCAAATCGCGCCGCAGATATGGGAGAGCCATGCCTTGCCGCAAGTCGCGTCCGGAACAAAGACCAGTGCCCTGAAACACGCCCGCCCGAACCCGATGCGGCCGGTGGTGCAGGCGAACGACCGTGGCCAAGGCTCGCCGTTCGAAAGCATGCTCGACGACAATGCGCCCGCCGCCAGCGCCCGCGCGCGCACGCCGGCCCCGCATGCCGAGGTCCGGCGCAATTCGGCGCCAGGCCGGCCCGAGGCCGCGTCCGCGAAAGCGCCGGCCGCCGCCAAATCGGTCACCGATGGCAAAAAACCTCCCACCGGCAAACCGGCGGCCGAGGCCGAAGCCATTGAAGGCAAGGTCACCGGAAAGACCGAAAAGAGCGGAGCGGCCGAAAAGCCCGTCAAATCCGGGAAACCGGAAACCAAAGCCGATGAGGTTTTTGCTGTCGATACGGTAAACCCCGCCGATGTCACGGCCACGGACCCGACCGTTCCCGCTGCCGTCACACTGACGACACCCGCCGTTCCGGTCGCGACCGTCGGCGCGGTGGAGATCGCCGCTCCGGCGGCACCGACCCCATCGGCTTCCGCCTTACCGGCGCCAACAGCCAGCACACCGGCGGCCATAGAGCAGGCCGTGGCAGCCAGTACGCCGTTCGCAGCGGCCACCGACGAACAGCAGCCGGCGGCCGCGACAGACGAGGCCGCGGCGGGCGAGGAAACCGCCAGCCTGCCAGTGCCCGAAAAATTGTCCGGTGCGCCGCCGGTCGCGCCGCAGCTCAACGCCAAGGCGGAAAAGACCGGCAGGACGCCAGCCGCGGCCGAGCACACGCAAGCGAAGCCGCTCGCCGCCGGCAACGGCTCACGCGTGCAAGACGAGCAAGACGCGCAAAATACGCAAGACGCACAAGACGCGCCGGCACCGTTACAAGCCGGCAAGTCCACGCAGGCGCCATCCGGCGAAGCCGAGAAGCCGGACAGCGGCCATGGCCGCGCGCAAGCGGCTACAAGCGGTCATCACGCCGCGAGTGCCGACCCGGGCGCGGTCCGGGCCGATAGCGCCGGCGCGGCGGCGAAAGCCACTGTCGATGCCGCGGCGTCGCATCTTGCGGCGGCGCACGGCGCGACCCCGTCGTCGAGCTCCACGGCAATCGCGACCGGCGCCCCGCCGACCACCGTGCAAAGCGCTCCGGTCCCGCTCGCGGGCGTCGCGGTCGAAATCGCCGGCAAGGCGCTCGCCGGCAAGAATCGTTTCGAGATTCGTCTCGACCCGCCCGAACTGGGGCGCATCGACGTGCGCATCGACGTCGACCGCAACGGGCACGTCACCTCGCGGCTGATCGCCGAGCGCCCCGAGACGCTCGACCTCTTGCGCCGCGACGCCTCCGGTCTCGAACGCGCCTTGCAGGACGCCGGCCTGAAGACGAGCGACAACGGACTGCAATTCTCGTTGCGCGACGGAACGACCGGTCACGAGCGGCGCCAGGCCGAAACGGGTTCGGCACAGCTTATCGTGAACGACGAAACCACGCCCGCCGAGGCGGTGCCGCAAAGCTATGCCCGCTTTGCCGCCCGGTCCGGCGGCCTCGATATCCGCGTCTGAGGACTGGCCCCATGTCGACTATCACCGCCACCCAGCCGACCGTGCCGACCGTGCCGAACACCGTGTCCCAAACGGCGGACAACACGATGATCGCCGGCAATTTCATGACCTTCCTGCAACTGCTGACCACGCAGTTGAAGAACCAGAACCCGCTCGATCCGCTCGACACCAACCAGT
>JAKAHJ010000026.1 GCA_021815055.1 Pseudomonadota bacterium | reverse complement strand
GTGATTTCAGTCCAAACCATCTTGTGCCTCCGTCGTAGCTCGCAACCACGACTGAATCACAAGCGACTGAAATCACTCAACTTAATTTCGGGTCAGCCTCTTATAGTGGCAAAGTCAGCGAGATAAGACGTGGATGGCCGGGACGAGCCCGGCCATGACGGAATTGTTGGCTCATCAGGCCCTAGCGTGACCGACCTTCTCTCCGAACAGGCCCCGGCCAAGATCAATCTTACCTTGCGGGTGATCGGCCGGCGCGCCGACGGCTATCATGAATTGGAAAGCCTGGTCGTCTTCGCCGATCTCGCCGACACGCTGAGCCTCGCGCCGGCCGGCGAGGTCGCGCTCGACATCTCCGGTCCCTATGCCGCGGCCTGCGGCGCGCATGACGGTAATCTGGTGCTGAAAGCGGATGCGAACCTGCGTGCGCGCGTGCCGGGCCTGCGCGCCGGCCGCTTCCACCTCGTCAAGAACCTGCCGGTCGCGGCCGGCATCGGCGGCGGCTCGTCCGACGCGGCGGCGGCCTTGCGCCTGCTCGCGCGGCTCAATGCCATCGCGCCCGGCGACCCGCGCTTGTTCGAGGCCGCGCGCGCCACCGGGGCCGATGTGCCGGTCTGCCTCGAGCCGCGGGCGCGTATCATGCGTGGCGTCGGAGAACTCCTGTCGCGGCCGGTTGGCTTGCGCGCATTGCCGGCGGTGCTGGTCAATCCGGGCGTGGCGGTCGCGACGCGCGACGTTTTTGCCAAATTCGCCGGCATGACCGGCAGTGCCATAGCGCTCGGCGCGGTGCCGGCCGGGCGCGACGCGTTCCTCGCCCTCCTCGCCGCGCACGGCAACGATCTCACCCCGGCCGCGATCGCCTGCGTGCCGGTGATCGCGGAGGTGCTTGCAGCTTTGCGCGCGCTGCCGGGCGCGCAGCTTGCACGCATGTCGGGCTCCGGCGCCACCTGCTTTGCGCTGTTTGCCTCCGCCGGCGATGCGACGGCGGCCGCAGGACACCTTTCGGCCGCGCACAAGGACTGGTGGGCGCGCGCCGTCACCCTCGGTTAGCCGCACTTGAAAAGGGCGCATTTTGCGGGAACATTGGCGCGAGCTTCGATTTGCCGATAAGACGCGCCCCGCGCGGCAGTGGAGAGGACGATGCAATTGCGGTTGATGGCGGCGGCTTGTGCGGCTCTGACCGTCGCGGGGCTTCTTGCCGCGGGACCGGCAGAGGCGCGCAAAAAACACGACTACCGCGCGCCGCCGCAGTGCATCGACCGGCCGGCGCCTTTGACGTTCGAAGGGATCATCTTCAACACGCGGCCGGTGCCCAATGGTTGCGCCCCGCCGGTGTTCGCCTACGGCGAATATATCGGCCAGGACCCCGATCCCTTCATTCGCCAGTATCTGCGCCACGATCCGCAGTCGGGCTACGACGGCCCGCAGATGTAGCGCGGGCGGGCGCTAATGCGCGCGGGCGATGCAGAAATCGACCGCTTCTTCCAGCGCCTGCTTCATCGGTGAATCGGGCGCGAGCGCGAGCGCGTCCTTGGCGATGGCGCCGTAGTGGCGGGCGCGGCCGATCGTGTCTTCGATGGCGTGGTGCTTGGCCATCAGCGCAAGCGCCGTGTCGAGATCGCCGTCATTGACCTCGCCTTGGCCGAGCGTGCGATTCCAGAACGCGCGCTCGCTCTCGCTGCCGCGCCTGAACGACAGCACCACCGGCAGCGTGATCTTGCCCTCGCGGAAATCGTCGCCGACATTCTTGCCGAGCTTGGCCGACTTGCCGCCATAGTCGAGCGCGTCGTCGACGAGCTGGAAGGCGATGCCGAGATTCATGCCGAACGAACGACAGGCGGCCTGTTCGGCCTTGTCCTTGAGTGCGAGCGCCGGCCCGACTTCGCAGGCGGCGGCGAACAGCTCCGCGGTCTTGGCGCGGATGACCGCGAGATATTCGTCCTCGTTGGTGGCGGTGTTCTTGGCGGTGCCGAGCTGCATGACCTCGCCCTCGGCGATCACCGCGGCGGCCGAGGAGAGAATATCGAGCGCATGCAGATTGCCGACCTCGACCATCATCTTGAAGGCCTGGCCGAGCAGGAAGTCGCCCACCAGCACACTCGCCTCGTTGCCCCACAGCATGCGCGCGGCGAGCTTGCCGCGGCGCATGTCGCTTTCGTCGACCACGTCGTCGTGCAGGAGCGTGGCGGTGTGCATGAACTCCACCGCCGCCGCGAGCTTGATGTGGCCGTCGCCGGAATAGCCGGCGAGGCGGGCCATGGCGAGCGTCAGGATCGGCCGCAGCCGCTTGCCCCCCGACGAGATCAGGTGGTTGGCGACCTCCGGGATCATGGCGACTTCCGACCCGGTGCGGGCCAGAATCGCCGCATTGACCTTTTCCATGTCCGCGGACACCAGGTCGACGAGCCGGTTGAGCGACGCAGGTCGCGGACTTTCGAAGGGGACGACGACGGCCAAAACGGGTCTCCGGGGTCAGGCAGGGCGGGCGAGCATAGAAACGCTATGTTAACGCGGCAAGTGCGTTACATTGCCCTACGTTTGCAGGAATTGCGGGCCGTTGCGCAAGGGGGCCTCGGTGGCAACAGAGATTACGGCGTCCGCGGCGCGGGATCCGGAGGGCTTTGCCGCCTACAAGATCGCGGTGCTTGTGCCCTGTTACAACGAGGCGGTGTCCATCGCCCAGGTTGTGACCGATTTCCGAGCCGCTCTGCCGGAGGCGGCCGTCTTCGTCTACGACAACAATTCCCGCGACGGTACCGCGGACGCCGCGCGGGCGGCCGGCGCCGAAGTGTTCGAGGAAAAGCGCCAGGGCAAGGGCTTCGTGGTCCGGCGCATGTTCAACGACGTGGAGGCCGACCTCTACGTGCTGGTCGACGGCGACGCCACCTATGACGCCCCCAGCGTGCGCGGCATGATCGCCCGCCTGCTCGCCGACCGGCTCGACATGGTGGTGGCGACCCGCGTCGACCAGGCCAAGGCCGCCTACCGCGCCGGCCATCGCACCGGCAACCGGTTGCTCACCGGCTTTGTCGCCTCGGTGTTCGGCCCGCGCTTCAACGACATGCTGTCGGGCTACCGGGTGTTCTCGCGCCGTTTCGTGAAGTCGTTTCCGATGCTGTCGGGCGGCTTCGAGATCGAGACCGAGCTCACCATTCACGCGCTCGAACTCGGGCTCGCGGTGGCCGAAATCGAAACGCCATATTATGCGCGGCCGGACGGCTCGGCCTCCAAGCTTAATACCTGGCGCGACGGCTACCGTATTCTGTCGACCATTTTCCAGCTCTACCGGACCGAGCGGCCGCTGTCGTTCTTCGGCGCGCTCGGCGTGGCGCTGGCGATCGCCGCGATGGGCCTGGCGCTGCCGATCGTGATCACCTTCCTGGAAACCCACACCGTGCCGCGGCTGCCGACCGCCGTGCTCGCCACCGGCATGATGCTCGCCGCCTTCCTGTCGATCGCCGTCGGGCTCGTGCTCGACACCGTCACGCGCGGCAGGCGCGAGATGAAGCTGCTCGCCTATCTTTCGCATCGCGCGCCCGGCGAAGAGCGGCGGCGACCGTTGTAAGGTGAGCCGGGATGGATCAACCGTCATTGCGAGCGAAGCGAAGCAATCCAGAACCGCTCGAATACCCGATCTGGATTGCTTCGTCGCTTTCGCTCCTCGCAATGACGCCAAAGTCACCGATCTATCGTTTCAGGTACTAACCATGCGCGAGATCGTCCGCACCAACGATGCCGTTCTGGTGTCCGCCATAAGCGCGCTGTTCGACGGCGCGCATATTCCCTACATGGTGCTCGACCAGAACATGAGCGTGCTGGAAGGCTCGCTCGGCGTGTTGCCGCGGCGTATTCTGGTCCCCGACGAGCAGGAATTGCAGGCCCGGCGGCTGCTCGTCGATGCCGGCCTCGGCCACGAATTGCGCCCCGAGGGGCGCTGAATCGCAATGATCGAAACCACCCTCGACGCCGTGCTCGGCGGCCGCCTGCATTTGCGGCAGCCCAAGCGCGGCCATCGCGTTGGGCATGACGCCATCCTGCTCGCCGCCGCGACCGCTGCGCGGGCGGGCGAGCACGCGGTCGATCTCGGCGCCGGCGTCGGCGGCGCGGGGCTCGCGCTCGCGCGTCGTGTCGATGGCTTGCAGGTGACGCTGGTCGAGATCGATGAAGCGCTCGCGGCGCTCGCGGTGGAAAACGCCGAGCGCAACGCGCTGGCCCAACGCGTGCGCGTGTTTGCGGGCGATGCGGAGGATGTCGACGCCTTTGCGGCTGCCGGTCTCGCACCCGGCAGCATCGACCGCGTGCTGATGAACCCGCCCTTCAACGATCCGCGCAAGCAGAATGTCTCGCCCGATCCGTGCCGGCGGCTGGCGCATGTGGCGGCGCCGGGCCTCATCGCGCGATGGACCGCGACCGCAGCGTTTCTGCTCGAGCCGGGCGGGGTGCTGACGCTGATCTGGCGGGCCGATGCGCTCGACGAGGTGCGCGATGCGCTATCGCATGCGTTCGGCGCTGTTACGGTGCTGCCGGTCTGCCCGCGCCCCGGCGCGCCGCCCATCCGTGTGCTGGTGCGTGCGGTTCGTGCGGGCGCGGGCGCGCCGGTGATTTTGCCTACTCTCGTTCTCAACGACGATGACGGAAGGCCGGCGGCAGCCGCCGAGGCCGTGCTGCGCGGCGGTGGAACCCTGAGTCTTGCTGAAGTTTGAGCGGCTAATCTTTCCGCCACAGCGGCATGATGCCGCGCCACTGGCGCGCGGCGGCCCGGCGCCGCACGCGCTCCAGACTCCCGCCGCCGATCAGCGAAAGGCAGACGATCGCGCCGATCAGCAAGAACAGGATGGCCAGTTTCAGATCGAAATCCATCTCGTCTGCTCCCTCAGGAACCGCCTTCGGTACGCGGCGCGGTTTGCGCTGCAAAAGCTATTCCAACCAACAAACGTGGGCGTTCGACGGTGCCTGCGCTCACGATTCTGTTATGACTTTGGCATTGCAGCGGGGCAGTTTCCTGGCGCGGTTGTGGCGATCCGGGGACCGCGCGAGGTTCCCTGCATTTTTTGACTTTGCCGGCATTGATCGCCTAATTGCGCCGTTTGGCCTGAACGTGCGAGCCGACCCATGCCCAATTTTTTGACGCGCTTTGCCGATTTTCTGCGCTTGTTGCTGCCGCCGCCATTCCGGGTCGAAATTCCGATCGTGCCGGTGGTGCGGCTGTCGGGCGCGATCGGCGTGGTGACGCCGCTTCGGCCCGGGCTGATGCTCGCAAGCGTCGCCCGCACGCTGGAGCGGGCGTTTGCGATGCGCGGCGCCAAAGCGGTCGCCCTCATCGTCAATTCGCCCGGCGGCTCGCCGGCGCAGTCGCACCTGATCTTCCGCCGTATCCGCCAGCTTGCCGAGGAGAAGGAGCTCCCGGTCATCGCCTTCATCGAGGATGTCGGCGCCTCCGGCGGCTACATGCTGGCCTGCGCCGGCGACGAGATCGTGTGCGATCCCTATTCCATCGTCGGTTCGATCGGGGTGGTCGGCGGGACCTTCGGCTTCGTCGAACTGATGCACAAGCTCGGCATCGAGCGGCGCGTCTATACGGCGGGCGAGCGCAAGGTGATGCTCGATCCGTTCCAGCCGGAAAAGCCGGAGGACGTCGAGCGCATCAAGGCGATCCAGAAGGATATCCATGCCCATTTCATCGCACTGGTGAAGGAGCGCCGCGGCGCCAAGCTTACCGGCGGCGACGAGACGCTGTTCTCAGGCGAGTTCTGGGTGGCGGATACCGCCATCGGCTTGGGCCTCGCCGACCGCATCGGCGACCTGCGCTCCACGCTGCGCGCGCGCTTCGGCGACAAGGTGCGTATGCCGCTGATCGAAGCCGAGCGCGGCTTCTTCGGCCGACTGCGGCCCGGCGTCGGCCTCGACCGGCTGATGACGAACCGGCCCGGGCTCGCGGACGAACTGGTCTCCGCGCTGGAGACGCGCGCGCTTTGGTCGCGCTACGGTTTGTAGCGGCAAGCCGCGAAATTGCCGCGATTGACCGGAATGCTTTGGCTTAAGCGTTGCGAAGGAGGCCGTTATGCCGTCGATTCTGCTCTCGCCATTGGTGAAATGGGCGCTCGCCGCCGCCGGCGGAGCCGTGGTCGTGCATTGGGTAGTCAAGGAAGCGCGGCGGATCAACGACGAGCTCGACGCGCAGAGGGCGCGCGTGCGTATCCGCGACCATGAGAACCGGCCGACGCTGCGGCGCGATCCGGTTTCGGGCGAGTACCGGCTGTAGAAGTTATCGTCATTCCGGGTCGCCGGGTTTGCGGGCTGACGCCCGCGCCCCGGAATGATGCTTGCTTGCCCCGGCTTGACCCTGTCCGGGCCCGCCGATAGGGTCCGCGCCCATTCATGTGCTTGAAAATCAGCGGCTTACACGATGGCTGACGCCGATCTTCGCGCCGCCGCCCCAGTGCGCCAGGCCAATCTCGATCCCGCGCGCTCGTTCCAGGGGCTGATCCTGGCGCTGCAGGAATACTGGGCGAATTGGGGCTGCGTAATCCTGCAGCCTTATGACATGGAGGTGGGGGCGGGGACCTTCCACCCGGCCACCACGCTGCGCGCGCTCGGGCCGAAGCCATGGAATGCCGCCTATGTGCAGCCCTCGCGCCGGCCGAAGGACGGCCGCTATGGCGAGAACCCGAACCGGCTGCAACACTACTACCAGTTCCAGGTGATCCTGAAGCCATCGCCGCCGGACATCCAGGATCTCTATCTCAATTCGCTGAAAGCCATCGGTATCGACTCAGCGCTGCACGATATCCGCTTCGTCGAGGACGACTGGGAAAGCCCGACGCTGGGCGCCTGGGGGCTCGGCTGGGAATGCTGGTGCGACGGCATGGAAGTGTCGCAGTTCACATACTTCCAGCAGGTTGCCGGCTTCGAATGCGCGCCGGTGGCCGGCGAGCTCACCTACGGGCTCGAGCGCCTCGCGATGTATGTGCAGGGCGTCGACCGCGTCTACGATCTCAACTTCAACGGCCGCAGTGACGCCAAGCGCGTCAGCTATGGCGAGGTGTTTTTGCAGGCCGAGCAGGAATATTCGCGGCACAATTTCGAATTCGCCGACACCGTGATGCTGTTCGAGCAATTCAAAATGGCGGAGGCGGCCTGCCAGAAATATCTCGCCGACGGCTGGAACGCCGACAGGAGCAGACACGCTATGGCGCTGCCGGCCTACGACCAGTGCATCAAAGCCTCCCACGTGTTCAACCTGCTCGATGCGCGCGGCGTGATCTCGGTCACCGAGCGGCAGAGCTATATTCTGCGCGTGCGCGAACTGGCGAAAGCCTGCGGCGAAGCGTGGCTCAGGACGGAAGGCGGCGGACGATGAGCGGCGCAAAGACTTTGTTGCGGATGGCGGGCGCCAATCCGGCGCCGGCGAAACTGTCGGATGCGGCCGTCGTCATCATCGATGCGCAGAACGAATATGTGTCCGGCAAGCTGGCGCTTCCGGGTGTCGAGGCCGCGCTCGGCAAGATCGCCGATCTGCTTGCGGCCGCGCGTGCGGCCGGCGCGCCGGTGATCCATGTCGCGCAGCGCGGGCGGCCGGGCGGGCTGTTCGATCCGGAGAGCGAGGCGTTCAAATTCGCGCCGCAGGCCGCGCCACTCGCCGGCGAGGCGGTGGTGGAAAAGCCCTTGCCGAATTCCTTCGCCAAGACCGATCTGGAAGCGAAGCTCTCGGCGACCGGCAAAAAGACGCTCGTGATCGCCGGCTTCATGACGCATATGTGCGTGAGCGCCACCACGCGCTCCGCGCTCGACCACGGCTTCAGCGTCACGGTCGCGTCCGACGCGGTGGCGACGCGCAATTTGCCCGATCCGCTCGGCGGGCCCGATCTTGCCGCGGGCGAGATCAACCGCACCGCGCTGGCCGAACTCGCCGACCGCTTCGCGACGGTCGCGCCGGTGGCCGCGATCAAAAGTTAGCTGGCTCCGCGCCGCCCAAGCGGTAATTTTTACCCTCCCCTGGAGGGGGAGGGTAAGAGAAGAAAGATGCCCGACCTTCTGATCGAACTGTTCTCCGAAGAAATCCCCGCGCGCATGCAGGCGCGCGCCGCCGACGACCTGCGCAAGCTGGTCACCGACCGGCTGGTGGCGGCAGGCCTCGTCTATGAGGGCGCCAAGGCTTTCGTGACGCCGCGGCGGCTCGCGCTCACGGTGCACGGCGTGCCGGCGCGCCAGCCAGACCTCAAGGAAGAACGCAAGGGGCCGAAGGTCGGCGCGCCCGAACAGGCGATCGCCGGGTTTTTGCGCGCGGCCGGCTTGACGTCCATCGATCAGGCCAAGGTGCAGGCCGACAAGAAGGGCGACTTCTACGTCGCGGTGACCGAGAAGAAGGGCAGGGCGGCGGTCGACGTGATCGCGGAGATCGTGCCCGAAGTGGTGCGCGGCTTTCCCTGGCCGAAATCGATGCGCTGGGGCGAGCGCTCGGCCGAGGCCGGCGCGCTCAATTGGGTCCGCCCGCTGCACTCGATCGTCGCCACGTTCGGTCCGGAGACCGAGGAGCCGGAGATCGTCCGCTTCGAGGTGGACGGAATCGCATCGGGCAATGAAACGCGCGGCCACCGCTTCATGGCGCCGGGCGCGATCAAGGTGAAGCGCTTCGACGATTATGTGACGAAGCTGGAAGCCGCCAAGGTGGTGCTCGATCCGGCGCGGCGCGCCGACATCATCCGCGCCGATGCGAAGAACCTCGCTTTCGCGCAAGGCTACGAGCTGGTCGAGGACGAAGGACTGCTCGCGGAAGTCTCGGGGCTGGTGGAATGGCCGGTCGCGCTGATGGGCGCGTTCGAGAAAGAGTTTCTCGCGATCCCCGACGAAGTGATCCGCGCCACCATCCGCGCCAACCAGAAATGCTTCGTGCTGCGCGATTCCGCCACTGCCAAGCTCGTCAACAAGTTCATCCTGGTCGCCAATATCGAGGCGAGCGACGGCGGCAGCGCAATCGTCGCCGGCAACGAGCGCGTGATCCGCGCGCGGCTGTCCGACGCCAAGTTCTTCTACGACACCGATTTGAAGAATTGGCGAGAGAAATCGCTGGAAGAACGACTCAAGAAATTTGATCAGATCGTCTTTCACGAGAAGCTTGGCACCCAGTCGGAGCGAATTGAACGAATCGTTGCGCTCGCCGGAGAACTTGCACCGCTGGTCGGCGCCAATGCTGAAAAAGCCAAGGAGGCGGCCAAATTTTGCAAAGCCGATCTCTTGAGCGAAGTCGTCGGCGAATTCCCCGAGCTGCAAGGCCTGATGGGAAAATATTACGCCGAAGCGCAAGGCGTCGATGAAGCCATCGCGCATGCCATCGAGGACCACTACAAGCCGAAGGGACCGGATGATCTGGTACCGGCCGATCCCGTGTCCATCGCGGTCGCGCTCGCGGACAAGATCGATACGCTGGTCGGCTTCTGGGCCATCGATGAAAAGCCGACGGGGAGCAAGGACCCTTATGCGCTGCGCAGGGCGGCGCTGGGCGTGATCCGGCTAATACTTGATGGGAACATTAGGTTTCACTTGCTCCACTTGATGACGCACCCGCTGCGATTCTCGACAGTCCATATGAATATTGCCATGCAGCGGATGCTCAAGACCCTGCCTGCCGAGTACAATCCCGAAATTACAGAAAGGATGCTTCGGCTCGGAGCACAAGCCGAAGAGATTGGCTCACGGCTTCGTTTCAAAGCTGCTGCGCAAGATGATGAACTAGTTGTTCTGAAGTCGTTGCTCGCTTTCTTCGCAGACCGTCTCAAAGTGCAACTGCGCGAGCAGGGCGCGCGGCACGACCTTGTGGACGCCGTATTCGCGCTCGAAGGCCAGGATGACCTGCTCTTGATCGTCCGCCGCGTCGAGGCGCTCGGCAAATTCCTCGATAGCGACGACGGCAAGAACCTGCTGGCGGGCGTTAAGCGTGCCTCCAACATCCTTCGTATCGAGGAGAAGAAGGACAAGCGCGACTACACCGGCGCGCCGGATACGGCGCTTTATCAATTGCCGGAAGAAAAGGCGCTCGCCGAGGCGATCAACGTCGCGAAATCCGAAGCATCCTCCGCTGTGACGAAGGAAGATTTCGCCGGTGCCATGAGCGCGATGGCCAAACTCAGACCCACGGTCGACGCCTTCTTCGACAAGGTCACCGTCAATGTCGACGACAAGGCTCTGCGCGAGAACCGCCTCAAGCTCCTGAACGAAATCCGCGAAGCCACCCGCGCGGTGGCGGATTTCTCCAAGATCGGGGGGTAGCCCGACTCGCCGCGCATCTTGCTGTCGCCCCCGCGAAGACGGGGGCCCAGTACTCGGTAGCTTATCGAGAGCACACGGCTTACTGGATCCCGGGCCTCGCTACGCTCGCCCGGGATGACGCCCGAGGTTGCCGCGCGGCGCGTGCGTGAACGCACGCATGACACGACACAATCGATCTTTTGCATATGTTGTCGTTATCGTCGCGCCGGATTGCATCGGGAGACTCCGGCGAATAAATTGCGCTCAATGAGGGCTGACGGCTTCGAGCCAAGCCTCTTGCGAAATTTCATCATCGCGAAAAAAAGGAGTGGCGACAATGCCAGCGACTTACAAGATTCTCATGATGGGCGCGTCTTACGGGTCGCTGCTCGCCTCCAAGCTTCTTTTCGGCGGCCATTCGATGCATCTCGTCTGCCTGCCGGCGGAAGCCGACCTGATCAACGCCGAAGGCTTTCGCGTGCGCCTGCCGGTGCGCGGCCGCAAGGATTTGGTCGAAATCGACTCGCGCAAGCTGCCGGGCAAGGTGACGGCAGGCGGGGCGGCCGGCGTCAATCCGGCCGATTACGATCTCGTCGGGCTCGCGATGCAGGAGCCGCAATACCGCTCGCCGGGCGTGCGCGAACTGCTCGACGCCGTGGCGAAATCGAAAGTACCCTGCATGTCGATCATGAACATGCCGCCGCTGCCATACGTGAAGCGTATCCCCGGGCTCGATTACCAGGCGCTCAAGCCGGCTTATACCGACGCGTCGGTGTGGGACAGTTTCGATCCCGGCCTGCTCACGCTGTGCAGCCCCGATCCGCAGGCGATCCGCCCGCCCGACGGCAAGGCCAACGAGTTGTTGGTCACGCTGCCGACCAATTTCAAGGTTGCGAAATTCGACAACGACATGCACACCGCGATCCTGCGCCAGCTCGAGAAGGACATCGACGCCGTGCGCTTCGACGCGCCCGAAGGAAAGATCGAACTGCCGGTGAAACTGCGCGTGCACGACTCGATATTCGTGCCGCTCGCCAAGTGGTCGATGCTGCTCGCCGGCAACTACCGCTGCATCACCAAGGACGGCATGCGCACCGCCAAGGAAGCCGTGCATTCGAACATCGAGGAGTCGCGCTCGGTCTATAATTTCGTGTTCGACCTGTGCGTGAAGCTCGGCGCCGCGCCGTCCGATCTGGTGCCGTTCGAAAAATACGCCGCCGCCGCGGCGAGCCTGTCGCGGCCGGCCTCCGCCGCGCGCGCGCTCTATAACGGCGCGCCCAATATCGAACGCGCCGACAAGCTGGTGCAGCTCATCGCGCGCCAGAAGGGCCTGAGCCACCCGGCGATCGATGCCGGCGTCGCGCTGGTCGACGAACTCATCGCCGCCAACCGCAAGAAAGCGGCGGCGGCCTGAGCGCGCGCTGCTCTGCGAACGAGGCTCTTGGGCCCGCGACGTGAGGTCGCGGGCCCTCGTTTTCGCGCGAAAACTCCGCGTCCAGCAAAATTCGTCGGTATTTAATTGCGTGAACATTGTGACAATCGTGCCACAGCCATATTCGTTTTTGTCGATTGTTTCCCTGAATGCCTAAAAAGGCAGCAATTGCTGACCTTTTCGCCTTGCCCGCGGACAATATCAAGCATGTAAATTCCTACCTACAGCACGTCCTGTTGCGTACGGGGTCGGTCTGAGCCGGGGGATCAAGATTTCAGCGCGCAATTGTGACGAGCGTTTTGCATCGGCTCAAAGTCGATCGAACTGTAAAAAGGGGCAGGCTCAAATGAAGAAGATTGTTTTATCGGTTGTCGCGGCGCTCGCAGCTTCGGCTGCGCCCGCTCTCGCGGCGGACATGCCGGTGAAGGCGGCCCCGGCGCCCGTCGTCGTCGCGCCGTCGCCGTTCGATGTCGCCTTCGGCGGCGCGATCATGACGGACTATATGTGGCGCGGCATCACGCAGTCGGCGCATAAACCGTCGGTCGCGGCCTATTTCGAGCCGCGCTACAACGTCAACCCGAACCTCCAGCTCTATGCCGGTCTCGCGGGCGAGAGCATCAAGTTCCCGAACAAGGCGGCGGCCGAGATCGACTTCTACGGCGGCGTCCGCCCGACGCTCGGCCCGGTCGCCTTCGATCTCGGCTTCTGGTACTATTACTATCCGGGCGGCGAAAACCACTATGCCACCGACGCCGGGACTACTACTGCGGCCTTCGCCAATGCCAGTTTCTATGAAATCTATGGCAAGGCCACTTGGACGGTGAACGACTTCATCGCTCTCGGCGGCAATTTGTATTACACGCCGAGCTATCTCGGCACCGGCGCCGATGGCACCTATGCGTCGGGCACTCTCAAGCTGACCGCGCCCGCGACCGTGTTGCCCGCCGGTATCGGCGCCTATGTGTCGGTTGAGTTCGGCCGGCAGTGGCTGGGCACGACCAATAGCCTTGTTGTGGGCAGCTACGTACCGCTCGCCGCGACCCCATTGGCCGACTACAACACCTGGAACGTCGGCCTCGGCTTCACCTGGAAGGCTTTCACGCTCGACCTGCGCTACTCCGACACGGATTTGTCGAAGGTGAACTGCGGTCTCATCACCGGCGACCCGAACTCCTTTGCGTCGGGCCAGTCGAACTGGTGCGGCGCGACCTTCTTCGCCAAGCTGTCGGTCGACACCTCGGTCGCCGCTCTGAAGTAAGCCGGCGAAAGCAAATCCATCCAGCGCGGCGGCCGGCGGACGGCCGCCGCTCTCGTTTGGGGGGAACGCGCTCTATTCCGCGGGCGCGAGGCTCTGTTCGCGCAGCACGAAGCGGTCGCCTTCGCGCGTGAAGGCGAGCCGCCGGCGGTGGAACGCGGCGAGCGTGGCGCGGTGGCCGATCGAGATGATGCTCGCCTGCGGCAAGCGCTCCGCGATCAGCCGGTAGAGCGCCGCCTCCGCCGGTTCGTCGAGCGAGGCGGTGGCCTCGTCCAGGAACAGGAAATCCGGCGCGTGCAGCAGCGCGCGCGCGATCCCGAGCCGCTGCTGCTCGCCGAGCGACAGCATGCGGTTCCAATGTCCATGATCGTCGAGGCGCTCGCTTAAGGCCGGCAGGCCGACCGCCGCAACCAGTTCGCCGACGAGCGCCGGATCGAATTTGCTGGGCTCGGCCGGGTAGGCGATCGCCGCGGCCAACGGGGCGACCGGGAAATAAGGCCGCTGCGGCAGGATCATCACTTTCGCATCTTTCGGCAGACGGATCACGCCTTGGCCGAACGGCCACACGCCGGCGAGCGCTCGGAACAGCGTCGACTTGCCGGCGCCGGACGGGCCGCTCACCAGTACATGCTCGCCGAGCCGGATGCCGACATCGCCTGCATTCACCAGCGGCACGCCGTTCGGCAGGCGCACGGCCAGGTCGTCGAAGCGGACGGCGTCGGCTTCTGTCGGCGCCAACTCGATCACCGGCGGCGCGGCCGCGACCGCGCGCGCGGCCGCGACCGAGCGGTCGAAGCCCTCCAGGCGCTCGATCACCGCACGCCATTCGGCGAGGCGCCGATAGGTGTCGACGAAGAATGAAAGCGCGCCCTGCACGCTGCCGAAGGCCGAGGCGGTTTGCGTGAGGCCGCCGAGCTGCACCACGCCGGCGAAATAGGCCGGGCTGATCATTACGATCGGGAAAACCGAGGCGATCTGTCCATAACCCGCGGTCAGGAAGGTCAGCCGCTTTGTGCGCGTCATGATCGCCATCCAGTTGCCGACCAGCCGGCCGAACCGGTCGAGCAACTGATTGCGCTCCGCCGCCTCGCCTTCGAGCAGCGCGATCTGCTCGGAATTCTCGCGCACCCGCACGAGGTTGAAGCGGAAGTCCGCCTCGTAGCGCTGCTGCTGGAAATTCAGCGCGACCAGCGGCCGGCCGACCCAATGGGTGAACGCGGTGCCGGCGACGGCATAGATGAGGGCGGCCCAGAACAGATAGCCGGGAATCGACCAGGTCGCGCCGAACAGATGCAACGGAGCGGCTGCCGACAGATTCCACAGGATGACGCTGAACGAGGCGAGGGTAACTACCGAATTCAACAGGCCCAGTCCGATGGGCAGGATCCCGACACCGTTGGCGCCGCCGTCGATGAACTGCTTGATGTCTTCCGCGATGCGCTGGTCGGGATTGTCGGCGGCATCGCCCAGCAACTGCATGCGATAATGATTGGCGCCGGTGAGCCAATGATCGAGGTAGCTGCGCGTCATCCAGCGCCGCCAGCGGATCTGCAGCCACTGGTTCAGGTAGAGCTGATAGACGGCCAGCACGATGAAGATCGTCGCGAGCACGCAGAAATACAAAAGCTGGTAGGTGAAGGCATTCCAGTCGCGGTCCTGCAGCGCGTTGTAGAAGCGCGCGTTCCACTGGTTGAGCAGGACATTGATGCCCACAATGGCGAGCTCGATGGCGATGACCGCCGCCAGAAGAATGCGGCCGGGCCAGCGGTCCTCGGAACGGAAATAGGGAATGGCGATCCGCCAGACGGTGGCGAGCGTCGAGATGAAGCCTCTCACAAGCGGTCTCCTTTTGTGGCGGCCGCATAGGCCGCGCAGAATAATGGCGGGGGCGTGGCGTGGACCTTTGGCAGCGGCGCGCCTGGCCGAGGCGATCGTCGACGTCGCGGAAAGCCAATGCCGGGCGATCAAACGCCGAACGCTTTCAGCTACATTATCTTAGTGGAAGCGTTTCGTCGAAAGTCGCGAATTGCGATGCGTCGGGAAACGCCGTTCGGACACGCCGCGCCGGAATTGATGCGTGATCGACATCGTCATGGCGGCGCGCCCGATCGCGAAAAAAGAAAAAAGAAAGAGAAGCGATTGTGGGACGGCAAAGCATCTTTTCGACGGAATGCTTAGCAACGTCGTCTTCGACGAAAGTTCATACAACTCGGCTTGTGCATTGAACATAGAGAAGAATTGTCGTTTGTACGTGCGCGACGCGCGTCGCTTCAAAAACTTCATCGCAGACTCGTTGTAGTCTTGCATCGCATTGTGGTCACGCACTAGTGTGCGCGCGCCAATGCTTGATGCGGTGGACTTCGACGCATATCGGGGGCGGTGTGCAAGAGTTTCGAAAAAATCGCACTGCATAAACGCCTCTGGGAGGAGCAGCAATGACCGAAGAAATCTTTTCCAAAAAGCTCGATCGTCGAACCGTGATCAAGACCGCCGCGCTTGCCGGCGCCGCGCAGATCGCATCGCCGTTCGTCATCACCGCCCGCGCGGCCGACGTGGTGAAGATCGGCCTCGATAATCCGCTCACCGGCACTTTCGCTGCGGTCGGCAAGAACGAATTGATCGGCTGCCAGTTGGCCGTCGAACAGATCAACGCCAAGGGCGGCATTCTCGGCCGCAAGGTCGATCTGCTGGTCGAGGATTCGACCTCGGGCGACGCCGGCACCGCGGTGCAGAAGGCGCGCAAGCTGATCGACCGCGACAAGGTCAACTTCCTGCTCGGCAACGTGAACTCGGCGCTCGCGCTCGCGATGGCGCAGGTCAGCAACGAGAAGGGCGTCTTCCATGTCGTTCCCGGCGGCCACACCGATGCGGTGACCGGCGCCACCTGCCACTGGAACGTGTTCCGCGTCTGCAATCCGACGCAGACCGAAGCCAATGCGGTGACGCCTTCGCTCATCAAGAACATGGGCAAGAAGTGGTACTACATCACGCCGGACTACGCCTTCGGTCACACGCTGCAGGCCGGCCTCGAGAAGGCTTGCGCGAAAGCCGGCGGCACCAAGGTCGGTGGCGATCTGACGCCGCTCGGAACCACCGACTTCTCCTCCTACCTGATCAAGGCGCAGGCGGCGAAACCGGACGTCATCATCATGCTTCCGCAGGGCGACGACATGATCAACCTGATGAAGCAGGCGGTGCAGTTCGGTCTCGACAAGAAGATTCATCTGGCCGGCGGCCAGCAGGAGCTCGAGGCTCTCGAAGGCCTGCCGCCGGAAGCGCGCATCGGCACCTGGGTGTTCGAGTGGTACTGGAACCAGCCGGGCGTCGCGCATGTGGCGGATTTCGTTGCCGCCATCAAGAAGAAGACCGGCCGCGTGCCGACCGCGCGTACCTGGTTCGGCTTCGCTGCGACCTGGTCATGCAAGCTGGCTGCTGAAAATGCCAAATCGCTCGAAGCGGTGAAGATGGCCAAGGCATTCCAGGGCTTCAAGCTGCCGCCGGAAATCGCGCTGATGCCTGACACCGCGTTCTATCGCGAAGGCCAGAACCAGCTCATCCCCAACCTCTGGGTGGGTAATGCGCAGGGCAAGGGCAGCGCCGGGCCCGACGACCTCTTCCATGTGACGCAGGTCGTCAAGGGCGCCGATGTCTCGGAGACCCTCCAGGAAACCGGCTGCAAAATGACTTGGCCGGCCTGACCAACAGCTCGTCGAGATCGAGGCGCGGGGCGTCGCAGCGATGCGACGCCCTCGGGCTTGGACCGAGACGGGGTCATCGAAGCCGCGTCCGGCAGGGGACGTCCGCCGGCGGTTGCGCGCGCCCGTCCGCGAATTTTGCGGCAGATATCATCCGATAGTGACGAGAGTTCCGATACGAGCAACTGAATGACCCAACTAATCCTGTTCGACACTTTCAATGGGCTGATCGTGGGAGCGTTCTACGCCCTGATGGCCCTCGGTCTGTCCTTGATCATGAATCTGAGCGGCGTGATCAATTTCGCTCACGGCGGCTTCTTGGCGATCGGCGGCTATCTGGCTTTCACCCTGATGCCGTTCGTCGGCTTCTGGGGCGGGCTGGTGCTGGCGCCCATTCTGACCGCGGCCATCGGCCTGGTCGTCGAGCGGTTTCTGATCCGGCCGCTATACGGGCGCGATCCGCTCTACAGTCTGCTGCTTACTTTCGGGCTCGCCTACATCTTCGAGGACGGAACACGTTACATCTGGGGTGCCCAGAGTCTTCCGTACCAGATCCCGACCGTGCTCTCTTCGCCGCTGAGCAGCCAATTTTTCTTCCTGACCGGTTATCGCCTCTTCATGGTCGTGCTGGTTGCCGTCGCGGTCGGCGCGCTGTTCTTCATTCTCAAATATACCCGTCTTGGCGTGCGCATCCGCGCGGGCACGCTCGATCTCGAGACCGTTTCGGTGCTGGGCGTGAACGTGCGCATCCTGCGCAATCTCAACTTCGGCCTCGGCATCTACCTCGCCGGCCTCGCCGGCGTGCTGGCGGCGGGAATGCTGGGGCTGCAACCGACCGTCGGCTCCTCGCTGATCATGCCGAGCTTCGTCGCCATCATCGTGGGCGGGCTAGGCAGCCTGCCCGGCACCTTGTTGGGCGGCCTCCTGATCGGCGTCGCCTCGGGTCTGACCACCGTCTTCTTTCCATCGGCCACCGAGGCCGTGATGTATATCATGATGGGGCTTGTCTTGCTGGTTCGTCCGCGCGGGCTGCTTGGTGAAGAGGGGCGCTTCTGATGGAAACGCTCAACCGGCAAACGGCCAATATCATCGTCTGGCTCCTGCTGCTGGCGATGCCGTTCTGGATCAAGGCGCTCGGCGGCTACACCGAACTGTGCACCCAGGTGCTCGTCTATGCGCTCGCTGCGATGGCGTTGAACTTCCTGCTCGGCTTCACCGGCGTGCTGTCGTTCGGCCATGCGGCCTATTTCGGCCTCGGCGCCTACGGCGTCGCGATGACGATCAAGTATTTGGTCGCCAGCACGCCGCTCGCGCTTCTCGTCGGCATCGTGGTCGGAACGATCGCGGCGGCGATCATCGGCTGGCTGATCGTCAACCTGCGCGGCGTCTATTTCGCCATGGTGACGATCGCGTTCGGACAGGTGTTCTATTTCATCACCTTCCGCTGGAACAATGTGACCGGCGGCGATGACGGCCTGACCGGCTGGTCGCGCGTTCCGATCGATCTCGGCTTCACCCGGATCGACATCTTGCACAATCCGACGGCCTTCTATTACGTCGTTCTCGCGATCTTCGCGGTGGCGGTCGGCATCATGGCGTTCCTGCTGCGCTCGCCGTTCGGGCGGACGCTGCTCGCGATCCGCGAGAACGAAAGGCGGGCGCGCTTCCTGGGCATTCCGGTCGAGCGCCACATCTGGCTGTCGTTCCTGATCTCCTGCCTGTTCGTCAGCCTGGCCGGCGGCCTCTACGCGCTGCTCAACAATTTCGTCGATCCGCGCGCCTTGCGCTGGGACATGTCCGGCAACTTCGTCATCATCGCCGTGCTGGGCGGCATGCGCTCGTTCTGGGGGCCGATGATCGGCGCCGCCATTTTCGTCGTGCTGCAGGACTACGTCTCCAGCATGACCGAGAACTGGATGTCCTTCCTCGGCCTTTTCTTCGTGCTGATCGTGCTGTTCTTCCCGCGCGGCGTGCTCGGCATTCTTCGTCGGAAGTCGCTGTCATGAGCCTGTTGCGCGTTGAAAACGTCTCCAAACACTTCGGCAGCCTGATCGCCGTCGATAATGTATCGATGACGGTCGAGCCCGGCGAGCTGCGTGCCGTGATCGGGCCGAACGGTGCCGGCAAGACCACCTTCTTCAATATGATCAGCGGGTTCCTGAACCAAACATCCGGCAAGATCGTCTTCGACGGCGAGGACATCTCCTCGCTCTGGCCGGCGCGCCGCGTGTGGCGCGGCATCGCGCGCACCTTTCAGATCACCGAGGTGTTTCCGGAACTCAGCGTGCGGGAAAACCTGCGCATCGCGGTGGAAGTCGCCAGCGGGTATCGCCTGCACCTCTGGCAGTCGCGCAATATTGATGGGGAAGTAAAAGCCCGCGTCGTCGATCTGCTGGAGATGGGTGGACTCGCGGACAAGGCGGACCGGCTGGTCGGCGAGTTGTCGCATGGCGACCAGCGCTCGACCGAAATCATGATGGCGCTCGCGCTCAAGCCGCGCCTCCTGCTGCTCGACGAGCCGACGGCCGGCATGGGCGATCAGGAAACATACGAGATTACGCAACTCATCCGGAAGCTGCATCGCGACCAGAAGCACTCGATCGTGTTGATAGAGCACGACATGCGCGTGGTCTTCCATCTGGCCGACCGCATCATGGTGCTGGCTGAGGGCAAGATGCTCGCCGAAGGCACGCCGAAGGAAATCGCCGCCAACGAGACGGTGCAGGCGGCCTATTTGGGGAAGGCAGCGGCATGAGCAACGTCGCGCTCGAGGCGGAAGGCCTTCATACATTCTACGGCAAAAGCCATATCCTGCACGGCGTCGGGCTGGAAGTGCGCGAGGGCGAAATCGTCGCGCTCCTGGGACGCAACGGGGCGGGCAAGTCGACGACCTTGCGCAGCATCATGGGTCTGACGCATGCGCGCGAAGGCGCGGTGCGCATCTTCGGCCATGCCACCACCGACTGGCCGCCCTATCGCATCGCCGCGCTCGGCGTCGGCTTCGTGCCGGAGGGCCGTCGCATTTTCCCCAACCTGACGGTCGAGGAAAACCTCAAAGTACCGATCGAGCGGCCCGGCCCGTGGACGATCGCGCGCATCTACGAACTGTTTCCGCGTCTGGCGCAACGCAAGGCCAATAAGGGCCGACAGCTTTCCGGCGGTGAACAGGAAATGTTGGCGATCGCGCGCGCGCTGCTGCTCAACCCCAAGCTGATCCTGCTCGACGAACCCAGTCAGGGACTGGCCCCTCTGATCGTGCAGGAGGTGTTTCGCACTGTCGTGTCGGCGCGCCAGCAGGGCATTTCCGTGCTGCTGGTCGAGCAGAACGTGCGCGCCGCGGTCGAAATCGCCGATCGGGCCTATGTGCTCGACGACGGTAAGGTGGTTTATTCCGGTTCTGCCGCCGAATTCGCCAAGGACGAGGAGCGCGTTCGCGCGCTTGCCGGCGCCAGTGCGGAAGTCTGGGAGCCGGAAGGCTCGCACGCCTAGCGATTTCACATCGCGATAAAAATGAAGGCCGTTCGCGATCCTTGATCGCGGCGGGCGCAGCGGTTTTGCGATTCAAGCGCCATGCCGCGACAAAGGTGTGAGCTTTACCGCATCGCAACAACTTTGGCGCGATTACGACTTGTCGGCAATTAAAAATAATTACAGACTAACGACTAAGGCATTGACGTTTGTGCCTGTGATAGCACAAGAAAGGCCGATAAACGGCAAGCCTTGGTACCAGGGAGGAGAAATCAAATGAGCGACAATAAGCAATCGAAAACCGCAACCCGCCGCAAGTTTCTTGGCGGAGCTGCCGTTGCCGGCGTGGCGGCGCTCGCCGGACCCACCGTCGTGAAGGCGCAAGGCCCGATCACCATGCGCTGGCAGAGCACGTGGCCGTCGAAGGATATTTTCCACGAGTACGCCGTCGACTTCGCCAAGAAGGTCAACGACATGACCGGCGGCGACCTCAAGATCGAGGTGCTTCCGGCCGGCGCCGTGGTGCCGGCATTCCAACTGCTCGACGCCGTTTCCAAGGGCGTGCTCGATGGCGGCCACGGCGTGCTCGTCTATCACTACGGTAAGCAGCAGGCGCTAGCACTGTGGGGCTCGGGCCCCGGCTACGGCATGGACGCCAACATGCTGCTGTCCTGGCACAAGTATGGCGGCGGCAAGCAGCTGCTCGCGAAGATCTTCGCCGGCATCGGCGCCAACGTCGTCTCGTTCCCCTACGCACCGATGCCGACCCAGCCGCTCGGCTGGTACAAGAAGCCGATCACCAAAGTCGACGACTTCAAGGGCCTCAAATTCCGCACCGTCGGCATCTCCATTGACGTGTTCACCGGCATGGGTGCCGCGGTGAACGCATTGCCCGGCGGCGAAATCGTCGCCGCGATGGACCGCGGTCTGATCGAGGCGGCCGAGTTCAACAACGCGACGTCCGACCGCCTTCTGGGCTTTGCCGACGTCTCCAAGGTCCTGATGCAGCAGAGCTACCATCAGAACGCCGAGCAGCTAGAGATCTCATTCAACAAGACGAAGTTCGACGCGCTTCCGCCCAAGATGAAGGCCATCATCGAGAACGCCGTCGAAGCGGCCTCGCAGGACATGTCCTGGAAGGCGGTCGATCGCTACTCGAAGGATTATATCGAGCTGCAAACCAAGGACGGCGTCAAGGTTTACAAGACCCCGGATGCGATCCTCAAGCGCCAGCTCGAGATCTTCGACGCGGTCGCCAAGAAGAAGGCGGCGGAGAACCCGGTGTTCAAAGAGGTCGTGCTGTCGCAGGTGGCTTTCGCCAAGCGTGCGGTGCAGTGGGAGCAGGATACCGTCATCAGCCGCAAGATGGCGTACGAGCACTATTTCGGACCGAACGCAAAAGCGCCGATCTGACGATACC
>JAKAHJ010000168.1 GCA_021815055.1 Pseudomonadota bacterium | reverse complement strand
GATGTTGCGGCTCTTGATCTTGATCTTGCCGTCGAAGTTCGACTCGATGAACGACTGCTCCGAGATCTGCGCCGCGCCGCCGATGTGGAACGTGCGCATGGTGAGCTGGGTGCCCGGCTCGCCGATCGACTGCGCGGCGATGACGCCGACCGCCTCGCCCATGTTCACCGGCGTGCCGCGGGCGAGATCGCGCCCGTAGCAGGCCGCGCACACGCCGTTCTTCGACTCGCAGGTGAGCACCGAACGGATGCGCAGTTCCTGCACGCCCGCGCGGGTGATCTCATCGACTTCCGGCTCCTGCAGCAGCGTGCCGCGCTTGACGACGATGCGGCTGCCGGCCGGGTCCTTGACGTCCTCGGCGGTGGTGCGGCCGAGGATGCGGGTCGCGAGCGAAGCCACCACGGTGCCGGCGTCGATGATCGCCCGCACCTTGATGCCGCCTTCCGTGCCGCAGTCCGGCTCGGTGATGATGCAGTCCTGCGCCACGTCGACCAGACGCCGCGTCAGATAGCCGGAATTCGCCGTCTTCAAGGCGGTGTCGGCGAGGCCCTTGCGGGCGCCGTGCGTCGAGTTGAAGTACTCGAGCACCGACAGGCCTTCCTTGAAGTTCGAAATGATCGGGCTTTCGATGATCTCGCCCGAGGGCTTCGCCATCAGGCCGCGCATGCCGGCGAGCTGGCGCATCTGCGCGGGCGACCCGCGCGCACCGGAATGCGCCATCATGTAGATCGAGTTGACCTGTTCGTCGCGCCCTTTCGCGTCCTTCTTGGTGGACGAGATTTCGCGCATCATCTCTTCGGCGATCTTGTCGGTCGCCTTCGACCAGGCGTCGACGACCTTGTTGTACTTCTCGCCCTGGGTGATCAGGCCGTCATTGTACTGCTGCTCGAACTCCTTGGCGAGTTCGCGCGTGGTTTCGACCACGTCCCACTTCTTGACCGGCACGACCATGTCGTCCTTGCCGAACGAGATGCCGGCCTTGAAGGCGTGATAGAAGCCGAGCGCCATGATGCGGTCGCAGAAGATGACCGTCTCCTTCTGACCGCAGTGGCGGTAGACGGTGTCGATCATCCCGGAGATTTCGCGCTTCGTCATCATCTTGTTGACGATGTCGAAGGGCGCCTTCACGCTCTTCGGCAGCACGTTGCCGAGCAGCACGCGGCCGGGCGTGGTGTCGTACCACTTCTTGAACGGATTGCCGTTCTCGTCCACGCCTTCCCAGCGATATTTGATCTTCGAGTGCAGCGTAATGATTTTCTCATGCAGCGCATGCTCGACCGCCGCCACGTCACCGAACACCTTGCCTTCGCCGGCCATGCCCTCGCGCATCAGCGACAGGTAGTAGAGGCCGAGCACGATGTCCTGCGACGGCACGATGATCGGCTGGCCGTTCGCCGGGTGCAGGATGTTGTTGGTCGACATCATCAGCACGCGCGCTTCCAACTGCGCCTCGAGCGACAGCGGGACGTGCACGGCCATCTGGTCGCCGTCGAAGTCGGCGTTGAACGCGGCGCAGACCAGCGGGTGGAGCTGGATCGCCTTGCCCTCGATCAGCACCGGCTCGAAGGCCTGGATGCCGAGACGGTGCAAAGTCGGCGCGCGGTTCAAGAGCACCGGATGCTCGCGGATCACCTCGTCGAGGATGTCCCAAACCTCCGGCTTCTCCTTCTCCACCAGCTTCTTGGCCTGCTTGACCGTGGTCGACAGGCCCTTGGCGTCGAGCCGCGAATAGATGAACGGCTTGAACAGTTCGAGCGCCATCTTCTTCGGCAAGCCGCACTGATGCAGCTTGAGCTCGGGACCGACCACGATCACCGAACGGCCGGAATAGTCGACGCGTTTGCCGAGCAGGTTCTGCCGGAACCGGCCCTGCTTACCCTTGAGCATGTCGGCGAGCGACTTCAGCGGACGCTTGTTGGCGCCGGTGATGACGCGGCCGCGGCGACCGTTGTCGAACAGCGCATCGACCGCTTCCTGCAGCATGCGCTTTTCGTTGCGGATGATGATGTCCGGCGCGCGCAGCTCGATCAGCCGCTTCAGGCGGTTGTTGCGGTTGATGACGCGGCGGTAGAGATCGTTGAGATCGGACGTGGCGAAGCGGCCGCCGTCGAGCGGAACGAGCGGACGCAGGTCCGGTGGGATCACCGGCACCACGGTCAGGATCATCCATTCCGGCTTGTTGCCGGAGGCGATAAAGGCCTCGATCAGCTTCAGCCGCTTGGCGATCTTCTTCTTCTTGATGTCGCTGTCGGTCTCGCCCATCTCGGCGCGCAGCTCGGCCTGCAGCCGGTCGAGATCCATGCCCTTGAGCATCTCGCGGATCGCTTCCGCACCGATCTGGGCGGTGAAGGAATCCGGGCCGAACTCCTCCTGCGCCTTGAGATACTCGTCCTCGGACAGGAGCTGGCGGTCCTTGAGCGGGGTGAGGCCCGGCTCGAGCACGACGTAGTATTCGAAATAAAGGATGCGCTCGAGGTCCTTGAGCGTCATGTCGAGCAGCAAGCCGATACGGCTCGGCAGCGACTTCAGGAACCAGATATGGGCGACCGGCGCGGCCAATTCGATATGGCCCATGCGCTCGCGCCGCACCCGGGACAGCGTGACCTCGACCGAGCACTTCTCACAGATGATGCCCTTGTACTTCATGCGCTTGTACTTGCCGCACAAGCACTCGTAATCCTTGATCGGCCCAAAGATGCGCGCGCAGAACAAGCCGTCGCGCTCGGGCTTGAAGGTACGGTAATTGATGGTTTCCGGCTTTTTGATCTCGCCGTAGGACCACGACAGAATCTTCTCAGGGCTCGCGATCGAAATCCGGATCTGGTCGAAGACCTGAGCCGGCGCCTGCGGGCTGAAGAGATTCATGATTTCTTGGTTCATCGAGTTCTCCTTAACCGGGCCGTGTCCCGGACGCGGCGCAGCGCCCTCGCGGTGCGCCGCTGATCCGGGACCGTTCCAGACCCCGTAGAAATCGTTCCGTGACGGTCCCGGGTCGGCAGCGCATCACTTCGTGCTGCGCTGCGCCCGGGACACGTGTTCTCACTCCGCCGCTTCCGCCGTCTCGCCGGCCGGCCGCTGCTTGGAATTGTGCAGGTCGACATTGAGGCCGAGCGAACGCATTTCCTTGACCAGCACGTTGAAGCTTTCCGGAATGCCCGCTTCGAACGTGTCGTCGCCGCGCACGATCGCCTCATAGACCTTGGTACGGCCGGCGACGTCGTCCGACTTCACGGTGAGCATTTCCTGCAAGGTATAGGCAGCGCCATAGGCTTCGAGCGCCCACACCTCCATTTCGCCGAAACGCTGGCCGCCGAACTGCGCCTTGCCGCCCAGCGGCTGCTGGGTGACCAGCGAGTACGGGCCGATCGAACGCGCGTGGATCTTGTCGTCCACCAGGTGGTGCAGCTTGAGCATGTAGATGTAGCCCACCGTCACCTTGCGATCGAACGGCTCGCCCGTGCGCCCGTCATAGACGGTCGACTGGCCCGACTTGTCGACACCGGCGAGCTCGAGCATGTGCTCGATGTCCTTCTCCTTGGCGCCGTCGAACACCGGGGTGGCGATCGGCACGCCGTGGCGCAGGTTGCCGCCGAGCTCGACCAGTTCGCCCTCGCCGAGCGACTTGATGGTCTCGTCGTCGCCGTAAACCTTCTTGAGCATGTCCTTGAGCGAACGGGTGTCGTGCCTGGCGTTGTAGGCATCGACCGCCTGCCCGATCTTGAGGCCGAGGCCGGCGCAAGCCCAGCCGAGATGAGTCTCGAGAATCTGACCGACATTCATGCGGCTCGGCACGCCGAGCGGATTGAGCACGATGTCGGCGTGGGTGCCGTCCTCGAGGAACGGCATGTCCTCGATCGGCACGATCTTCGACACCACGCCCTTGTTGCCGTGGCGGCCGGCCATCTTGTCGCCGGGCTGGATCTTGCGCTTCACCGCGACGAAGACCTTGACCATCTTCATCACGCCCGGCGGCAATTCGTCGCCGCGCTGCAGCTTCTCGACCTTGTCGAGGAAGCGCTGCTCGAGCAGTTTCTTCGACTCGTCATACTGCTTCCGGATCGCCTCGATCTCGGCCATCAGCTTGTCGTTGGGCGAAGCGAACTGCCACCACTGCGAGCGCGGATATTCATCCAGCACCGCGCGGGTGATTTTGCTGTCCTTCTTGAAGCCCTTGGGACCCGCAATGCCCTGGCGGCCTTCCAACAGTTCGGCAAGACGCCCATAGACGTTGCGGTCGAGGATCGCCTGCTCGTCGTCGCGGTCCTTGGCGAGACGCTCGATCTCTTCGCGCTCGATGGCGAGCGCGCGCTCGTCCTTCTCGACGCCGTGCCGGTTGAACACGCGCACTTCGACGACCGTGCCCTGCACGCCCGGCGGAACGCGCAAGGACGTGTCGCGCACGTCGGAAGCCTTCTCGCCGAAGATGGCCCGCAGCAGCTTTTCTTCCGGCGTCATCGGGCTTTCGCCCTTGGGCGTGATCTTGCCGACCAGGATGTCGCCGGCATGCACCTCGGCGCCGATATAGACGATGCCCGCTTCGTCGAGATTCTTGAGCGCCTCTTCCGAGACGTTCGGGATGTCGCGGGTGATTTCCTCGGGGCCGAGCTTGGTGTCGCGCGCCATCACCTCGAATTCCTCGATGTGGATGGACGTGAACACGTCGTCTTTCACGATCCGCTCGGAGAGCAGGATCGAATCCTCGA
>JAKAHJ010000167.1 GCA_021815055.1 Pseudomonadota bacterium | reverse complement strand
CGCGGCCTCGACCTCGAAGGGCGAGACGTACATGCCCGACACTTTCAGCATGTCGTCGGCGCGGCCGCAGCAGACATAATAGCCGTCTTCGTCCTGGATGTATTTGTCGCCCGAGCGCGTCCACTCGCCCTGGAAGGTCGAGCGCGATTTCTCGCGGTTGTTCCAATACATGATCGCGGATGTGGGCCCGCGCACAGAGAGCTCGCCGATCTCGCCTTGCGGCGCTTCCTGGCCGTCGTCGCCGATCAGCTTGATCTCGTAGCCGGGCACGGCCTTGCCGGTGGTGCCGTATTTGGTCGCGCCCGGACGGTTGGTGAGATAGATGTGCAACATCTCGGTGGTGCCGAGGCCGTCGGAAATGTCGACGCCGTAGCGCTCGTTCCAGCGCCGCGCAATCTCTTCCGGCAGCGCCTCGCCGGCCGATATGCAGCGCCTGATCTTCACCTCGTCGCGTTTCGGCGCGTTCGCGCTCGCCAGGAAGGCGGCGTAGAATGTCGGCACCGCAAAGAACATCGTGACTGGAAAATTGCGCAAGAGTGCGGCGACGCCGTCCGGCGTCGGGCGTTCCGGATTGAGGATGGTGGTGGCGCCGGCCATCAGCGGGAAAGTCATGGCATTGCCGAGGCCATAGGCGAAGAACAGCTTGGCCACCGAATAGACCACGTCGCTTTCCTGCAAACCCGCCACCGGCGTGCCGTAGAGATCGGCGGTGAGTTTCAGGCTCGCATGTACATGCACCGCGCCCTTGGGCTTGCCGGTCGAACCCGACGTATAGAGCCAGAAGGCCATGTCGTCGCAGACGGTCGGCGCCGTGTAGTCCTCCGGCTCGTCGGCGCCGATCAAGTCCTCGAACAGCCGGTAGCCGTGCGGGTTAGAGCCCGAAACGATGACATGCTCGAGATCGGGGCATTCCGCGATCAGCTTCTCGAAGCGCGGAAACAGCGCCTCCGACACCACCAGACATTTGGCCCGGCTGTCGGCCAGCATGTAGCGAAAATCGTCCTCGGTGAGCAGCGTGTTGACCGGCACCGCGACGATGCCGGCCTTGAGGCAGCCGAGGAAGGCGGTCGGCCAGTCGACGGTGTCGAGCATGGCGATCAGCACGCGTTCCTCGCGGCGGATGCCGAGGCCGCGCAGCGCCGCGCCGAAACGCGCCACGCGATCGGCAAGCTGGCCGTAAGTGAGCGTGCGGCGGCCGTCGATATAGGCCGGCTTGCCGGCGCGGCCGGCTTTGAGATTGCGCTCCAGCACGTCGGCGGCGAAGTTGTAATTGCGCGGGACTTCGCCCATTGCATCGGCGGCGCTTATCTCCGCCGCGCGCGCCTCGGCAACACCTGACATTTGTTTTTCCTCCCAAGAGAAGCCGCATTATGCCCCGGCGGCCAAGGGGTGCAAAGCGCAGCATAATTCGGAAGGGGAGACGATTGCTGCGCCAATACCTTAGCCGTCATCCCGGCCGAGCACGCGAAGCGTGCGAGAGCCCGGAAACAGTACGCCGTGTGCTCTCGAGGCCAGAACCGCCGAATTCGTTCGATATCAAACGATCGAATCGGCGACCGGCATCGCCCCCGCGAATTTTTGCCGCGGCGCGAGAGCGTCTTTGCGGCACTTTTCTTTGCCGGAAACCTCAGGCATTGTAGCGGCCAAGGGCTGGTAACAACGAATTCTAAAGGGGGAAACACACATGAAGCATTCGCTATTGTTCGGTATCGCGCTCGCCGCCGCGGCAGCCCTGCCGTCCGCCGCCAATGCGCAGGGTACCGTCAAGATCGGCGTCATCAGCGCCTATTCCGGCCAGTTCGCCGACACCGCCGCGCAGATCGACAACGGCATCAAACTTTATATGAAGCAACACGGCGACAAGGTCGCCGGCAAGAAGATCGAGATCATCCGCAAGGACACCGGCGGCCCGAACCCGGATGTCGCCAAGCGGCTGGCGCAGGAACTGATCGTGCGCGACAAGGTCGACATCCTGGCCGGCTTCACGCTCACGCCGGAAGCGCTGGGCGCGGCCGGCGTCGCCACCGAGGCCAAAAAGCTTTTGGTGGACATGAACGCGGCGACCTCGATCATCACCGAGAAATCGCCCTATATCGTGCGCGTATCGGTCACGCTGCCGCAGATCGCCGAGACCGCGGGCACATGGCTCGCGACCAAGGGCAAGGCGAAGAAGGCCTATACGATGGTGACCGACTTCGGTCCGGGCATCGACGCGGAAGCCGGCTTCCAGCGTGCGTTCAAGGCGGCCGGCGGCGAGATCGTCGGCTCGGTGCGCATGCCGATCGCCAATCCGGATTTCTCGGCATTCGTACAGCGCGCCAAGGATCTGAATCCGGAGTCGATCTTCGTCTTCGTGCCGGGCGGTGCGCAACCGGGCGCTCTCGGCAAGGCCTTCGCTGAGCGCGGCATCGATCCGAACAAGATCAAGATCATGTCGACCGGCGAGCCGGTGGACGAGACCGCGATCAAGGCGCTCGGCGACCTCGCGCTCGGCCGCCTCTCGGCCTGGCACTACGACTACAACCACAAGTCCAAGACCAACGCGGCCTTCGTGAAGGCTTTCAACGCCGAGTTCAAGCGCAACCCGGATTTCTTCGCGGTCGGCGGCTATGACGGCATGCACCTGATCTACGAGGCGCTCAAGAAGACCGGCGGCAAGACCGACGGCGACGCGCTGGTCGCAGCCGCCAAGGGCATGAAGTGGGAAAGCCCGCGCGGGCCGATCTCGATCGATCCGGAGACCCGCGACATCGTGCAGAACGTCTATATCCGCAAGGTCGAAAAGGTCGGCGGCCACATCGTCAATGTCGAGTTCGACACGATTCACAACGTGAAGGACCCGACGCACGGCCGCAAGTGACCGTTTGCTCTGACGGCGCACGGTTTTAGGATGGGGCGATCGGGTGCGGTCGCCCCATCTGTGTGTTGAGATGCGCCGCATGATTGGACACTGGCTGAGGCTCACGCTCTCGTCATTCCGGGGCGCGGCCGTCAGGCTGCGAACCCGGAATCCATAACCCCGGCGCCGCGGCGTATGGATTCCGGGCTCGCCGCTTTGCGGCGCCCCGGAATGACGGAGTAAAATCGATGCGCGGTCCGAACAGGCAAAGGTAACCTTCGTCACCATGCTCCCTCCCGTCTTCGGCGTTCTGTTCGACGGCTTGGCCTACGGCATGCTGCTGTTCGTGCTGTCGGTCGGACTGACGGTGACGCTCGGCCTGATGAATTTCGTCAACCTCGCGCACTGCGCCTTCGCCATGCTCGGCGGCTACGTCACCGCGACATTGGTGAACCAGGCCGGCTGGCCGTTCCTAGCAACGCTGCCGGTGGCCTTCATCGCCGCCGCGGCGGCGAGCGTCGTGCTGGAACGCACGCTCTATCGCCGCCTCTACCGCGCCAGCGATCTCGACCAGGTGCTACTCACTATCGGCATCGCCTTCATCTCGGTCGCAGTCGCCGCCTATTTCTTCGGTACGCTGCAACAGCCGATCCAGACGCCCGCCTTCCTGCGCGGCTCGGCCGATTTCCTCGGGCTCGCATTCGGCAAATACCGGCTGTTCCTGATCGGCGTGGCGCTGGTGGTGACGCTCCTGCTGGTCGCAGGTCTCGACTACACCCGCTTCGGCGCGCAGGTGCGCGCCTCGGTCGACAACCAGCGCATGGCGCGCGGCCTCGGCATCGACGTCGACCGCACCTTCGCCGTCACTTTTGCGCTCGGCTCGGGGCTCGCGGGGCTCGGCGGCGCGCTCGCCATCGACATCGTCGGGCTCGACCCCAATTTCTCCTTCGCCTTTCTGGTCTATGTGCTGATCATCGTCTCGGTCGGCGGCCTGGGCTCGATCGCGGGGTCCTTCGCCGCCGCGATCCTGATCGGCGTCAGCGACATCGCCGGCAAATATTATTTCCCCGAGCTCGGCGCGTTCCTGATCTATCTCGTGATGGTGGTGGTGCTGATGTGGCGCCCCGCCGGCCTGTTCGGGAAGCGGTAAATGTCAACGCCCGCTCCCATCACCCCGCAGGCCTATTTGCAGCGCGCGAGCCGCTGGCGCGGAATCGAGATCGCATTCTGGCTGGCGACGCTGCTGCCGTTCTTCCTGTTTCCCGATTACCTGTCGCTCGCGAGCCAGATAGCGATCACCGCGCTGTTCGCGCTCTCGCTCGACCTCATCCTCGGCTATGGCGGCATCGTCTCGCTCGGCCATGCCGCCTTCTTCGGCATCGGCGCCTATACCGCCGCGATCTTTTCCAAGTTCGTGATGGGCGAGCCGCTGGTCGGGCTCGTCGCGGCCGCGGCGATCGCGGGCCTCACCGGCTTTGCCTCGAGCTTCATCGTGGCGCGGTTCCGGCATTTCACGCTGATCATGATCACGCTGGGCTTAGGCCTCCTGGCGCATGAAATCGCCAACCAGGCGCACTGGCTCACCGGCGGCAGCGACGGATTCCAGGGCATCGACATCTGGCCGGTGCTCGGCCTGTTCAAATTCGATCTCTACGGCTACACGGCCTATGGCTATTCGCTGGCCGCGCTGTTCGTCTTGTTCCTGGCGATGCGGCGGCTCATCAACTCGCCGTTCGGACTGGCGCTGCGCGGCATCCGCGAGAACTGGGTGCGCATGCCGGCGATCGGCGCGCCGAGCCGCGCGCATATCCAGAAGGCCTATACGATCGCGGCGACCATCGCCGGCATCGCGGGCGCGCTGCTGACGCAAACCACGCAGACCGCCGCGCTCG
>JAKAHJ010000166.1 GCA_021815055.1 Pseudomonadota bacterium | reverse complement strand
GATTTCCGGCATCGGCTATCTCATCGTGCGGACCGCGAGCACGTATGAGGTCGACAAGATGTTCGTGCCGATCGTCGTGCTCGGCATTCTCGGTGTCACGCTGACGGCATTGGTCCGTTTCCTCGAGGTTCAGGTCGCGCCCTGGACCCGCGCAGGGAATCAGGACTGATCTGAAGATCGGACCCGGCCGTTTCGAAGCCGGGCCGGTGAATGCTAACCGGCAACAGCAATTGAACGGGAGGAATTCTGATGCACAAGGCTCATTGGAAAAGTCGGGCGGTCGGCTTCATCGCGCTCGCGGGCGCGCTGGTTGCGGCGGACGCCGCTTCGGCCGCCTGCGCGTCGATGCGCAAGATCAATATCGGCGTTTCGGTGGCCCCGCCGAACGTCGTGCACACGTCGCCATACGTGGCCAAGGAGCTCGGGTTCTTCGAGAAGCATTGCATCGACGCCACCATCATCCAGTTCGAAGGCGGCGGGTCGCCGGCGGCCAAAGCGGCCGCGGCGCAAGGCACCGCGCTTGTTTCCGTGCAGCCGATCGCGGTCGGCCGCGGCGTCAAGGTGCAGCAGATCTGGGGCCTCGCCCCGCGCCTGCCGCAGGCCTACATGGTCGGCGCCGACATCAAGACCGCCAAGGACCTCAAAGGCAAGAAGCTCAGCGCGGTCGGCGGCGGCGTCGGCGGCTTCAACTGGCTGATGGGGCGTCAGGTTCTGAACACCGCCGGCCTCAAGGTCGACGATGTGCAGTTCATCGCCGGCGGCACGGCCGCGCGCCTGCCCGGTCTGCTCACCGGGCAGATCGACGGCGTCGCCCTGCACCCGGAGGACGTCTATCTCGCGCAGCAGAAGAATCCGAAGCTGCATGTGCTCGTCCAGCTCGCGGAGCTGCTGCCGGATTATTACTTCAACGCCTACGGCGCCTCCACCGAATGGATCGCCAAGGACCGGCCGCTGATGGTCGACGCCGTGGCGGCGATGATCGAGGCCAACCGCGCACTGTACGACGATAAGATGGCGGACAAAACCATCCCGATCATCATGAAGGCGACCGGCAAGCCGAAGGACGCGGTCGAGTATTCGCGCAAGGTGCTGATCGATCACTGCGTCTGGTCGGTGAACGACGGCTTCAACGCCAAGCGCACCGAATGGACGGTCGATAACGACATCCAGAACGGTTACATCAAGAAAGACCAAAAGCCGACGGTTGAGCGGGTCTTCAACGAGAAGCTCGCCGCCGACGCGGTGAAAGCCGCGGGCGGGCGCATCAAGATCGGCAAGTGCACCGAGTAGCGAATAGCGAGTAGGGAATAGCGAATAGGGGAGCGAGTAGGAGAGCGAGTAGGAGAGAGCGGCGGCGAATTCGAACTATTCGCCATTCGCTACTCACTATTCGCTCTGTCCGCTCACTTTCCGCATGTCACAACCGGAATCTCCACCATGAACATCCAGTCGCCCCGCCAGCCGATCGGGCCGCAGCCGTGGGACGTCGTGCGTTCCAAGCTCGATCAGGCGCTGCCCTTTGCCAATATGCGCGGCACGCCCTACTACCGTGACGCCGTCTACGAGCAATTCTCGGCCAAGGAATACGAACGCCGCTACGCGGCGCTGCGCGACAAGATGCGCGAGCACAAGCTCGACTGCGTGATCGCCGCCGGTGGGCCGAGCCACTGGAGCTTCGGCGCCGGCATGCTGTGGCTCACCGGCCATGTCGAATGGCATGCGCTGGCCTGCTACGTGCTGGTGCCGCTCGATGGCGAGCCGACCATGATCTATTCGATGGGCGGCACCCATGCAGAAGCCGTGCGCCGCATCGTCGAGGTGGCGATCAAGGACGTGCGCCACAGCCGCAACGGGCGCTATGCCGAGGTCATGGTCGAGCGGCTCAAGGAATTGAAGCTCGAGCGCGCGCGCATCGGCCTCATGGAAATCGATCCGCGCCACGAAGACTATATGCCGGTCAACCAGTACAACACGCTGCGTGCCGGCCTGCCGGACGCCGAGCTGGTGTTCACCAAGAACTTCCTGCACGAGCTGCTGGTCATCCACAGCGCCGAGGAACTCGACTGCGTGCGCAAGGCCGGTGTGTTGTGCCAGCGTGCCATGGAAGCGATGGTCGCGCGCGCCAAGCCCGGCGCAAAGGAATATGAGCTACGGGCGGCGGCCGGGGCCGCCATCCTCGAAGGCGGCGGCGACATCGACTTCCTGATCATCGGCTCGACCTCGATGGCCAACCCGGCGATGATCTTCGGCAATCCGCGGCCGTCGGGCCGGGTGCTGCAAAAGGGCGACATCATCAATATGGAGCTCGCCGCCGGCTATCGCGGCTATACGGCGCAGATCGGTTCGCCCATCACCGTCGGCCCGCCGACCGACATGGTGCGCAAGTTCTGGGACGAGATCACGCTGCCCGGCTATCGCAAAATTGTCGCAGAAATCGCGCCCGGCAAGCCGACGGAAGCCATGCGCACCGCCAGCCGCTTTTTCCGCGACAACGGCGTGCAGTCGCGTCCGACCCAGTGCCACGGTATCGACCTCGTCACCGATAATCCGCACGTCTCGGCGGAACATGTGCGCGGCATCGGCGTCGACATGGTCTTGAAGCCCGGCATGGTGATCATGGCGGAACCCAACCCGATCACCGCCGACGGCCTGTTCGGCATCTTCCTCGGCCATACCTTCATCGTGAACGAGACCGGGCACGAGGTGGTCGACAAATTCCCGCTGGAAATTGCGGTGGCGGGATAGGGCGGGCGCCGGTTCACGGCCCGGCTCCCGCGCCGGACCGGGCGGCTGCCGGGGCCGTGCGCCCACTCGCGCCTGCCATTGACTTCTGCTAGTGGGGGCCCGAGCGCGTTACCGGAACGCGCGGGCGCCGGAGCGGGTTCGCTAGGCCGGGCGCCAGTCCGGAGGAACGATGTTGAAATTACTGCGCCGGTTGGCGCAATTTTTCCAGGACAAGGTCGGCTGGAATCGCGTGGGCATCGTGCTCAGCCTCGCCATCATCACGGTGGCGGCGGTTGTGCTCTTCAACATGCTGCGCGACATCAAGGTCGACGAGGTGGTCCGCGCGCTGAAGGCGGTCGAGCCGCACCATATCGCCGCCGCCGCCCTATTCGTGGCCGGCGGCTATTTCACCCTCACCTTCTATGACTTGTTCGCCCTGCGCACGATCGGCCGTCCCGAAATTCCCTACCGCATCGCCGCGCTGTCGGGCTTCACCAGCTATTCGGTCGGGCACAATGTCGGCGCCACCGTGTTCACCGGCGGCGCGGTGCGCTACCGCATCTATTCGCACTACGGTCTCGATGCCGTGGAGGTGGCAAAGATTTGTTTCGTCGCCGGCCTGACCTTCTGGCTCGGCAACGCGACGGTGCTGGGCCTCAGCGTGCTCTACGATCCGGCGGCGGCCAGCCCGATCGATCAATTGCCGCCTTTCATCAACCGCCTGATCGCGCTCGGCCTTTTGACCGCGCTTATTTCCTACGTCGCCTGGGTGTGGAGCGCGCCGCGCGAGATCGGCAAGGGCGGCTGGAAGGTCAGGCTGCCGAACGGGCCTTCGACGCTCTTGCAAATCGGCATCGGCATTCTCGATCTCACCTGCTGCGCGCTGGCGATGTACATGCTGCTGCCGACCGTGCCCGGCGTCGGCTTTGTGAGCATCCTGGTGGTGTTCGTATCGGCGACGCTGCTGGGCTTCGCCAGCCACGCGCCCGGCGGCCTCGGCGTGTTCGACGCCGCCATGCTGGTGGCGCTGTGGCAGTTCGACAAGGAAGATGTGCTGGCCGGATTGCTGATCTTCCGCGTGCTCTATTATCTTGTGCCGTTTGCCTTTGCGCTCGTCATCCTGGGGCTGCGCGAGCTGTGGCTCAACACGCGCGGCACGCGCGAGCCGCATGAATTGAGGACGGTGCGGGCGGCCGAGCCGCTGCGCAGCGAGATCGAGCAAGACATCGAGAAGACCGGCACCGGCGGCTGATCATGGCGACCGACGACGAGCGCCGAATAGGACCGCCCGGCATCGACTGGCCGCAACGGCTGCGCGAAGCCTGGCGGGTGCTCGCCGGCGAGATGTCCGAAAGCGCTTCCGGCGAGCTTGCCCCGGTACGGGCGAAAGGTCCCGCCCATCCGCTGGCCGCGCTGATTGACTCCCTGATTGCCGGTTTGCCCAGTCCGGCCATCGTGCTCGACCGCGACGGCAGGGTCGTTGCCTTCAATGCCGCCGCGACCACGGTTGCGCCGGCCCTGAGTTCCGGCGAGCCGGCGCTGATCGCCTTGCGCATGCCCGAGCTGGTCGACGCCATCCGGCGCGCCGGCAAGCGGCGCGAGCCGCAGCGGGTGGAGTTCTTCGAACGAGTGCCGCTCGACCGCTGGTTCGAAGCCTTCGTGATGCCGGTGAAGCTCGCGGGCGGCGACGGTCCGTCCGATTTCCTGGTCCTGACCTTGAACGACCTGACGCCGCTGCGGCGGGTGGAGCAGATGCGCGCCGATTTCGTCGCCAATGCCAGCCATGAATTGCGCACGCCGCTCGCCGCCCTGTCCGGCTTCATCGAGACGCTGCAAGGCCCAGCTAAAAACGATCCGACGGCGCGGGAGAAGTTTCTGGGCATCATGCAAGGCCAGGCGACCCGCATGGCTCGGTTGATCGACGACCTCTTGTCGCTATCGCGCATTGAGCTGAACGCCCATCTGCAGCCGAACACGCCGGTCGATCTTGCGCCGATCGTGCGCCAGGTGGTGGACGGCCTGCAGATGCTCGCGCGCGACCGCGACGTCGAGATCAAGGTGGCTCTGCCGCCGG
>JAKAHJ010000165.1 GCA_021815055.1 Pseudomonadota bacterium | reverse complement strand
GACCCCCACATTATGCAGGAACACTTTTCCGTTTTCGGCGAGCGCGATCTGCCCGTTGCCCGGCGAGAAAATGCCGCTATTGGTGCTCGATGAAAAGTTGATCGCGGGTGCGCTGACGCTGCCGTTCGCGACCGTGTTCGGGCCGGCCGGCCCCTGCGGTCCGGTCGCGCCCGTTGGTCCGGTCGCGCCCGTTGCCCCGGTGGCACCCGTTGGCCCGGTCGGGCCTTGCGGACCTTGCGGGCCGGTCGCGCCGGCTGGCCCTTGCGGACCGGTCGCGCCGGTGTCGCCTTTGTCACCCTTGTCGCCCTTCTGCGCCATCAGCGACCAGTAGCTCGACGCCGTCGCCGGATCCTGGTTCGTGCTCGGCTGGAGCGCGACATAGGACGAGCCGTTGCGCGACACTGCGTCATTCAAGGCATAGGCGGTTGCGCCGCTCCAGGTGCCGAGCCAGTTCGGCCCAGCCGCCAGCAGCGACCAGAACGCCGTCGCGCTGGCCGGATTATTGTTGGTGCCGGCCTGGAGCGCGACATAGGCCTTGCCGCCGGATTGCACGGCGTCGTCCACCGCATAGGCTTTCGCGGAGGACCAGACGCCCTGCCAAGCGAGACCCTTCGGGCCCTGCGGACCCGTGGCGCCCGTGGGACCCGTGGCGCCCGTTACCCCGGTGGGGCCCTGCGGCCCCGTCGCGCCGGTCGGCCCCTGCGCGCCGGTCGCGCCCGTCGGACCTTGCGCGCCGCTGGCGCCGGTATCGCCTTTGTCGCCTTTGTCCCCTTTCGCGGCCAGTTGCTCCCACTCGGCGGGATGCGTGTGCGGCTGCGCTTTGATGTTGGTGAGTTTTGCGCGCCAAGTGGAGCCGAGGTAAGTGACCAGGTCGTCGGGCTGATACTTCCTCGTGCTGATCCAGGCGCCGAGCGCATTGTAGCCGCCGGCGAAGAGCTCCCAGTAGGATGCCGTCGACGGATTGGTCTGGCCCGGCACCCTGTTCCTGTTCGCGACCTTGGCGCGCCAGGCGGAGCCGCGTGACGTCACGAGGTCGTTCACGCCATACAGAACGGTCGCCGACCATTCGCCGCGCGGTGTGAGCGTGGGCGCCGCGGCGGCAGCAGATGGCAATGTGGCAATTTTCTGCGCGTTGGCCGGCAGCATGCAAGCAGCGACTACGAGCGATGAAAGAAAGCAAATGAATGCCGGCGCGCGGCAAGTGCTTGCCACGTTCATGACTACCCCCAGCTCTGTTGTCGAAAGGGACGCCTCGCGTTACCTCGTGGGCACGCTAGCTTTCGGCCGATCGAGCCGGCAACGGAACATTTTGCATGGATCTAGAGTTCCGCCGCCGCAGCGAGGCGAACGGCCGATGCGACACCATTGCTCTTGCTGCTGAGAGCACCCCGCTGGCGTGACTCGCGCACGCGCTCGAGGGAGTTGCGCGGCTACCTGAAAATATCGAACAGGCCACGCTGCTGCCCGACCGGCCGCGGCGGTCGCGGTGGAGTGCGGTGCGGACGCGTTCTCTGCACGGTTTTCTCGCGTGCGCGGTTCTTCGCTGTCGCCGGTTTCTTGTCGGCGGCGGCGGGCGTTCCCTGCGTGCCGGCAGGGGCAGTGACAGGCGACGTCGTGGTGGCCGATTTTTCGGTCGCCGGCTGCGTCTGGCTTGCTGCCGGTGTTGCGGCTTGCACAGGAGGCGCGACGGGAGCCGCATTTGCAGTCGGCGACGGAGTCGCAGCCGGCGTGTCGGCCGGGGCCTTTGCCTTGGCCGGCACGGCCGGTCGTGCGCTGCCGCGCGGCCACACGAAATCGTCGGCGCGGCCGGCCGGCGCGTCGACCGGCTCGCCCTTGACGAGAACCTGCGTCGCGACGACGTCGCCGCGCGGGCCCGGCGAGCTTGCGCCACCGAGCAGCGCATCCGAATTCGTCGGCGTCGATGTGAGCGGCAGCACCGGCCCGGCCAAGGGACGCTCGGCCGGCTTGCCGCCCGGCACCGGACCGCTCACACCGGTAGGCAGCGCGATCGGCCCGCGGTTGCTCATATAGCGGCGCAATTCGCGCTCGACGTAATGCGCCAATTTGCGCGCGCCGTATTTGGTGAAAAAGACGCCGTCGCCCGAACGCAGGCGGCGCGTCTGGCCCTCGTAGTCGGGACCGAAAGTCACAAACCTGCCATTGTCGTCGACGAAGCCGTCCCACACGTCGATATAGGCGATGCCGGCACGTTCGGCGCGCTTGCGATAGAGATCGTTGAGATAGCCGACATCGGCGGTCGACTTAGGTCCGCGGATCGCCGGCAGGCCGACCCAGAACACCGGCACGCCTTTGCTCTTGAGCGCGCCGATGGTCTCATCGATGCGCCGCGTATAGATCTTTTCCCATTCGTCGCTGCGGAATGCGACCACGCCATTAGTCTTCTTGCCGCGCGGCGGCTCCGGCGTGGCGATCTTCGGCTGATCCGCCGATTTCGCCGCACCCTCTTTGCTCTTGTCGGCCTCGGCCTTTTCCTTCTCCTCCTTGGCCTTTTTTTCGGCCTCCTTGATGAGGTCGCGTTCGCGGATGTCCTGGCGGTCGCTGACGCCGAGCATCATGATGATGTAATTGGGCTTCAGGGGCGCCAGGATGTCGCGCGCCTCGTGCCACCAGTCGAGATCGCCCTTGGGGTCGTAGCGCAAAAGGCCCGAATGCAGCTTGTTCTTGCGGACGATCGCGACTTCGGGGGAATCGGAAAAGGCGTCTTCCAGGCCATAGGCCAGCCAATCGGCCATGCCGTCGCCCATCACCACGATCGAGGTCGTGGGCGCAACCGGCTCGCCCTTGTTATCCGGCTTGTGCGGCGGCGGCGCGCGCGAATTGTCGACCGGCTGCGGCGGGGCGCGACGCGCGGGCGGGTAATAGCCCGGATACTGTTGCGGGCGCGCATTGTACGGCCCGAACAGGTTCTCGAAGAATCCCCCGCCCGACCGCGGCGGAGGCCGCCGCCGATAACCGTCATCGCCGAACCACTGCGCCTGCGCAGGCGCAACCATAGCCAAGCCGAGCGCGACCACGCTCGCGCCCTCTGCAACGGCGAGGAGGGCGGCAGCGAACAGCCAGCGCGAAACGCGGATCCTGCCAAACATGCCGGTCGCCCAGAATTTCGAAACCTGCCGTGCACGGATGGAAAACCTGCGCGGCGGGCAATCATGCCTCATTAGCACGGGAAAGATGTCAACTCGAAGATCGCAGGACGGTTAGCCTTACCGCCCGCGTAACCGGTCGAGGATACCGGCAGAGGCGAAACCGTCGGGAACCCGTCCGATTTTCAACTGGAAATCGCGGATGGCCGTGCGGGTGCGGACGCCGACGCGGCCGTCCGGCTCGCCGACATCGTAGCCGTGGCGCGCCAGCAATTCCTGCAGTTCCAGGCGTTCGGTCCGCGACAGCGGCCGCTCGAAACGCGGCCAGCTTTGCACGAAGCCGTCCGCCCCAAGCAGCCGGTCCGCGAGATGGCCGATCGCCAACGCATAGGCCTCGGCCGGGTTGTATCGCATGATGACGCGGAAATTCTGCAACATCAGGAAACCGGGGCCCTGCACGCCGGCCGGCAACAGCAGGAACGCGCGATCGTCCAGGCGCGGGAACGCTTTGCCGCCGGCGCGCCTGATGCCGAGCCGCTCCCAGTCGCCGATCGTCATCATGCACTTGCGGTCAGCGAGGAAGAAATTGAAGTTCGCGGGCACCACCACTTCGTAGCCCCAGGTCTTGCCGGAAACCCAGCCGTCCTTCTTCAGATTGTTGGCGGTCGACGCGACGAGATCGGGCACCGAATCGACCACGTCGCGGTGTCCATCGCCGTCGAAATCAACCGCATAGCGCTTGAACGCCGTCGGCATGAACTGCGTCGGCCCAAAAGCGCCAGCCCAGGACCCGACCAGCCGGTCGGGACGCACGTCGCGGTGCTGAAGGATTTCCAGCGTCGAGAGGAATTCCTCGCGGAAATAGTTCTGCCGCCGGCCAATGCAGGCAAGCGTGGCGGTCGAGCGCACCACGGGACGGTCACCGCCCTGGGTCCCATAATTGCTCTCCACGCCCCAGATCGCCGCGATGATGTGACGGTCGACACCATAGGCGCGTTCCACCGCATCGAAAGTCGTGCGGTATTTGGCCAGCAGCTCGCGCCCTTTGGCGATGCGTTCCGGCGTCACCAGCACGTCGAGATAGTCCCAGAGCGACCTGGTGAATTCCGGCTGGCTGTCGAGCAGATCCATGATCCGCAGGTCGGGCGTGAGCGTGACGGTATAAGCATCAAACAATGCGCGCGACACACCGCGCCGCGCCGCGGCCGGCCAGAGCCGCTGGAGGCAGGAATGGAAATTGCCCGCCGCCGCGCGAATCGCCTCGGCGGTCATCAGCGGATGGCCCGAAGCGCCCGATTCGCCGGTCCATGCCGGCGCGCTCGGCGGGGTGGCCCGCGGCGCCACCGTGCCAGTCGCGCCCCAATTGGTGGCGAGACGGCTTACTTGCGCCGACGCCATGCCGCCGGCGGTCGCCGCGAGAGCGGCAGCTATGAGTAAGGTGCGCGCCTGGCGCATGCCCTTTGGAAGCCCCCGTTGACCGCTGTTCGTCTCTGGGGCTCTATGGGACCGCGATATCGTTTCCAGAACGTTAATGGGTTGTCCTCTTTTCTTCAGCATAGCTAGTGTCCCGGTTCCGACGCTTGTATCCCTTTGCAGCACGTTCGCTTGCAAGCGTCGGAACCAAAGGGACACTAGCAAGTCTATGATTCTAGTGCGGCTTTGGATTTGACGTTCCTATGAAGGAATCGCGGCAAGGCTGATAGGAACGTCAAATCCGCCGCACTAGACGCTCGCATACCTCCTTG
>JAKAHJ010000025.1 GCA_021815055.1 Pseudomonadota bacterium | reverse complement strand
CGCACCGCGTTCAAGAGCGGAGCCGCCGCGCCCGAACGGCGGATCAGCGCCTCGGTGTCGGGCAGCAAGATCGGGTCGTCCCACGAGCCCTGCACGACGAACGGCAGTTCGAACGGCGTCGCGCCGGCCCGCGCTGCGGTCACCAGCGCGGCGGTGCCCTTCAGGTCGAGGTCGCGCTCGGGGATCGAGGCCGAGCCCGCCAGCGCCAGCCTGACCGCCGTGCCGTCGATTTTCAGGTCGTCGACCGCGACGAGGCCATTCGCGATCTTCACGCCGACTGCGATCTTGTCGAATGGCGTGCGGCCGCTGCGGAATTCGCCGCCGCCGGACAGCGGCCGCCGCTCCAGCCGGCGCAGAAGCTGCTCGAGATCGAAGCCGTTGAGCGCTCCGTTCTTGCCGGTGAGCGTGGCGGTGCCGTTCATCGTGCGCGTGACGGCGAGCACGCTGTCGCCGCGGCCTTCCACGTTGAGCGAAATATTGCCTTTGCCCTCCAACCGCCGCAGACCGAACAATTGCGTGAGACAAGGCTCGAGATCGACATTGACGAAGTGCAACTGCGACTTGACGTCGACGCCCTGCAGATTGGCGAGCGTGAGCGCACCCTGGATCACGCCGCCATAGGCCTGCGACTCGCCGACGGTAACCACCAGTTGTCCGCCACGCAGATTGGCGCCGATGGCCGTGTGTCCGAACTGGGCGCCTGCCGCGATCACCTTGGCGGCCGAGAGGCGCAGGTCGAGGTCCATCCCCGAAAGCCCGTCGAGACCGATGCGTGTGTCGTTCCACGCGCGCTGATTATTTGTCAGGAGGCGTATGGTGGAGACATAGGGCGAGAGATCGAGCGTATCGGCGGCGAGCGTGCCTTGCAGCGTTTGCCGGCCATCGGTGGCGAAAGTGAACACGCCCTCGGCGGCATTGCCGTCGAGTTCTACATTGACGCCGGTCAGGCTGATCGTGCCGCCCGTGATATCCGTCTGCGCCTGGATGGAGAAACGCTTGAAACCGCCGCCGGGCAACGGCTTCTGTCCCGCCCAGACCAGCACCTGGCGCAGCGAGGCGGCATCGGCGGCGAGCGTGCCCTGGACCTTGATGGTGGGCTTGACGCTGATCGAGCCCTCGAATGCGGCTTTCATCGGCGCGCCGGAAAGACGCAATTTCAGCCCGCTGTGGCCGCCCGCCAGCGCCGCCGGGAAATCCGATAGGGCGAGCGCGGCATCGACCGGTTCGTCACGCCAGACGAACCGCCCGGTGGCGCCGAAGCTCTTGGAAATCGACGGCCAGGCGAGCGAGAACTCGACGTTTTTGATGGTTTCGGCGAGGCGGCGCGAAGGGTCGTGCACGACCACCGTGCCATGATCGATGCGCAACTCGGAGAACGATGTCGGACGGTTCGCGCCGGGCGCCTTGCTCCTGGCCAATGCGCCGATCAACCCCGACCAGTTGGAATGACCGTTCGGATCGACGGTGATGTCGATGGTCGGCCGCTCGAGCGATACGTCGGCGATTTCGACGCGGCCGATCAGCAACGGAAAAAACCGCAAGCGTGCGGTCAACCGCTCGGCTGTGAGCGCCGGGCGCTTGGGATCGCCTAGCACCATGTCGGCAAAGCTGACGCTGCCGGAGGGAAATAGCGAGACGGTGGTCGGGCCGCGCAGGATCGGTTCGAAGCCGGTGATGGCACGGATTCCCTGCACCGCCTCCTGCCGCACCGTATCGCCCGAAATCAGGTAGCCGGCCGTCGTGAGCACGGTCAGCCCGGCCGCGGTCGCGGCGAGCAGCACGAATCCCAGGCGTTTTAAGCCGGCGGCAGGCGTCAAAGGGTGAGAATCCGGTTGCGTCGGCGGTGTATGCCGGCGGGACTATACCATCGGTTCCGCTGTGGCCAACCTTGCTCGTCCTCTGTGACCCTTTCAAGGCCGCTCCGGGCAAGGCTAGCGCAAGGCGTGCTGTGCGGTCGGCCCGCTTGTGCCGGCGTCCGCGATCTCGGCGATCATTTTCTTGATGATGGCTTCGCCGAAGGAATGGAAGTCCTTGGCCTCCAGCACGAAGGAGCCGGGTCCGCCGGCGACGTTGTCGCGATAATATTTTGCGAGGCCCCCGGGCGGATTGGTGTGCTCGGGATTCCAGGGCAGGGGATTGTCGCTCAGGATCGCCAGTCCGTTGATGGTGATGCCGAGGTTGAGCGCATCGTCGCGCGCGGCCTGCACGTCGCGCCCGGAATTATTGGTGCCGTCGCCGGAGACGTCGATGGTCTGGCGCTCGCCGGAAAACGGCGCGTGCTTGATTTCGGCGACGGCGGCATCGATTCCGCCGCTGATCGAGGTGCGGTCGGCGAAGGAGCGCGGCGATTCGAGCAGCCGGTCGCCGAAGGCGCGGGCGGCCTGCGGTCCGTCGATCACGCTCCAGCCAATGACGACATTCTGGTTGCTGGAGCCCGACCATTCCATGAACAGGAGACCGATGCGGCCGAGGCGGCCTCCGCGGATCGCGTCGAGCACGCGCGGATTGGCAATGGCGGCGGCATAGCCTTCGCGCTGCAATTGAAATTTCTGCGTATCGACGCTGCGCGACACATCGGCGGCGAGCACGAGCAGCAGATCGACCTGGTCGGCCGCGCGGGCAGCGTGGGAGAATGGCGCGGACGACAGCGCGACGAGAATGAACGCGACAGCGAGCAGCCGCCTCATGCGACGACCTTTCTCCGTCATCCTGCGGCGCGCGGTCCGCGCTCGCAGCAGGCCAACGGTGAGAAAGGAAGCTTAGCCTATTCTCGGGCCATGCGCCTTAGCGCATCAGCACGCGGGTGGCCGGGAAGGCCACCTCGACCAGGGTTCCTTCGTTGACCTGGCTGGTGATGCGGAAGCGGGCATGATTGGCTTCGGCGAGCGCCTTCGTGATCGGCAGGCCGAGCCCGGTTCCGCTCGCGCCTTTTCGGGCGGCGGTGGCAAGCTGACGGAACGGCTCGAGCGCAGTCTGCAATTCCTTCTCGCTCATGCCGACGCCCGTGTCGCGCACGCGCAAGACGACCTCGTTGTCGTCGTTGAGCGCGGTGGACACGATCACTTGGCCGCCCGCGCCGGTGAACTTGATCGAATTGGACAAGAGATTGAGCGCGATCTGGCGCACCGAGCGCGCGTCGGCGACGATCGGCGGCAGATTCGGCGGCAGCGAGGTGCGGATGATGACGCGCTCGCGGTTCGCTTGGTCCTGCATGAGCGCGACGCATTGCTGCACGAGCGCATTGAGCTCGACGCTCACGAAGGTCAGGTCGAGCTTGCCGGCTTCGATCTTCGACAGGTCGAGCAGGTCGTCGAGCAGCGAGATCAGATGGCCGCCGGAGGCATGGATGTCGCGCAGATATTGGCGGTAGCGATCGTTGCCTACCGGCCCGAAGCGCTCCTCCATCATCACCTCCGAGAAGCCGATGATGGCGTTGAGCGGCGTACGGATCTCGTGGCTGATCTTGGCGAGGAATTCCGACTTGGCGGTGGAAGCCTTTTCCGCGTCCTGGCGCGCATTGATCAGGTCTTCCTCGGTGCGCTTCCAGGCGGTGATGTCGCGCAGCACCGCGCAGAACTTCGTGCCTTCCTCGATCCGCCCCATGGTGATGAAGAGCGGCACCAGCCCGCCCTTCTTGACGCGGCCGATCGCTTCGCGGCCGGCGTCGAGCACGCGCGTGCCGCCGGCCTGCGCGAGACGATCGAGATAGTCGAGCACGGCGCGCCGGCTTTCCGGCGCAAACAGGTCGCCGAGCGCGACGTCGCAGAAATCGTCATAGCCGAACAGCGCCTCCGCGCTTCGGTTGGCGGACAGCACGCGGCCCGTGCGATCGACCACCAGCACGCCGTCGGTTGCGGTGTCGAGCACGGCCGCGAGCGTGCGGTTCTCCTGCTCCAGCCGCTTGAGCGTCGCTTCCGCGGCCTCATTGCGTGTCTCATCGGCCACGGACTGAGGATTGATCATCAGCACCAGCGCGCTCTCGTCGTTCCAGGCGACGCTGAACAGATGGCCTTCGACCGGCTTCTGCTTGCCGTTGACCGTTGCGATCGACAGGGCCTTGCTGCCGTTCTTGATGGCGCTCGCGGCGTCGGATGGCGTGTCCTTGGTTTCGATGAACAGGCTGTCGAGGCCGCCGGCTTCGGCCAGCCCTTGCAGCGTCGAATAGCCGGTCCAGTCGAGGAATGCGCGGTTGGCGTAGACGAGATTGTTGAGCCGGTAGACCAGAATGCCGACCGGCAGGCGATCGAGGATCGGCCGGCTTTCACGGGTGTCGCGCGTGATGTCTTCGCGTTGAATGGCTTGCTCGCGCTGAACCGGCTGCGGCGGCTCGGGCGGCGGCACAACAGGTTCGGCTTCGGCGGTCATTTCCGGCGCCTCATTGGCGGCCGCCGTCGGCGCCTGGCGCAGCCGCTCGTTCAATTGGCGGGCGAGTTCCTGGAAGGCGGAATGCTCGCGCGGACTGAGTGCGGCCACCGGTGCAGGCGTGGATTCGGCGCGTGGTTCCGGCGGCGGCGGGAGCGGAAACGGCAGCACATTGTCCGGCTCGTCGGCCTTCGCGGGCAGCGGTCCCGGCGGCGAAGGAGCGGGAGCAGGGGCAGCCGTGGCAGCAGCGGCCTCGGCGCGCTCGCGCTGCAAGGCCTCCAGGCGCTCCACGTTTCGACAAATGCCGAAGCCGCGGAAGCCTGCGAATTGACGGTCGCGGTCGAACACCGGCAGGCCCGACATCTCGACTGCGAGGCGCTCCACGCCCGTATCGACCGGCCACTGCACGATAATGCCGCTCCAGGTCTCGCGCGCAGCGAGCGCCCGGGCAATGCGCGCCTCGGGATCGAGCCCGAGCGTTTCGGCAATTTCGGGCCATGGACGATCGAGCGCCGCGGCGGCCTGCGGGCCGACGATTTTCGCAAAGTCCTGCGTGCCCTCTGTGAAGCGATCCTCGGCATCCATCTGCCAGACGAAACGGAACGACAGACGTCGCACGCGCGCAGGTTCGGCGGCGACTGGGTTCGGGATCGACGGCGGCATTTCAATCGGCGCCGGTTCGGCGACGGGTTCGGCGCTGGGCGCTGCGACGGGCTCCGCGATCGGCTCCGGATTCGCCGGGTCGGTGAAGACGAGGAGCAGGGCCGCCGTCGAGCCTGCGTCGATCTTGCACATGGCGACCCGGCCGGCGGCAATCTCGCCTTCGGCTTTGCCGTTAACAGTGGCCTCGCGCGCGATCGTTTCCGCGCCGAGCGCGATCAGGTCGCGATGCGCGCCAAAGCGCTCGCGCGCGGCCGGCGAAACGTCGATCGGTTCGCCCTCGGCGGTGAAGATTGCCGCCGGCGCGGCGAAGTCGGCGAGCAGCCGATGCGCCCGTTCGGGCAAAGCAATGTCCTTGCCGGCACGCTCTGTCGCGACCACCAGGATGCCCGCGGAGTCGTCCGCGAGTGCGATGCGCGAGCACATGCAGATGAGCGCCCCGCCGAGCGCGGCGCCGAAACCGCGCAGCCGTTCGAGCCGCGGCGCTCCGGCCTGCGGCAGCGTGCCGGCAAGGCGCATGATCTGCTGCGCGGCGGGATGGCGCGGTCCGAACTCGATGCTTGCAACGGCGCCTGGCGAGGCCGCATCGAAAATCGCGGCGCCGATCGGATTGGCCCACAACAAACGCGGCGCCTTGGCGCTCCAAAGCCAAGCCGGCGCCGGCGATAAGCCATGCGCCGCAAGCCGCGGATCGTCCAGCCAGCCTAGGGGGAGTTCGATGTCGCTCATTGTCGATGGCGGAGGCCGCGCGGATTACGGGTAACAAAGCCTTAATACGGCGGCGTCTGTGCGCCGTCCACGACGCAAGCGCTGCGCGCGCCAGCGTTGCGAAGATAACCTTAATCGGAAACCCTGTTGCCGGTCTTAAGACCGTCGCTCGCTTTGTTTACGTTCGATATTGCATCGAGCGGATGCGGGCAGCGCGCGATGGTTCTCGCTGCAACCCGCGCGGCAGATGACGAGCGCCGCGCAGCGTCAGTCAGGCGCCAGTTGCTCAGGGCGCCGCCGTGCTTTTTTTGTGCATCGCACTAGTTTTTGTTGCAATGCACTACAACCGCGCTATATTGTCTTTCTCAGCGGCCCTCCGGACGTACCGCGTAGCGCCGCAGCGAGCCATTGAACAAGCGCGGACCGTTATCGCCGAGGGCAGCGGTTCGCCACATTTGCCAGACAGCGCCCTCCGAGCCGAGGATGATCATCATGGCCGATACCTCCGTTGCCCCTACACCGAAACCCAAGAAGCCCGTCGCCTCCGCCGCCGTTCCGGCCTCAGAGACCCCAAAATTCGAAATGCCGAAGTTCGAAATCCTGAAGTTTGAGATCCCCAAATTCGAGGTGCCGAACATGGAAGTCCCCGCCGCATTTCGCGAATTCGCCGAAAAGGGCATCGCCCAGGCCAAGGAAAACTACGAAAAGATGAAGAGCGCGGCCGAACAGGCCACCGACGTGCTCGAGGAGACCTATAGCGCGGCCTCCAAGGGCTATACCGACTACGGCCTTAAGGTGATCGAGACCGCCCGCGTCAACAGCAACGCCGCCTTCGATCTCGCCGGCGAGCTGATGACCGCCAAATCCTTTGCCGAAGTCGTCGAGAAAACGACCGCCTATATGCGCTCGCAGTTCGACGCCGTGACGGCGCAGGCCAAGGATCTGGCCGAGCAGGCGCAGAAATGCGCCAACGACACCTACGAGCCGATCAAGGACAGCATCGCGAACTTCGGCAAGGCCGCCTGAGCCGCCGGTCGCAGCACGCCGCGATCCCGTCGATGATGCAAGCCCGGCCCTCCGGCGGCCGGGCTTTTGCGATCTCGCCGCCCCTGAGCGGCCGGCAAGCACGCCAAATCGAAACACGCCAAATCGAAACTTGCCAAACCGCGGGACGGCACTTAGTTTCCCGCTCGCCCGGCGTCGGTCCGGACCCCAGTGCAGGTGTAGCTCAGTTGGTTAGAGCGCTGGTCTGTGGAACCAGAGGTCGGTGGTTCGAGTCCACCCACCTGTACCATCGCCCTGATTCCGCGCCGCGGCCTGCCGGTGGCAAAACGCGCAGCGAAGGTTAGGTCCGGCATGACCGTGCATTCTAATCCTTTTCCGCTTCCCGGCAGGCTCGAAAGCGATCTTGGGCGCGTGCTGTCCTTTTGGGAGGATCTGCGCCGCGCAGAAAGCAGTATGCCGTTCTGGGACGACCTGACGCCGTCGGCGCTCGCGCAACGTGCGTCCATCGTGCTTCTGATCGATGTCTTCGCGAAGCCGGAACGCTTTCGCTTCAATCACATTTCGGATGCGCTGGCGCAGCGCTACGGCGAGAACATCGCGCACAAGTTTGCCGACGAAATTGACCTGCGCGATCCGTTCGCTTTCCTGCGCGCGCAGGCGAGTGCCACCGTCGAAGCACGCGCGCCGACCTATTATCGCTCGATCGTGGCCGGTGAACCCGGCTATTCGCGTCTCCTGTTGCCGATGTGGGGCGACGGCCGCATCGGCATGCTGTTGGGTGCGTTGGAGACGCGGTAGGAAGCCGACGCGCCGCGCGCACGCCCAATAAAAAACGCCGACGATTTCTTGCCGGCGTCTTGTTTTTCGATCGTTTGTCCGGATCAGCGGTAGGTATAGCCGCCGTTGACGCCGGCGCGCGGACCGATGAATCGGCGCTGCTGCTGCGGATAGCCGTATTGCGGGCGGCCGCCGTTGAACAACCAGTCGAAGAAATTCGGGCCGTTGTCGCGCTGTTCGCCGCCGAACATGCCGACCGGCATGCGTACGGGCTTAGCCGATGTGTCGGGTGCCCGCTCAACCGGCAGATCGGCAACCTTGCGTTCGCTGCCCTTCAGGATCGAGATCATTCTTTCGTCGCGGCCGTAGATGTCGTCGCGGAATTGCAGCTTGCCGTCGGAATCGACGAAAGCGGTCTGATAGGTGAGGTGCACCCAGATCGGCTTCGGAAGGTTGATGTTGATCTCGTTGCCGCCGAACATGCCCTCGAGCTTCGCCTCGGTGTAGTGGTCCTTCGGCAAGGCCAGCGACAACAGCTTTTCACCGTAGGTGAGGGGGTTCTGCACGCGCATGCAGCCGTGGCTATAGGCGCGCTTTTCCTTGGCGAACAGGTATTTGTCCGGCGTATCGTGCTGATAGACCAGGAACTTGTTGGGGAAGTTGAAGCGGATGCGGCCGAGCGCATTGCCGGCCCCCGGCGGTTGGTAGATGCGCACGGTGCCGTCCGGCGCCTGCTCGACCTTCAGGCCGATGCGATCGAGCGCCGTCGGATCCTGCTCCAGCGCCGGAAGGTACTCCTTCTCGATGATCGAAGGCGGCACGTTCCAGGTCGGGTTGACGGTGATGAATTTCATCTCCGCACTGATCATCGGCGTCGCGTGCGTGCCGGATTTGCCGACGACGATCTTGGTATGCCAGTAGACCTTGCCGTCATTCCACAGCGTCAACGAATAGTCGGGCACGTTGACGATCACGTGCGGATTACCGAGGTCGCGCGGGAGCCAGCGCCAACGCTCCATGTTCACGACGATGGTGTCGATTTTGGCCGCGAGCGAGCGGTGGGTCGGACGGCTGCGCTCCCCGCCGTTGAGCGTGCGCAAGGTCTGCGGTCCGACATTGCCATCGACCCCGATATCGGCTTGCGTCTGGAAGGCCCTGACGGCGTCGCGCACGGCTTCGTCGTACAGCGGATCGTTCTTGTCGCCCGGCACGTTCAGCCGCTTGCGCAGCGCGATCACGCGCTCGTCCTTCATGCCGAGACGCATGATCTTGCCTTCGCCGATCTTGATCGGCGCGGGCTTTTCCTTCTCGGCCTTGGGCGGAGCATCGCCGTTCTTGCGGAGGTCCGCGAGCGCGGCCTTGAGCGCCTTGAACTCGGCCTGCGGCGGATTGAAGCCGTCGAGCACTTTGCCGGCATCGTCGCTGCCGGCGAGCTTGGCGAGGACGGCAGCCGGCTCCGGCGCGACCAGTTTGAAGTCGATGTCGGCGGCGACGCGGCTGAAGTGGATGCGGCCGATCTGGGCGTCGCGCGCGAAGGTCAGCGCGGAGGCCGTGAGCTTAAGCTCGGCGGCGGCGAGGGCGTTCGCACTCATGTCCGCGCCGAAATGAGGTGTCGGGTAATCGGTCGGGTCGAGGCCGACCGCTTCGGCATTGGAAAGATACGCAATGGCCGACTTGGCGCGCGCGGCGGCCGCGCCGTCGGCGACCCAGAGCGGCGCATAATTGCGCGCGCTGTAAAATGCTTCGATGCCTGCCCGGTCGGCCTTGCGCCCAATCGAGCGGTCGAAATTCTTGGCGGAGATCAACTCGCGCAACTTGTCCGCGACCGCCTGGTCGGAGACCGCAGGAGCGGCGGCGATCGCCGGGGCAGGCTTGGCCGGTTCGGCTAACGGCTGCGCGACCTTCTCGTCCGGAGCAGGGGCTGCTGCCGGGGCAGCGACGTCCTGCTTCGGTTCTGGCTTCGGCGCTTCCGCCTTCACGGGCTCATTCTGGGCCGGCTCCGGCGACGGTGCTGCGGCTGCCGGTGCGGCTTGCGCCGGCGCAGCCACGTCCTTCGCGGTCAGGGGCGGCGGCAGCGTGGTATCCGGGACGGGGACGGCCGCGTCAATTTGCTGCTGGTCGGCCTGCTGGGCCATGCCGGGATGGCTCGCAAACGCCAGCACCATACCGAGGGCGGTCGAAGCCAGCAGACGATTGAACCGAACGCGTTCCACCTGTGTCTCCCACAGCTAAGGGGTGCCAGAAGGCACCCTGAAGTCCCTTGCGGTTATAATCCGTTAACTCGGCTCCCGTTACGCCTTTTCACGATGTTTGTATCCGAACAATTACCAAGTGTGGCTATTTTGCCAGCTATGGGGTACCGTCGGCCCATTCATTCACCATAACCACCCTAACGCGGTCGCTCGGCCGGGAACGCCCGTGACGACGGCGCTGCCGCTACTTACCCGATGACATTTCCGTGAGCCGTCCTAGACCCATGCCAATCTCGCAGGTCTGACCCGGAGAAGGGCGGCGCCGGGTTGTCCGCACAAGAGTTTCTCCTTTGCGGTGTCGTTGGGCTGCGCTAACCTGTTTCATACGCGCTGGGCAACAGAGCGCGAGCGAAAGGGTAAACGCCATGGCTTGGACTACTCCCACCCTCGTCGAAATCTGCATCGGTCTCGAGATCAACGGTTATCTCCCGGCCGAATTCTAAGCGCCAAGCCAGATCCGAACGAACCGGCTTGATGGCACGCCTTACCGCAATTGTGCTCGGTTCGGCGGCGGGCGGAGCGTTTCCGCAATGGAATTGCCGCTGCCCGGTCTGTGACCTCGCCTGGAACGGCGACCCGCGGGTGCGCATGCGCACCCAGGCCGGTATCGCCGTTTCCGCCGGCGACGGACGCTGGACGCTGATCAACGTTTCGCCCGATCTCGGGCAGCAAATCCGCGCGACACGGGCGCTGCATCCGCGCGAGTGGCGCGGCAGCCCGATCGACGCGGTCGTGCTCACCGGCGCGGAGATCGACCAGATCGCCGGCCTCTTGTCGTTGCGCGAGAGCACCCCGTTCACGCTTTACGCCACCGCTGCGAGCCACGCGGCGGTTGCCGATAATGCGATGTTCGATGCGCTGACGATGATGAAAAAATGCGCCGTCGATCCCGGCGGGTGTTTCATGCTGTCCGGCGGTATCGAGGCGACCCTGTTCACGGTGCCCGGCAAAGTGCCGCTCTATCTCGAAGGCGAAAACCCTGAAACCGATGGGGAGAGCGCCGCCAATGTCGGCATCGAATTGGCGTGCGGCGGCGCGCGGCTCGTCTTCGTGCCCGGCGCCGCGGCGGTGACCGGGGCCATGCGCGAACGTTTTGCCCGTGCCGACGCCGTTCTGTTCGACGGCACGCTGTTCACCGACGATGAAATGCTGCGATCGGGACTTGGCAAGAAAACCGGACGCCGCATGGGCCACATGCCGATCGACGGCGAGGACGGCAGCCTGCGCGCGTTCGAGGGCATCGCGGCGCGGCGGATCTTCATTCATATCAATAACACGAATCCGATCCATATCGCCGGCTCGCCGGAACATCGAAAAATAGAAGCCGCCGGCTGGCAAGTGGCCGAAGACGGAATGGAGATCGTGTTATGAAATTGTTGTCGGCGGAGGAGCTCGAAGCCGCCCTGCGCGACATCGGCGCCAAGCGTTATCATCGCCTGCATCCGTTTCACGGACTCCTGCACAGCGGCCAATGCACGAAGGGCCAGGTGCAGGCCTGGGCGCTCAATCGTTACTATTACCAGGCGACGATCCCGATCAAGGATGCGAGCCTGATCGCGCGTTGCGAGGACTCCGCGCTGCGGCGCGAATGGCGCTCGCGGCTGGTCGACCATGACGGGGCGCAGGAAGGCGACGGCGGCATCGCGCGCTGGCTCAAGCTGACCGACGGGGTGGGGCTCGACCGCGACTACGTCACCTCGCTCAAGGGGCTTTTGCCCGGTACGCGCTTTGCGGTCGACGCCTATGTGCATTTCGTGCGCGAGAAGAGTTTGCTGGAGGCGGTCGCGTCCTCGCTGACGGAACTGTTTTCGCCGGCCATCATCGGCGAGCGCATGGCCGGCATGCTGGCGCATTACGACTTCATCAGCCAGGAAACGCTCGCCTATTTCGACAAGCGCCCGCCGCAGGCCAAGCGCGACGCCGACTTCGCGCTCGATTACGTCAAGCGCAACGCCAAGACGCCGGAACGGCAGCAGGCGGTGCTGGCCGCGCTCGAATTCAAATGCGGCGTGCTGTGGTCTATGCTGGACGTGCTCGCTTACGCTTATGTGGCGCCGAAGCTGGTGCCGCCCGGCGCTTTCGTGCCGGTGGATCATTAGCGCAGTTTCGCGGACGAGATCATGCGCAAAGGAAAATAAATGGACGAACCGGTAGCGCCCGCAATTGCCGACACGGCCGTTCCGCGCCTGCCGCGCGGCGTGCGGCTCGTGCACAACGAGGCGCAGGGAGGCTGGATGCTGCTCGCCCCGGAGCGGGTGTTCAAGGCTGACGCGGTGTCGGTGGAAATTCTGAAACGTTGCACCGGCCAAGCGAACCTCGGCGCGATCGTCGACGATCTGGCCAAAGCTTTTGCCGGCGCGCCGCGCGAACGCATCCATGCCGATGTGGTGAAGCTGCTCGCGGGGCTGGCGGAGAAGCGGCTGTTGGAGTGGGGGTGAATTGAAGCGCGCCGTCAAATTCGGGGTCATGCCCGGCCTTGACGGTTGAGAGGTCCGCGTAATGACGTCGAATGGCATCGGCATTCCTGCCCCGCTCGGCCTGCTGGCCGAACTCACCCATCGTTGCCCGCTCGGCTGTCCCTATTGCTCCAACCCGATCGCGCTCGATAACCGGAGCGGCGAACTCGACAGTGCGACCTGGGCCCGCGTGTTCCGCGAAGCGGCCGGGCTCGGCGTGTTGCAGGTTCATCTGTCCGGCGGCGAGCCGGCGGCGCGGCGCGATCTGCCCGAGATCGTTGAGGCCGCGCGCGCGGCCGGCCTCTACAGCAATCTGATCACGTCAGCGGTCGGCCTCACGCCGCAAACGCTGAGCGTGCTCGCCGATCGCGGGCTCGACCATGTGCAGATCTCGATCCAGGACAGCGAACAGGCTTCCGCCGACCATATCGCCGGCTACAAAGGCGCGTCCGCGCGCAAGCGCGCGCTCGCGGCCGAGGTGGTGAAGTTCGGCCTGCCGCTTACGGTCAACATGGTGGTGCATCGCGCCAATATCGCGCGCGTCGAGCCGATGGTCGATCTGGCGCTTGCGCTCGGCGCCTCGCGCATCGAAGTCGCGCATGTGCAGTATTACGGCTGGGCGCTCGAAAACCGCGCCGCGCTGATGCCGACGCGCGAGCAGGTCGAGGCGGCGGTCGGCCAGGTCGAACGCCTGCGCAAAATCCATCAGGGACGCATCGTGATCGACGCGGTGGTGCCGGATTATTACGCGCGCTTCCCCAAGCCTTGCGTCGGCGGCTGGGGCCGCCGCTCGCTCAATGTCACGCCGGCGGGCAAGGTGCTGCCGTGCCACGCCGCCGAGGTCATTCCCGGCCTCGAATTCTGGAACGTGCGCGAGCATTCGCTGGCCGAAATCTGGCGCACGTCGCCCGCCTTCAACGCCTTCCGCGGCGACGACTGGATGCAGGAGCCGTGCAAAAGCTGCGCGTTGAAGGAGAAGGATTTCGGCGGCTGCCGCTGCCAGGCCTTCCTGCTCGCCGGCGACGCGTGCGCCGCCGATCCGGTGTGCCATCTCTCGCCGCATCACGCGCTGCTCGCGCCGCTCGCGGCGCAAGGCGCGGACGTGCCCTACAACTACCGGCATTTATGACGCCGGGATTCCGCCTGTGGACTCTGCGGACATGCAATTGCGGCCGTTGTCTCGACGGCTGAGATATCCCGATTGCAAGCCGAAGGGAAAATCGGCCACACTGCAACTACGGAGGCGCGCTCCGGGTCGGGCCTTCGCGGCATGACCGCGGAATAAGCGCCTCCGATTGAGGGAGGAACTCCATGCTTCCGCGTGTCGCGGCTCAGCGCCGCATTCTGCTTGCCGGTTCGATCGCCGGCGTTCTTCTGGCCGCACCGGCCTTCGCCCAGCAACCGCCGGCTGCCGCTCCCGCCGCCCCCGCCGCCGCGCAGCCCTTGCCGCCAGGCTCGCCGCTGATCGGCCGCCCCGAAGGCAACGCCGCCGCCGCCAAGCTCGCGCCGGTGGCACCGCCGCCGATCCCGGCGGCGGCCGACAAGCTGCCGACCGCCAAGCTCAAATTGCCGCCCGGCTTCCATATCGAGGTCTACGCCTCCGGCATCGGCAATGCGCGCTCGATCCGCGTCGGCGACAAGGGCACCGTGTTCGTCGGCACCCGCTTCGGCAACAAGGTCACGGCCATCGTCAAGAAGGACGGCAAGACCGAACTGAAGACCATCGCCTCCGGGCTCTATCGTCCGAACGGGCTCGCCTATCACAACGGCACGCTCTACATCGCCGAGCTGTCGCAAATCTCCAAAATCGACAATGTCGAGAACGTTCTCGATAACCCGCCCAAGCCGACGGTTATCTACAACGATCTGCCGAAGGATGAGGCGCACGGCTGGAAGTTCATCGGTATCGGTCCCGACAACAAGCTCTACATTCCGGTCGGACAGCCCGGCAACAACGTCATGCCGCCGCCGACCCACGCCCAGATTCGCCGCATCAATCTCGATGGCAGCGGCATGGAAGTGGTTGCGCGCGGCGTGCGCAACACGGTCGGCTTCGACTGGAACCCGGTGAACAAGCAGCTCTACTTCTCCGACAACGGCCGCGACTGGGCGTCGGAGGACTTGCCGCAAGACGAGCTCAATCGCATCACCAAGGTAGGCGAACATTTCGGATCGCCCTATTGCTACCAGGGGAATTTCGTCGATCCGGAATTCGGCTGGGGCCACTCTTGCAGCGAATTCACGCCGCCGATCATGCTGACGGGCCCGCACTCGGCGGGCCTGGGCCTGCGCTTCTACACCGGCAAGATGTTCCCGAAGAAGTATCGGAACGCCATCTTCCTCGCTCGTCATGGCTCGTGGAACCGGACCAAGAAGTTCGGCGGCGATGTGATCGCGATCTTCCTCAACAAAGACGGCACGGTGAAATCGTCGGAGCCGTTCGTCACCGGCTTCCTCGAGAACAACAATTATATCGGCCGTCCGGTCGACGTGGAGATCATGAAGGACGGATCGATGCTGTTGTCCGACGACTATAACGGCGCGGTCTACCGCATCAGCTACGGTAAGCCGAAAGTCGCCGGCCGCTGACGCACGAAAGGGTCGCATGACCTCACAACGCCGTCATGCCCTGCGCAAGGCCGGGCATGACGGCGGAGTAGCCGTTTGATAAATTTCCACCATCATGTGTATCCGATCATGAAATTCGCAGGCGCACTCATCGCGCTTCTCGCTTGCATATCCGGTGCGGCCGCCGCCGAATCCTTTACGGAACGGGTCGCACCCTGTCTCGCCTGTCACGGCGAGAATGGCACTTCCGAGAATCCGGAAGTGCCGTCGCTCGGCGGGCAGCCGGCGCCCTACCTCCTGATCCAGCTCTACCTGTTTCGCGAAAAGCAGCGCGTCGTCGAGATCATGAACGACATGACGAAAGACTTCACCGACGACGACTTGCGAGCCTTCTCGGACTATCTGTCGAAATTGCCGCCGCCGCCGCCGCCCGCCGATGGCACCGATGCCGCCCGCATCGAGCGCGGACGCGTTCTGATCACACAGAACCGCTGCAATGCCTGTCACAATCTGGATTTATCGGGGCGCGACAACATCCCGCACATCGCCGACCAGCGCGAAGACTATCTCGTGAAAACCTTGCGCGAATACAAGAACAATACCCGGCACGGCTACGATGCCACCATGGCGGAAGTGCTGGCCCCGGTCACCGACGCGCAGATCCTCGATCTCGCTTATACGATCGCAAGATTTCGATAGAGCTATTGCCAGCGGCGTGCTTGGCCTTGTGCCGGGCATCCACGTCTTGCTGACCGCGCACAATCAAGACGTGGATGGCCGGGACACAAGGGCGTTCACGCCCGTCTTCGACGGGCTATATGCCCGGCCATGACGAATGAAAGTCACAGCGCATGAAAAAACCGAGCCCCATTTCGGGGCCCGGTTTGAGTATGCCGGTGTGGGGACCGGCATAACTTCCAGAGGGGAACATGCTGCGGCACCGGAGACTCTGGGAGGACATACATCCGCTACCGACAGCGTGTGCGCACTATGCAAGCCGTCGCCAAGTCCAGCAATGCGGCGGGCCGCATGACTGCCATGCCGAAATCCGGAAATCGCCCGTAGTTCTCGGGCTTGCGCATGACTGCCATGCGAATAGAACACAGAACGATATTTCCGGGCTTCGGAAATCAGAAATTCCAGCGCTGGGCGTTCGCGACCAGAAAATCGCGAAATACCTGGATGCGCGCCACCGACTTGAGCTCTTCCGGGTAAACGAAATAGGCATCGAGCGCGAGTGTGTCGACGTCGCCGAAAAGCTGCACCAGCCCGCCGTTTTCCTCCACGAGATAATCCGGCAGCATTGCGACGCCGAGGCCGCGCTGGCACGCGCGCAGCACGCCGAGCACGTTGTTGATGGTCAGGCTCGGTTCGCGCGGTCCCTTGCCGTCGCGCGCCAACTCGAGCAGCCGGCGCCGGCTTTGCAGATGGACGGGCACCGCGCCGCCGAGCAGGATGATGCGGTGCTTGTCGAGTTCGTCATGGGTGCGCGGCGTGCCGAAGCGCTTGAGATAGTCGGGCGAAGCATAGGCGTGGAAGTGCACCGAGAACAGCTTGCGCTGGATCAGGTCCGGCTGCGTCGGCTGGCGCAGGCGGATCGCGACGTCGGCCTCGCGCATGGCAAGGTCGAGTTCTTCGTCGGTCGTGATGAGCGTGATGTGGATGTCGGGGTAAAGGTCGAGGAATTCGCCGAGCCGCGGCGTGAGCCAGTGCACGCCGATGCCGGGCGTGGTGGACACCTTCAATTCGCCGTTCGGCCGTTCGCGGCTGTCGGTGAGCTTGGTGCGCGCCGCTTCCAGCTTCATGAACACTTCATGCGCGGTGCGGTACAGCAGTTCGCCCTGCTCGGTCAGGATCAGTCCGCGCGCGTGGCGATGGAACAGGGATACACTGAGCTCGGACTCCAGCGCGGAGACCTGGCGCGAGACCGCCGATTGCGACAGGCCGAGGCGTTCGCCGGCATGCGTGAACGAACCCGCTTCCGCCGCGGCGTGAAAAACCTTCAGCTTGTCCCAGTCCATCGTGCTGTTGTTGGAAGCCATGGTCATTCCGCCGCCACCCGTTCGTTCTCATGCGCGGCGAGGAACTTCTCTGCTTCGAGTGCCGCCATGCAGCCTTGTCCGGCGGCGGTCACCGCCTGCCGGTAGATGTCGTCGGTTACGTCGCCGGCGGCGAAGACGCCGGGCACCGAGGTGGCGGTGGAATGACCGCCGGTGACGATGTAGCCCGAGTTCTTCATCTGCAATTGGCCGGCGAACAGTTCGGAGGCCGGCTTGTGGCCGATGGCGATGAACACGCCGTCGGCACTGCGTTCCATCGCCGCGCCGGTCTTGACGTTTTTCAGGCGCACGCCCCTCACCTTGAGCGGGTCGTCGCTGCCGGTCACCTCGTCGAGCGCGTGATCCCAGATCACGTCGATCTTCGGATGCTTGAACAGCCGGTCCTGCAGGATCTTCTCGGCGCGGAAGGAATCGCGCCGGTGCACGACCGTCACCTTGGAGGCGAAATTGGTGAGGAAGATCGCTTCCTCGACCGCGGTATTGCCGCCGCCGACCACGATCACTTCCTTGTTGCGGTAGAAGAAGCCGTCGCAGGTGGCGCAGGCGGACACGCCGTAACCCCTGAATTTCTGCTCGGACGGCAGATCGAGCCAGCGCGCCTGCGCGCCGGTGGCTACGATCAGCGCGTCGGCGAGATAGACGTCGCCCGAATCGCAGACGATCCGGAATGGCCGGTTTGCCAGTTCCGCCTGCACGACCGTATCGGTGACGATGCGCGTGCCGACATGGGTCGCCTGCGCCAGCATCTGCTCCATCAGCCAGGGGCCCTGGATGACATCGGCGAAGCCGGGATAATTCTCGACATCGGTGGTGATGGTGAGTTGGCCGCCGGGCTGGATGCCCTGGATGAGGACCGGCTCCAGCATGGCCCGCGCGGCATAGATCGCGGCGGTGTAGCCGGCCGGCCCCGAGCCGACGATCAGGACTTTGACGTGAGTGGTATTCGGCATTGCGATGCGCCCCCCTGGCCGGGCTTTGAGAAGGCGGGGAATGCCCGGTTGGCTGGGCGGGTTACCCGTTCTTGTGCTGCGAACGATCTATGGCTTTCGGGCCAGCTATGCAAGATACGCAACCCACCGGAGCCATAGCGGAGCGAGTTACCGCGCTCCACATCCTGAGCGTAATAATCTTTCGCGAAACTTTATTTCGCTGTATGGATTCGGCCTCGGCGAACCATCGCGTTCAAGGGGAGAAGCCGTTGCCCGCCCGTCTCGACGCCATCGATCGCAAAATCCTGAAGGAACTTCAGGACGACGGTCGAATCACCAATGTGGAACTCGCCCGGCGGGTCGGTATTTCCGCACCGCCCTGCCTGCGTCGCGTGCGCGCGCTGGAGGAGGCGGGCTTTATCAAAGGATACCGCGCGCTGCTCGACGAAAAGAAGCTGGGCTACGAAGTCGTGGTGTTCGCCTTCGTCCATCTGTCGAGCCAGGCCGAGGCCGACCTTTCCGCCTTCGAGGCATTCGTGCGCGCGCAGCCGCTGGTGCGCGAATGCTGGATGCTTTCGGGCGAGATCGACTTCGTGCTCACATGCGTGGCGCCGGACCTGAAAACCTTCCAGGCCTTCGTCGAGAAGTTGACCTCCGCGCCGCATGTGCGCAACGTGAAGACATCGCTCACGCTGCGCCAGTCCAAGGATGCGGCCATGGTGCCGATGGATGAATGAGCGCCGGGCGACGCGATGCTTGGTACCGATTACGAAATCGCACTTGCTGCGCACGACGACGTCGGCGGAATTTGCGATCTGCAAGGTCGCAATCTTTCAAGCCGAGGCGGCACTCTAGCGGTTCCGTTTTCGCCGGATTGGTTCGCGGCGGCGATTTCCGATGGCCAGGTGATCGTTGCGCGCCGAGGCGGATCGGTGGTCGGCTATCTGGTATTTTCGAGTTTTGCGGCGCAGGCACACGTGCCGCTGGTGCAGGCGATGCTGCAAGCCTATCCAGCCTCTCCCGACGCTTACAATTACGGACCGGTTTGCGTTGCCGAGAGCGAACGTGGACGCGGCCTGGCGGGAGCGATGTTTGCCGCGCTGCGGGCACGGATTCCCGGACGGGAGGGCGTTGCCTTTATCCGTCGCGCCAACACGACGTCGCTGATTGCGCACAAGAAGATGGGCATGAGCGAGGTGGCCGAATTTGCGTATGGCGGCGTGGTCTACGCTGTCGTCGCCTATCGCGGGTGACCGAGTGCCCGACGCTAACTCAGCACCGTGATGGTGCCGCGTTCGGGGTCGATCTCGAGTTCGGCGCCGTTGGGAATGGCCTTGGTGATGTCTTCCTCGAAGCCGGCAAGCATCGGCAAATGCGCCAGCGCCGCGCCTTGCGCCAGGATCGGATTGACGCTGTTGAAGACGAAGGCGAGCGGCGCCATGCCGCGCGATTGCATCTCATGCAGCATCCAGGCGCTGGCCACGCCGCCTTTGGCCGTCTCCACCACCAGGATCTTCCCGACATAGGACTGGCCGACCAGTTGATGGCTGGGACGGGAAAAGACGCCTTTGATCCGGTCGAGATCGTAGCGCGCGGAAAATCCGTCGCTCGCCACCAGCGCGGTGCCGCGCACGCGCTGGCCCATCGCGTGGTGCGCCTGAAAAACCTTGCCCTTGGCGCTCATGTCATTCTCCCGCTGACGGCCGCATCGACGCAGGCTTCCATCGAACCCAGCATGGGCTGATAGCCGTAGCCGCCCAGGATGTTGACCAGTTTGGCGCTGTTGGTGACGAGGCGCTTCCAGCCTTTGGCCTCGGCGATCTCGCGCGCATAGGACTGATAGAAACACATGCCGGACAGCACGGTGCCGCCGGCGTTCTCGATGCGCGCGGTGTAGCCCATGCGGTCGGAATCCGGCTTCACCTGCGGCGAGGTCACCGCCAGCAGCGGCACGCTGAAGCTTCGCTTGTCGCACAGCGCGGCGAGGTCGCGCAGTTCGTAGAGGCTGAGCTGCGGCGCAGAGAACACGACGACATCGATCTTGCCGTCCCGATGATAGGAGGCCTGCAGCGCCTTCACCTCGTCGCGGCCGACCCGGTGGCTCGGCAGTCCCGCGGGTGCTACGTCGGAGAGCCGGTCGGCCTCCGGGGTGACGCCGACCATGTGGAACAGCGCGATGGAGCCGAAGCTCGCCATGGCCGCGCCGAAATGCTTGAGCTGGTCGGAGCGCGGCGCGCCTTCGATTCCTTCGATCACCGGCACGGCCCAGTAGTTGCCGGCGAAGCGGCCGATCACGGCGCCGAGCGCGCCCCAGTCGTTGAGCGTTTCCGGCGTGAATTCGGTGCGTACATGCACGGTCGCGCGGCGTTGCCCGGGCAGATGAAAGCCGTAGCGCGGCGTGCGGCCGGTCAGTCCCGCCGACAGCGCCGACGGCCCGCCTTCGAAATTGGAATAGGCGCCGCACACCGAGTTCGAATAGATCACCACGCCGGTGTCGCCGAAGGCCACGTGTTCGTTGCGGATCGGCGCCTGCACGGTCTGATAATTGATGCAGGTATCGGTCATGGTCACGCCCAGCTTGACGAAGGCGTCGATGGCGCGGCGTTCGAGATCGAGCATGCTGCGGGTCTGGCCGAGAAAGGCGGCCTTGGCGAAATCGGTCCCGCGCGGATCGGTGATGGTGGGAACGCAAACGCCGGTGCGGCCCTCGCTATTGGCGGCGAGCCCCTCCAGCCATTGCACGCCGGCTTCGCCGAGGCTTTCGGTGTCGGCCATGATGTGGGCCTGCGTCACCGGCACGAAATCCTCAGCGCCGAAAAACTCGCCCACCATGATCTGATGCCGGAGCGCCTCGCGCGCCAGCGGGCCGAGCTTGCCCGCCAGCATGTCCTGTTCTTCATCGTTGAGCTTCATGGCGGTCATTATTCGATCGTCGCTCCCGAATCGCGCACCGCCTTGCCCCATTTCGCGATCTCGCTGCGCTGGAATTCGCCGAATGCGGCGAGCGTGCGGGAGGTCGGAACGACGCCGAGCGGAGACAGTTTGTCGTGGAAAGCCTTGCCCTTGACGATTTTCTCGGCGGCGTCGGCGAGCACCTTGGCTTCCGCGGCGGGCAGATTAGCCGGCGCGAACACGCCCCACCAGGCGGTCGACTCGAAACCCGGATAGCCCGACTCGGCGATGGTCGGCACGTCAGGCGCTACGGCTGAGCGCGCCGCGCTGCTGACGGCGAGCAAGCGCAGATTGCCGCCGCGCACATTCGCGAGCACGGATTGCAACGGATCGAACATCACCTGAATTTGGCCCGCGATCAGATCGGTCACCGCCGGCGCGCTGCCTTTGTAGGGCACGTGCTTGATGTCGATGCCGGCGGCCGTCTTGAACATCTCGGCGGTCAGATGGCCGGGCGTACCGTTGCCGGCCGAACCGTAATTCAGCTTGCCGGGCTGCTTCTTCGCCAGCGCCACCAGGTCGGCCAAGCTCTTTACCGGGACCGACGGATGCGTGACGACGGCGACCGGCGCCGCCGCGACCTGCGCGATTGGCGTGAAGTCCTTCACCGCGTCATAGGGCAGCTTTTTGTAGAGCGACGCGTTGATCGCGTTGGTGCCGACGGTGGCCATCAGCAGCGTGTAACCGTCGGGGGCGGATTTGGCGACGACGTTGGCGCCGAGTGTCCCCCCGGCGCCGCCGCGATTGTCGATGATCACGGTATTCTTGAGGGCCTCGCCGAGCAGTTGCGCGAAGGGCCGCGCCACGATGTCGGTCGGTCCGCCGGCCGGGAACGGCACGATCATCCGGATCGGCCGCGAGGGATAAGTCTCACCCCATGCGAATTGCGAAGCAACCGGCAGCGCGGCAATGCCGGCCGCCCATTGCAGGAACTGACGACGCGGAAATCTCATCGCGATCCTCCCTCATGTTTGTTCTTAGAGCGCAGCGCTTTTTTGTCGAGCGTCTTTTGCGCCGATCACTTTATTGGGTTGCTTGCGACGAAGGAAGGACTCGGCCATTCGTACCGGCCGCATGACAGGCGCGCAGAATTGCAGAGCCGCGGTACGGCTGAAATTTTAAAAAATGAAATGCTGCACCTCAGCGTCGTCCCACAAAGTGAGAACGACGCTGCGCAATGCGCCGGCTCGCGTTTACCGCCACTCGATCTTCTTGATCTCGTAAGCCTTGGCGCCGCCGGGCGCGTTGACCTCGACCGAGGCGCCTTTGGCCTTGCCGATCAGCGCGCGTGCGAGCGGCGAAGTGATGGAGATCCGGCCCGCCTTGGCATTGGCCTCCGGCTCGCCGACGATCTGCCACACCTTCTTTTCGTCGGTGTCCTCGTCGATCAGCGTCACGGTCGCGCCGAACTTGATGGTGTCGCCTGACAGTTTGGAGACGTCGATCACGTCGGCGCGCGCGAGCTTGTCCTCGAGCTCGGCGATCGCGCCTTCGTTCAGCGACTGCTGCTCCTTCGCGGCGTGATATTCGGCGTTCTCCGACAAGTCGCCGTGCGAGCGCGCCTCGGTTATCTGCTGAATGATGCGTGGGCGCTCCACCTGTTGGCGGTGCTTGAGTTCCTCCTCCAGCACGGCATAGCCGGCGGCCGTCATCGGGATCTTTTCCATCGTCTCATCTCCTCCTGGCGGATGCGTCGACCAAGCGACGCGCCGCCAAGCCCTTTCACGTCCGAATGGGTCCTTCGCCCCAATTCGCAATAAAGCTCCGGCCACGGGCTTCCGTGGCGGAGCCATGAAAACCCGGCCGGTCAAAAAAACCCGATCGCGGCCGGTTTTACCCGAGCCACGA
>JAKAHJ010000024.1 GCA_021815055.1 Pseudomonadota bacterium | reverse complement strand
CCGATCTGGCGAGAACATCTGGGGTCGCCCGAAGAGCCCGGTCAACCGGCGCGAATACGGCCCCGGCCAGCACGGCCAGCGCCGCAAGGGCAAGCTCTCCGACTTCGGCGTGCAGCTCAGGGCCAAGCAGAAGCTGCGCGGCTATTACGGCAACATTTCCGAGAAGCAATTCCGCGCCACCTATGACGAGGCGATGCGCATGCGCGGCGACTCGGGCGCCAACATGATCGGCCTGTTGGAGCGCCGGCTCGACGCGATCGTGTTCCGCGCCAAGTTCGTGCCGACGGTGTTCGCCGCCCGGCAATTCGTCAACCACGGCCACATCAAGGTGAACGGCCGGCGCGTCAACATCCCGAGCTACCGGGTCAAGGTCGGCGATGTCGTCGAGGTGAAGGACAAGTCCAAGGAACTCGCGCTGGTGCTGGAAGCGCAGACGCTGGCCGAGCGCGACGTGCCCGACTACATCGAGGTCGATGCCGGCAAGCGCACCGCCAAGCTCGCGCGTATCCCGACACTCACCGATGTCCCCTACGCGGTGCGTATGGAGCCGCATCTGGTGGTCGAATATTATTCGCGCTGACGCCCTCTCGCGTCACCTCGAGCCCTGCGACATTCCGATCCCCTGCCCAAAAGGCGGGGGATTTGCTATTCTTGGCCGGCCTTCACCGCACGAGGACGCCGGGACATGACACCGATCACGCGCCGCACGCTTCTTACCGCAACAGCCGCCGGCGTCGCCGTGCACGCGCTGCCGGCCTTTGCCGCGCCCGCACCCTATTTTTTCAAGCATGGCGCTTTTGAAATCACATTGGTGAGCGACGGCCATCTGGTGGTGCCGACGAGCGTCCTCGGCTCCGGTGTACCGCCCGAAGAACGCGCGGCAATCCTCAAGAACATCGTGCAGACCGGCGAGCAGTACAATTCGCCGACCAATGTCACCCTGATCCGCGCCGGTTCCGACCTGATTCTGGTCGACATGGGTTCGGGCGCCCGCTTCATGCCGACCGCCGGCAAGCTGTGGGAGAATTTGAAGACGGCGGGCATCGACAAGGCGAAAATCAGCAAAGTAATCTTCACCCACGGCCATCCCGACCATCTCTGGGGCGCCGTGGACGAGCTCGACGACCTGGTGACGCCGGATGCGACCTTCCATGTCGCGGCCAAGGAATGGGATTTCTGGCGCAGCGAAGACGCCACGCGCGGCTTGCCGGCCGAGCGCGCTGGCTTCGTCACCGGCGCGCGCCGCAATTACGAGACGATCAAGGACAAAGTGAAGATGGTCAAGCCGGGCGACGAGGTCGTCACGGGCCTGAGCATTTTGGACACGCCCGGCCACACCCAGGGCCATGTGTCGCTGGCGCTCACCGGCGGCGACGGGCTGATCGTGGCCGGTGACGCACTCTGTAGCGGGTTCAGCCACCCGCTGATTTCGTTCCCGCATCCAGAATGGAAGTCGGTCGCCGATCACGTCCCCGACATGGCGGTCGCGACCCGGCGCAAATTGCTCGACCGGCTCGCCGCCGACAAATCGAAGCTGATCGGCTTCCACCTGCCCTATCCGGGCGTCGGCACGGTCGAGCGCAAGGACGGCGCCTACCGCTTCGTGCCCATCGGCTGACCGGTCGCCCCCGGGCGCTCAGGCGCCTTGCGCGGCCCCGACGCCTTTTTCCTTGAGCGTCTGCTGCAGCTCGCCGGCCTGGAACATCTCGCGCACAATGTCGCAGCCGCCGACGAATTCGCCCTTGATGTAAAGCTGCGGAATGGTCGGCCAGTTCGAATAGCTCTTGATGCCGGTGCGGATTTCGTCCGATTCCAGCACGTTGATGCCTTTGTAGCTGACCCCGAGGTGATCGAGGATCTGCACCACCTGGCCGGAGAAGCCGCACTGCGGGAACTGCGGCGTTCCCTTCATGAACAGCACGACGTCGTTGCTTTTCACTTCATTGTCGATGAATTGCTCGATGCTCATGGGTGTCTGGTCCTATCGGACGGCGCCGGCCGTCTGCTCCGGCCGCATCGCGATTCGCGGCCAATGGCGATCTCTGATGGATATATGTAGCCCAAATGCGTCCGTCACCCCAAGCGAGATCGAACGAAGCGAGATCGAAATGCGCTCCCGGCATGGCCGGACAGCGCCCGATTGTCCGCGCCGCCCTTCAACTCTCCGGCGCCGCCGTCTGCAAGGCAAGCGCGTGCAGAACGCCACCCATCTGGCCCTTGAGCGCCTGATAGACGAGCTGATGCTGCTGCACCCGGGACTTGCCTTTGAAGGAGGCGGAAATCACCGAGGCGGCATAATGGTCGCCATCGCCGGCCAGATCGCGGATCGTCACCTGGGCGTCCGGGATCCCCTGCTTGATCAACCGTTCGATTTCGGCCGCGTCCATCGCCATGGCGTCATTTCCTCGCAAGAACCCGACCAGGAAAAGCGAATCTATCTGGCCTAATCAGGGCAATTTGGGCGCAAATACCTCCGGCTGACAATATGCAACCCGGAATACCAACACGGGATATATACCAGCGCGTCCGATAGAGCCCATTGTGAGGCGACGATCGCCTGTCTGCGTGGCGCCTCAGGCCTTGCCCGCCATATATTCCGGGAGCCAGGCCTCGAAGCGTTCGCGCAAACTCGCGATCGAGACCGGCCGTTCGCCATCCAGCATCAGCGCATCGCCGCCGGTGACGCCGATGCGCCAGACCGGCACGCTCGCTCCTTGCGCGCGCGCGAACACCGCCTCGGCCTGGCTCGCCGGCACGGTGACGACATAGCGCGCCTGGTCCTCGCCGAACCAATGCGCATGCGGCGGAATATCGCTCGGCGCCGCGCTCAGCACTGCGCCGATGCCGGAGGCCATGGCCATTTCGGCAATCGCCACCAGCAACCCGCCGTCGGACACGTCGTGCACGGCGCTTGCAACGCCGTCGCGGATGAGCGCGCGCACGAAATCGCCGTTCTCGCGCTCCTCGGTGAGATCGACCGGGGGCGGCGCGCCCTCTTCCCGCCCGCACAATTCGCGCAGATAGATCGACTGGCCGAGCCAGCCCGTCGTCTCGCCGACGACGAGCACCGCCTCGCCCTCGCGTTTGAAGGCGAGGGTAGCGGATTTGCTGAAATCGTCCAAGAGCCCGACGCCGCCGATCGAGGGCGTCGGAAGGATCGCGCGTCCGTTGGTCTCGTTGTAGAGCGAGACATTGCCGGACACGACCGGGAAGTCGAGCGCCTTGCAGGCTTCCGCGATGCCGCGCACGCAGCCGACGAACTGGCCCATGATCTCCGGGCGCTCCGGATTGCCGAAGTTCAGATTGTCGGTGATGGCGAGCGGCCGCGCGCCCACGGCGGTGAGGTTGCGCCAACATTCGGCGACCGCCTGCTTGCCGCCCTCGAACGGATCGGCCTCGCAATAGCGCGGCGTTACGTCGGTGGTGAGCGCAAGGCCCTTCGGCCCGTCCTCCACGCGCACCACGGCGGCATCGCCGCCCGGGCGCTGCACCGTGTTGCCGCCGATGACATGGTCGTATTGCTCCCACACCCAGCGCTTGGAGCAAAGGTCGGGCGTGGCAATGAGGAGTTCCAGCGCCTCCATGGTGCCGTGCGGCGCTGTCACCTCGTCGGCCGCGATGACCGGCGGCTTCGCGCCGGTGACGAAGGGGCGCTTGTATTCCGGCGCCTCGCTGCCGAGCTCCTTGATCGGCAGGTCGGCGACTGTCTTGCGCTCGCCGTTCTCGGTGTGCATGACGATGAAGCGCTTGGACGGCGTGGTCTCGCCCACCACCGCGAAGTCGAGCCCCCATTTGCGGAAGATCGCCTCGGCCTCCTGCTCCTTCTCCGGCTTGAGCACCATGAGCATGCGCTCCTGGCTCTCGGAGAGCATCATCTCATAGGCGGTCATGCCCTCCTCGCGGCACGGCACTTTGTCGAGATCGAGCGTGACGCCGAGATCGCCCTTGGCGCCCATTTCGGTCGCCGATGAAGTGAGTCCCGCCGCGCCCATGTCCTGGATCGCGATCACGCAGCCCTTGGCCATGATCTCGAGGCAGGCTTCCAGCAGCAGCTTTTCCGAGAACGGATCGCCGACCTGCACGGTCGGGCGCTTCTCTTCGGCGTCGGCGCCGAATTCGGCCGAGGCCATGGTGGCGCCGTGGATGCCGTCGCGGCCGGTCTTGGAGCCGAGATAGACGATCGGCATGCCGACGCCGGAAGCGGCCGCGTAGAAGATCCAGTCGGCGCGCGCGATGCCGACAGCCATGGCGTTCACGAGACAGTTGCCGTCATAGCGCGAATGGAAGCGCACGGAGCCGGCGACCGTCGGCACCCCGAAGGAATTGCCGTAGCCGCCGATGCCGGCGACCACGCCGGAAACGAGATGGCGCGTCTTCGGATGATCGGGCGCACCGAAGGAGAGCGCGTCGAGGCAGGCGATCGGCCGCGCGCCCATCGTGAAGACGTCGCGCAGGATGCCGCCGACGCCGGTCGCCGCGCCCTGATAGGGCTCGATATAGCTCGGGTGGTTGTGGCTCTCCATCTTGAAGACGCAGGCGAGGCCGTCGCCGATGTCGATGACGCCGGCGTTCTCGCCCGGCCCCTGGATCACGTGAGCGCCCTTGGTCGGCAGGCCGCGCAGGTGAACCCTGGAGGACTTGTACGAGCAATGCTCGTTCCACATCGCCGAGAAGATGCCGAGTTCGGTCAGCGTCGGCTCGCGGCCGATCAGCTTCAGGATGCGCTGATACTCGTCCGCCTTGAGGCCGTGTTCGGCGACGAGCTCGGGAGTGATTTTCGTTTCGTTGGGGATCACGGGCGACCGGTCTTCTTCTGTTCGCGTATCACGGCTGCGGCGCTCTTGGCCGGACGACGGCGCTTCGGATCGGGCGCAGCGGCGGACGGCAATGGCCCGTTCTGCTGCGCGTAGACATAGGCTCTCAACACGGCATTCATGCGCGTGAGATGCCCTTTGCCCTGCGCCTTGAACCAGTCGAGAACGTCGCTGTCGATGCGCAGATGCACCGATGATTTCCGCGGAGCCAATGCCGGGATGAGCCGCGCGTGGCGCCAGAAGCTATCGTCGAGCTCGATCTCCTGGGCTCCCCGACGCGTCGGCGCGAGCGCGCCGCGGCGCGCCATCTCGTCGATTTCATCCAGGGTAGCGCTCGCGATAGCGCCGGCGGGCTCCTCGTCCCATACGCCAGGCAGTGATGAGATGGAATACGTCTTCACCACTGTCCGGGTCTTTCCGCGGCGTGAAGACGACCGTGTAATGCTCGCCTTCCGCGACGCCGAGCGCGACATAACGCGTTTCGCCGTAGTCATTGCGGTCGTCCTCTTCGATCAGAACGGGGCCGCGAAAAATTCGTGCTGCGCGCAGCAGGTCGAATCCCCGGTCCGTCAGGATTTTCTCGCGCTTTGCCTCGTTCCAGCTGAACCGCACGGTCATGTACACCTTTGTGTACACAGTTGCAAGGCATCACGCCGCCCGCTCCAACGCCTCGACCAGCCCCGCGAACAGCCCGCGCCCATCGGTCGGGCCGATCGCAGCTTCCACGTGGTTTTCCGGATGCGGCATCATGCCGAGCACGTTGCCGGCCTCGTTGACGATGCCGGCGATCGCATTGATGGCGCCGTTGTGGTTCCAGTTCGGGTCGATCATGCCGTCGGGCGAGGAATAGCGGAACACGACCCGCCCCTCGCCTTCCAGCCGCGCGATGGTCTCGCCGTCGGCGATGTAGTTGCCCTCGCCATGCGCCACCGGCACGCGGATCACCTGGCCTGCATTATAGCCGCGGGTGAACGGCAGATCGGAGCGCTCCACCCGGAGATAGACGTCGCGGCAGATGAAGCGGAGCTGCTGATTGCGCATCAACACGCCCGGCAGGAGCCCCGACTCGCACAGGATCTGGAACCCGTTGCAGACCCCGAGCACCAGCCCGCCGCGCACGGCGAAAGCGCGCACCGCGTCCATGACCGGCGCGCGCGCGGCGATCGCGCCGCAGCGCAGATAGTCGCCATAGGAGAAGCCGCCGGGAATCACCACGAGATCGGTGCCGGCCGGTAGCTCGTGTTCGGCGTGCCAGAGCATGGTCGGTGCCCGGCCGGACACGAGCCTGAGCGTGCGCGCCATGTCGCGCTCGCGATTGATGCCGGGGAAAACGAGGACGGCGGCTTTCATAGCGAGGGCGGCCTCCGCGTCATTCCAATACGTCTACGCGATAATTCTCGACCACCGTGTTCGCCAGCAGCTTGTCGGCGGCCTCTTTCAGCAGCGCCTCGGTCCGGGCCGGGTCGCCGCCCTCGACCTCGATGTCGAACACTTTGCCTTGGCGCACGCTGGCGACGCCGGCGATGCCGAGCGAACGCAGCGCGCCCTCGATCGCCTTGCCTTGCGGGTCGAGGACGCCGGTCTTCAAGGTGACGGTGACGCGGGCTTTCATCAGCTTTTCCGAAGCAAAACGGGGGCCGCAAGGCCCCCGGTTAGCATCCTTGCTGGTCCCGCTCAATCGGAACCGGCAACCAATCCTCAGCTCTTCACCAGCACCGGGCCGGAGCCCTGCGGGCGCTCGCCTTCGCCCATGATGCCGAGGCGCTTGGCGACCTCGGTATAGGCCTCGACCAGCCCGCCGAGATCGCGCCGGAAACGGTCCTTGTCGAGCTTCTCGTTCGACTTAATGTCCCACAACCGGCACGAATCGGGCGAGATCTCGTCGGCGACGACGATGCGCATCATGTCGTTTTCCCAGAGCCGTCCGGTCTCCATCTTGAAGTCGACCAGGCGGATGCCGACCCCGAGGAAAAGGCCGGAGAGGAAATCGTTGACGCGGATGGCGAGCGCCATGATGTCGTCGATCTCCTGCGGGCTCGCCCAGCCGAAAGCGGTGATGTGCTCCTCCGACACCATCGGGTCGTTGAGCTTGTCGTTCTTGTAGTAGAATTCGATGATCGAGCGCGGCAGTTGCGTGCCTTCCTCGATGCCGAGGCGCTGCGACAGCGAGCCGGCCGCGACGTTGCGCACCACCACCTCGAGCGGGATGATCTCGACCTCGCGGATCAACTGCTCGCGCATGTTGAGGCGGCGGATGAAATGGGTCGGCACCCCGATATCGTTGAGGTGCTGAAATACGTACTCCGAGATGCGGTTGTTGAGTACGCCTTTGCCCTCGATCACTTCGTGTTTCTTGGCGTTGAAGGCGGTGGCGTCATCCTTGAAATGCTGGATCAGCGTGCCGGGCTCGGGGCCTTCATAGAGGACCTTCGCCTTGCCTTCATAGATGCGGCGACGGCGGCTCATGGGCGTGTACCGTGGTTTCTGAAAGTCCATCGTGGTGCCGTGGCTCCTGTTAGCGTCGTGATCGAGATCCGCGGCGGCGGGACCGGACGACGGCGCGAATCCCGCGCGAACGGTCCGGGCACGTCGGCAACCTAGCCGATCGTTCCGGGCAGCACAATCGATCTGCGGCCACGTTTTCCACTCCGCAATTTCGCCGCAAATGCCGCCACGGATGTTGCCTTGACGCTAGCGTAGCGATATGCAAGGCCGCTCCGGTATTATTTGTGTACGCGGTCGCGAAATCGCAAGCAACGCCAAGACGGCGGACGGCGAAGCGCAGCACGAGAACCGCAGGGAAAGAGGGCGGCGGCATGACCACCACATTCGACAAGCGCGAGGAAGGCTTCGAGAAACAATTCGCGCATGACGAGGAATTGCGTTTCAAGGCAATGGCACGCCGCAACAAGCTGCTCGGGCTCTGGGCCGCCGAGGTTCTGGGCAAAAGCGGCGCCGATGCCGAGGCCTATGCCAAGGAGGTCGTGCTCGCGGACTTCGAGGAAGCCGGCGACAACGACGTGCTGCGCAAGGTCACGGCAGACCTTGCCGCCAAGGGCATCGGCGAGGCCGAGATTCGCGCCCGCATGAACGAACTGCTGGCGCAGGCGGTCGAGCAGATCAAGAAGAGCGGCTAATTTTCCGTCATTCCGGGGCGCGCCGAAGGCGCGAGCCCGGAATCCAGAAACGGACGCTGTGCGCGTCTCTGGATTCCGGGTTCGCTCGCACCGCTCGCGCCCCGGAATGACAACCCGAGAGGCGCTCATGACTCAAAGCCCCTTCTCCCTCGCCCGCCGCTTGCGCGCGGGCGAAACCGTTTTCTCGGCTTGGTGCGCGCTGGCGTCCCCGATCGTGGCGGAGGCGATCGCGCGCGAGGGCTTCCCGGCCGTCGTGATCGACGTCCAGCACGGACTGTGGGACATCGCCGCGACCGTGGCCGCCATCGGCGCCATCAATCATGCGGGCGCCGCGCCGGTCGTGCGCGTGCCGCTCAACGACTTCGCCTTCGTCTCGCGCGCGCTCGACGCCGGCGCCGAGGCGGTCATCGCGCCGATGATCAACACCCCGAGCGATGCGCACGCGTTTGCCGCGGTCGCCAAGTTTCCGCCGCTCGGCGAACGGAGTTGGGGTCCGCAGCGCGCCATGACGTTGCAGGGCCGCTCCGTCAGCACGGAATACTTGCGCGAGGCGAACGAGGGCACGCTCACGCTCGCCATGATCGAAACGCCGATGGCGCTCGCCAATGTCGACGACATTGCCGCAACCGACGGTATCGACGCCCTGTTCATCGGCCCCTACGACCTGTCCACCGCGCTCTCCGGCGGCACGGCGCAGGACGTCCAGGCGCCGGAAGTCGAGCGCGCCATCGACCGCATCGGGGAAGCCGCCCGCAAGGCCGGCAAAATTCCCGGCATCTATTGCCGCGATGCCGAGCGGGCGCTCGCCATGGTCAAACGCGGCTTCCGCTTCGTCACCGTCGGCAGCGACCTTTCCCTCGTGCGCGAAGGCGCCGCCGCGCAGGTGCAGGCGCTGAAAATCTAGTTTTCGTGCGCCGCGCAATGCGCCCGTTGTTCCCGCCGCCGCGCGGAAGACAGCTACGTATTCCTACCTGCGCCCGCCGCCACGGATACGCAAATATTCGGTCACGATTTCGAACTAGGATTTGCGATCGGACGGGACAACCGGCTGCGCCCCGCGCAGCCGAGGGTATGAGCGCCATGCAATCTCCAGTCCCGCAAACCCATCAATCCGGCAATGCCGCTGCCCGATCGGCCTGGTACGTGGCGGCGATGGAGCATCTTGTCGGCGTCGTGCAGGATTTGTCCCAAGCGCACGATCACGCGGCGATCGCGGCGATCGTCCGCGACGCCGCCCGCGAACTCACGGGGGCCGACGGTGCAACCTTCGTCCTGCGCGACGGCGACCTGTGCCATTACGTCGATGAGAACGCTATCGCACCGCTGTGGAAGGGCCGCCGTTTTCCGATGAACGCCTGTGTCAGCGGCTGGGCCATGCTTAATGCCCAGCCGGCGCTCATCGAGGACATCTACAGCGATCCCCGCATCCCCGTGGATGCCTATCGTCCAACCTTCGTGAAAAGCCTGGCCATGGTGCCGATCCGGCGCTCGGCGCCGATCGGCGCCATCGGCAATTACTGGGCGACCCGCCATCGGCCGACCGAAGAGGAAGCCGCGATCCTCCAGGCGCTGGCCGACACCACCTCGGTCGCGCTGCGCAACGCGGATCTGTACGCCGAACTTCAGGGGCAAGTGCATACATTGGAAGAGCAGCGGACGCACATTCGCGAGCAGCGCGATTCGCTGGAAGTGTTTACTCGCGCGCTCGCGCACGACCTCAACGAGCCGGTCCGTTCGATCCAGTCTTATTCGGAAATAATCCGGCAGACCGATCTGCCGCCGGAAAAGCGCGAGCAGTATTTCAAATATATTCAGCGTGCCGCCGGCCGCATGGGCATGCTGATCGACACGGTTTTCATTTACACCCAGTTGGACGACCCGGCGCGGACGGCAAAACGGCGCGTTCCCATGACGCAAGCGCTGAAGGCCGCGCAGGACGATCTCGCCCCGCTGATCCGCGAGCGGAAGGCGACCGTCACGGCAGACCCGCTCCCGGATGTCGATGCCGATCCCGATCAAATGATCCTGCTCATGAAGAACCTCCTTTCCAATGCCGTGCGGCACAGCGACAAGCCGGTTGCAGTCCATGTGCGTGCCGATGAAACGGCGGACGAATGGCTGTTTTCGATGCACGACGACGGCCCCGGCATCGAACACGCGCAGCAGGAAAAAATCTTTTCTCCGTTCAAACGGCTGACGGCGAACGAGGAATGCGCCGGTTTGGGTCTGGCGATTTGCCGAAAGGTGGTGGGCGCGCTCGGTGGGCGAATCTGGTGCGAATCGACGCCCGGGGACGGCGCGACCTTCCATTTCGGCCTTCCCAAAGCCGTAGTCTACGCGCCTGCGACAAGCGACGCCTCGGCCAAGATTCCGACCGCAACCGCCGCAAGCGCCGGCGAAGCGGGGTCGCTCGCCACGGTGCTTCTGGTCGACGATTCCGAAGACCATCTCGAATTGACCCGCCTCACGGGGTTCGACGCCGCCGGCCTGAAATGCAACATGCTGACCGCGCATGACGGACTCGAGGGACTGGACATCGTCCGGACCAAAATGCGCGCCGGCAATAAGGTCGACCTGGTCCTGCTGGACATCAATATGCCGCGCATGGACGGATTCGAAGTCTTGGAGCACATGCGCGCCGACGACGCGCTCTGCGGTACCGCGGTCGTCATGTGCACGGTGTCGGATTACGAAAAGGACCGCGAACGCGCCCAAACCTTGGGAGCAATCGGCTATCTCGTCAAACCGCTATCGTGGGATCGCCTGAAATCTGTCTTGAGCGGGGTCAAAAAGCTCCGCGTGCGGGAGGATCGCGACGGCCTGAGTTTGTTGCGGGCCGTGGGCAGCTAGACCGGACCGTGTGCCGGCCCAGGCAATGCCGGTCACGTCGCTTGGCGCGAGGCGCCGATGATCGCCGAGAGCTCTTCCAGCACCATCTTCACGTCCGCCTCTATCGCCTCCGCTCGCACCGGCACCACCCGATAGTCGCGCTCGGCGAGCCAGGCGCGCTTGTCGACCCGCAGGCTCTTGGCCTCATCCGATTCCTGCTCCGGCACGAGGTCGATGATGCATTTCAGCGGAAAGGAAACGAAGTCGACGAGGTGCGGTCCGATCGGCACCTGACGCTTGAAGCCGCGGCCGGCAAAACGCCGGTCGTTCACCAGCGCCTGCCAGAGCCTGCGCTCGGCCTCGGTCGGGTTGCGCCGTAGCAGGCGCGCGAGGCCGCGCACCGGCGCGCGTTCCTCGAGCACGCGCGTGCCATGCTCGGCGATCAACTCGCGCAGCTTCAGCGCTTCGCCGGGATCGAGCACGCCGCCGCGCGCCGGACCTTTGCGCCCCTGCGCGATCGCCATGATGATGCCGTGCAGCGTGCGGATGTCCTGCTGGGTCGGCTGCATGCGCTGAAAAATATTCAGCAGATTGACGCGCATTGTGTCGCGCTTCTCCGCCGGGCGGAAGAACTCGACCCGCTCGAGTTCGCGTTCGAGATCGGTGAAGAACGCGTGGAGCTGCTGCTTGGCGGCCGGCGGCGATTTCTCGTGCCTGACATAAGGCTCGTGCACGCCGGCTTGCTTGAACCATTCATAGGCGACGATCGCCACCGCCTGCGCCAGGTTGAGCGAGGCGAAGGCCGGATTGACCGGCAGCGTGAGGATGCGGTCGGCCAGGCCGACCTCGTGGTTTTCCAGCCCGTAACGCTCGCGTCCGAACACCAGGGCGACCGTCTCGCCGGCGGCGACCCGCGGCGCCATCTCGGCCGCCGCAGCATCGGCCCCGCCCACGGGCTTGGCCTGATCGTGCTGTCGCGCCGTGGTGGCGAGCACGAAATGGCAATCGCCGATCGCATCGGCCAGGCTGTCGTAGAGCGTGGCCTTGGCGAGCACGCGGTCGGCGCCGGCCGCCATCACGCGGGCCCGCTCGTTCGGCCAGCCCTGCACCGGCTTGACCAGCCGCAGGCGCGACAGCCCGAAATTGGCCATGGCACGCGCCGCCGCGCCGATATTCTCGCCGAGCTGGGGCTCGACCAACACGACGACCGGCGCCGGGGTTTCGATCCAGCGTTTGGTTTTGTCGGTTCCAGACCCGGGCATGACGATCCTTTCGCCCCGCCGGTATAGCCGCGCGACGGTCCAATAAGAAGCGGCGAAACTCTCGTTCGATTGATTCTAACGCGTGAGTCTGCGAAAAATGCCCGGGGTATCCGCCTAAGGCGGGCGGGGCGGAAACACGTGGGGGACGCCATGACATTTCGCCGGAGCGCGCCTGCCGCGCTGATCGCCGCCGTCTGCGTCGTGGTCGCCGGACTGACCTTCCTGTCCAACCGGCTGTTCAGCGGCCTGACCGAGGCGGTCGAGGCCAGCCAATTCCAGCTCATGCAATCCATCCTCGAGACGGCGTTGCGCGACGCGGCCGACCAGGCCCTCGCGCGCGCCGAAATCATCGCGGCCCTGCCGACCACCAAGCAGGCGGTCGCCGCCAAGGACCGAGACCGGCTGGTTGCGGAGTTCGCCGAGGCGTTTGCGATTCAGAAGAACCGGCACGGCATCGATCAGGCGCAATTTCACGTCCCGCCCGCGCAATCCTTGCTCCGACTGCACAATCCGCCCGTATTCGGCGACGACCTCACCCGCTTCCGGCCGATGGTCGTGGCGGCCAATCGCGACCAAGCCGCCCGCGAGGGTCTGGCCATCGCGCGCGGCGGGCCGGCCATTTTCGGTGTCGCCCCGATCAACGACCCGCAGGGCAAGTTTGCCGGCACTTTCGAATTCGGGCTGGCCTTCGACCCGATCTTGGACAGCCTGAAGGCCGCATACAATCTCGACTTTTCGCTTTTCGTCGAAGAAAAGCCGCTGCGGGAGTTCGCCCGCGGTCTGAACCCGGCAATGCTGAGCGACCAGAACCGCGTCGGGCGATTCATCCGCTTCCACACCACCAATATCGACCTGATGCGCGAGCTTGCCGGCGACGCGGATATCGCGGCGGTGAACGAACCGGCGCGATATACTCGTGACGCGCAGGGCCATACCTTCGGCGTCCTGCTGGTGCCATTGCGCGATGCCGCGGGCGTTCCACTCGGTGTCGTCGCAGTGGCGCGCGATTTCAGCGGCTCCCGCGCGGCCGGCGCAAGGTCGTTGGTGTGGCAGTTCGCGCTCGCCGTCTTTGCAATTGTCATTCTTTCTGCGGTGGCAATCGTAGTCATCCGCGGCTTTTTGGTGCGCCCGCTCGCCGTCATCACGGCTCGGCTAGCGGCGCGTGCCGCCGGCGAAACCGTCGAACCGCTGGACGGGACCGAAAAATTCTGCCCCGAAATCCAAAAAATCGCGCAGCTCAGCGGCCTCGCCCCGCCGCCAGGCCGGGGGATCACGCCGTGACCCGCGCCGCCATCGCTTTCGCGCCGGTCCTTTTCGTGGCGATTGCGGCGGCATCCGCCGCTTGGGCACAGACCAGCTTGCCAACCGACAAGGGTTTACCACTCCGGTTGAAGGTCGGCGTCGAATTCGTTGACCTCGGCGAATTCAAGGAAAACGCCGGTACCTTCAACGCAACCGTGGACGTCCGGCTGCGCTGGCAGGATCTCCGTCTGCGCCGTCCGATTGCGGAAGCCAACAATCCGCCGAAGGTCTATCTCGGCGCCGCCGCCAACGCCGAAGCCGCGAAGATCTGGCTGCCGGCGGCCGAAATCGTCAACCAGCGCGGTCAGGCGCGATACAGCACGATGGGTCTGCGCATCTATCCCGACGGCACCGTCGAATTGATGAGGCGCACCACCGGCGCATTCGCCACCGTCGTGGATGTGGGACGCTTTCCGTTCGACCGGCAGAAGCTGCGCCTTGCGGTCGCCGTGCGCGACGAAAGCGTCGACCGGGTCGCGCTGCGATACGATCAGAACGACCTCGATTTCAGCCGCACCGTCGCTGGCACCAACCTCGACGGCTGGGAACTGGGGCTCGTCTCGCTGAAAGCCGACCCCCTGCCCGGCTGGAACGGTGTTTCGCATCCGCAAGTGGTCGCATCGCTGGAGGTCCGGCGTCAGCCGTCGGTGGTCGTGGCGTCGATCTTTATCCCTCTTTTCGCATCGCTATTGATCCCGATGCTTTCGATCTGGCTGAACCGACTTAAGGACGGGAGATTCCAGATCGAAACATTCGAGCTGGTGAATATCATCATCGGCGGCCTGTTTGCCGTGATCGCGCTCAACTTCACAATCTATTCGACCTATGAGGTGCTGGGCTCCGGCGACAATCCGGTCAGCAGGCTGTTTGCCTTGAACTATATCGCGCTCGGCGTCGGACTCCTGGTCAACGTGCTGCTCGTCCGGTTCCGCGTCGTCGAAGGCCTGTTCGGCCGCTACGTTCAGGAGCAGCTTTTCCTGGTCCTGTCGTGGGCCATACCCGTGTTGTTGCTGACCGCAGCGAGCGCGGTCATCATCGTCGCAGTTGTGTGACGGCGCGGCCGGCCAGACGCAGGCGAAAAGCCCTTCCCCTGCCGCCGGCGCCGATGCCACACGTGCTGTTTGCCGCCTTTTTGTTCATGCGCCCGCCGCATGGGGGCTTGCCGGCGGTTATCTCGCCCGTGCCAAGGCTTTTACCGGCAGGGCGCGGATGCTATAGGGCGCGCGCCGAACTCCCGTCAGTCGGATTCCCCGGCTGGCGATCTCCGCGCCGAGAACAATTCACTTGAGGGGCCAAGGGAGAAGCCATTCCACCCCGCCCGTCAATGTCCCGTTTCCGGTCGGCCCAAACAGCACGACGACTTAAAGGTGCAAGCATGCCAAATCTCGAAATCGTGTGGACAAAGGTCGATGAAGCCCCGGCGCTCGCGACCTATTCCCTGCTGCCGATCGTCGAAGCCTTCGTGGGCGCGGCCGGCGTGTCCATGAAGCTGAAGGACATTTCGCTGGCCGGCCGCATCCTCGCCAATTTTCCCGAGAAGCTCAGCCCTGCGCAACGAATCAACGACGAACTCACCGAACTGGGCGATCTGACGTTGAAGCCCGAAGCCAACATTATCAAGCTGCCCAATATCTCCGCCTCGATCCCGCAACTCAAGGCCGCGATCAAGGAACTGCAAGGCAAGGGCTACGCCGTTCCGGACTATCCGGACAATCCGACGACGGACGCCGAGAAGGAAATCAAGGCCCGCTACGGCAAGGTGTTCGGCAGTGTCGTCAACCCGATCCTTCGCGAAGGCAATTCCGACCGCCGTGCCGCCGCCGCGGTCAAGAATTACGCCCGCAAGAACCCGCACAAAATGGGCGTCTGGAGCAAGGATTCCAAGTCGCACGTCGCCCACATGTCGAGCGGCGACTATTTCGGCTCGGAAATCGCAACCACGGTCGGCAAAGCGACCAACGTCCGCATCGAATTGGTCAGCGCCGACGGCGCCTTCACGATGCTGAAGGCAAAGACGTCGCTCGATGCAGGCGAGATCATCGACGCGGCGGTCATGAGCGCCAAAGCGCTGCGCAAATTCTTCGCCGAGCAGATCGACGACGCCAAGGAGCAAGGCGTGTTGTTCTCGCTGCACGTCAAGGCGACGATGATGAAGATTGCCGACCCCATCATTTTCGGCCACGCAGTTTCCGCCTTCTTTTCCGACGTGATCGAAAAGCACGCCGCCACGCTGAAGAAGCTCGGCGTCAATCTCAACAACGGTTTCGGCGATCTCCTGACCAAGATCGAGACGCTGCCGGAAGCCGAGAAGAAGGCGATCAAGGACGACATCGCCGCCGAATACGCCAAGCGTCCCGCCCTCGCCATGGTCAATTCCGACAAGGGCATCACCGGCTTGCACGTTCCCAGCGACTTCATCATCGACGCGACGATGCCGGCGATGATCCGCGAGTCCGGCCGGATGTGGGGGCCTGACGGCAAACTGCACGACGCCAAGGCCGTGATCCCGGATCGCGCCTATGCGCGGCTGTATCAGGCGGTCATCGATGACTGTAAGGTCCACGGCGCGTTCGATCCCAAGACCATGGGCACGGTGCCGAACGTCGGCCTGATGGCGCAGAAGGCCGAGGAATACGGCTCGCACGACAAGACGTTCGAGGTTGCGGCGAGCGGCACGGTCCGCGTCGTCGCCGACGACGGCAAGGTGCTGCTGGAGCGCCCGGTCGAGGCCGGCGACATCTTCCGCATGTGCGAGCTCAAGGACGCAGCGGTGCGGGATTGGGTGAAACTCGGCGTGCGCCGCGCGCGCCTCACCAACACTCCCGCGGTGTTCTGGCTCGACAAGAATCGCGCGCACGACGCGCAGGTGATCGCCAAGGTCGAGACGTATTTGAAGGATCAAGACACCGAGGGGCTCGACATTCGCATTTTGGCCCCGGTCGACGCGATGAAATTTTCACTCGAACGCATTCGCAAAGGCCAGGACACGATTTCCGTCACCGGCAACATTCTGCGGGATTATCTGACGGATCTTTTCCCGATCATGGAGCTTGGCACCTCGGCCAAGATGCTCTCGATCGTCCCGCTGCTGGCGGGCGGCGGTATGTTCGAGACCGGCGCCGGCGGCTCGGCGCCCAAGCACGTCGAGCAGTTTCAGCAAGAGGGCTATCTGCGCTGGGACTCCCTCGGCGAATTCCTTGCGCTGGGCGCGTCGCTCGAGCATTTGGGCCATACCAACAAGAACGCCAAGGCTCTGGTTCTCGCCGAGGCGCTTGATGCGGCCATTGGACAGTTCCTCGAGAACAACCGAAACCCCGCACGCAAAGTCGGCGAGATCGACAACCGCGGCAGCCATTTCTACCTCGCTCTGTACTGGGCGCAGGCGCTGGCCGCACAAACCAAGGACGCCGAGCTGCAAGCGCGCTTCAAGCCGCTGGCCGAGGCGCTCGCCAAAAACGAGGCCAAGATCAATGGCGAACTGACGGCTGCGCAAGGCAAGCCGGTCGGCATCGGCGGCTACTACCTGCCGGACGATGCCAAGGCATCGGCCGCGATGCGGCCGAGCGCCACGCTGAACGCCGCGCTCGCGGGCTTCTGACTGTCGAGTCCGACTAGTGTTGCCGGTCCCCGCTCTCAAAAGGTGGCTCCCTAATATGGCGAAGATCAAGGTGGCAAACCCCGTCGTCGAAATGGACGGCGACGAGATGACCCGCATCATCTGGCAACTCATCAAGGACAAGCTGATCCGGCCCTATCTCGACATCGATCTGCTCTATTACGACCTGTCGATCGAAAGGCGCGACGAGACCGACGACCAGATCACCATCGACGCCGCCAACAAGGCCAAGGAAGTCGGCGTTGCGGTGAAATGCGCCACCATCACGCCCGACGAGGCGCGGGTGAAGGAATTCGATCTGAAGAAGATGTGGCGCTCGCCCAACGGCACCATCCGCAACATTATCGGCGGCGTGATCTTCCGCGAACCGATCATCTGCAAGAACGTGCCGCGGCTGGTGCCGGGCTGGACCCAGCCGATCGTGATCGGCCGCCACGCCTATGGCGACCAGTACCGCGCCACCGACATCCTGGTGCCCGCGGATGCAACTCTCACCATGAGTTATGTGACGCCGGACGGCGCTAGAATTGAGCACGAGGTGTTCAAGTTCCCGGGCTCGGGCGTCGCAATGGCGATGTACAATCTCGACGACTCGATCCGCGACTTCGCCATGGCCTCGTTCAATTACGGGCTTTCGCGCGGCTATCCGGTCTACCTCTCGACCAAGAATACGATCCTCAAGGTCTATGACGGACGCTTCAAGGATATCTTCCAGGAAGTATTCGACAAGGAGTTCAAGGACAGGTTTGCCGAGAAGAAGCTCACCTACGAGCACCGGCTGATCGACGACATGGTGGCGTCGGCGCTGAAATGGTCGGGGGGCTATGTCTGGGCCTGCAAGAACTATGACGGCGACGTGCAGTCGGACATCGTGGCGCAGGGCTTCGGCTCGCTCGGCCTGATGACCTCGGTGCTGATGACGCCCGACGGCAGGATCGTCGAATCGGAAGCCGCCCACGGCACCGTGACCCGCCACTACCGCGAGCACCAGAAAGGCCGGGAGACCTCGACCAACTCGATCGCCTCGATCTTCGCCTGGACGCGCGGCCTCGCCCACCGCGCCAAGCTCGACCGCAATACCGAACTGGCGACGTTCGCGGCGACGATCGAGAAAGTCTGCGTCGACACGGTGGAGGCCGGTTTCATGACCAAGGATCTCGCGCTCCTGGTCGGCGCCGACCAGAAGTGGCTCTCCACCTCCGGTTTCCTCGACAAGATCGACGAGAATTTGAAGAAGGCGATGGCGGCTTAAAGGCGGGTTGTCGCACTCGCCGCACTGTCATGCCCCGCGAAGGCGGAGCATGACAGTACGCCCGCCGATGTCACCCGCCTTCACCCGCCTCCTTCAGCCGGCCGAGTTCGCTCTCCCGCATCGCCGCAAGCCGCAGCGACACCGCCTCCTCCGGCATATCGAGGCCCTTGAGCAGGCTGGCGGCGAGTTGCAGGCTCGCCTCCACCGTCTCCGGAATGACGCCGATCGCGCCGAGTTCGACCAGGCGCGCCGCATGCACGGTATCGGCCGCGCGGGCGAAGATTGCCGCATCGGGCTTGATCCGGCGCGCCGCGGCGACCATGCGCTCCGCCGCCCGGCGGTCGTTGACGGTGACCACGAAAGCGCGCGCGCGGCTGCCGCCGATCCGCTGCAGGAGTTCAGGCCGGCCGGCATCGCCGAAATAAACGGAGCGCCCTTCGTGGCGCATCTCGCTCACCATCTCGCCGTCGATATCGAGCCCGACATAGGGCACGTTCTCGGCCTCGAGCGCGCGCACGATCATCTGCCCGACCCGCCCGAGGCCGCCGATCACCACATGGCCGTCGAATTCGTCCATGGCGGGACCGGGCGCGTGTCGGCCATGGTCGGCGCCCTTGAGCCGCGCGGCGAGCGCGCGTCCGGCGAGCGCCGCGAACGGCGTGAGCAGCATGCTGAGGCCGACGACCGCGACGGCGCCGCCGGCAAGCCGCGGCGGCAGCAGCGCATGCGCCTGCGCCACCGCGATCACCACGAAGGCGAATTCGCCGGCCTGCGCGAGCAGCAGCGCCACTTCCGCGGCCACTGCACGCGTGACGCCGAAGGCGCGCGCGATCGCGAACAGGATCGCCGCCTTGCCGCCCATCAGCAAGAACACGGCCAGCACGACGAGCCCGGCATCGGCAGCGACCGCCGCAATGTCGAGATTGGTGCCGACGCCGATGAAGAAAATGCCGAGCAGGAGGCCCTTGAACGGCTCGAGATCGACCTCGATGTGATGGCGCGCCTCGCTGTCGCTGAGCAGCAGGCCGGCGAGGAAGGCGCCAAGCGCGGCCGAGAGACCGGCAAGCCCGGTCGCCACGGAGGCCGCCACCAGAACCAACAGCGTGATCGCCATGATGAGATCGCGGCTGCCGGTGCGCACCGCCGAATGCAGGAGCGGCCGCAGCAGGAAGCGGCCGGCGAGCATGATGGCGATCACCGCGCCGAGCGCGACGGCGAAGGGCGTGATCAGCCCGGCAACGCCGCCGGCCACCGCCTCCTTGCCGCGGCCGAGGATGCCGACGATGAACAGGATCGGCACCACCATCAGATCCTGGAACAGCAGCACCGAAAGCGCGATGCGGCCGACCGGCTGCGCCACCCGGTGTTGCTCGATCAGGAGCTGCATCACGATCGCTGTCGAGGACAATGCGAGGCAGAGACCGAGCACGATGCCGGCGGGCGGCACGGCACCCGCCAGGCGCACGCCAAAGCCGATGACCAGCGTGCTCACAAGAACCTGGGCCAGGCCGACACCGAGCACGAAGCGGCGCAACTGCCACAGACGCTGCAATGACAGTTCGAGCCCGAGCAGAAACAGCAGCACGATGATGCCGAATTCGGCCAGCACCTCGCCGCGCTTGGGGTCGTCGAAGGTGACGTAATCCAGCCACGGATAGGCATCGGCGAATCGGCCGAGCCCGTGCGGTCCGAGCACCACGCCGGCAATGAGGAAGCCGAGCACCGTGCCGATGCGCGCGCGGTGGAACAGCGGCACGATCACACCGGCTACCACCAGGAAGATGATGAGGCCTCTCAGGCCTTCGGCGTGCAGCACGGGTCGACGTCCTCGGCTGTCACAATGCTATCGGGATGTCTGCCAGAACGACACCGATGCCGCAATTGCGCGACGCCATTTTCCATCCTCATCCTGAGGAGCGCCGAAGGCGCGTCTCGAAGGATGAGGATGGCCGCAAACGGGCCTCATCCTTCGAGACGCCCACCTTCGCTAGCGCTGCGGCGGGCTCCTCAGGATGAGGGTCTGAGCCTGCAACGTGTACGCGGCTAACTTCCCAGCGCTTGCTCGATCGCCTTGAGCGCGGCGTCGGCCTTGGAGCCGTCGGGGCCGCCGGCCTGCGCCATGTCGGGACGGCCGCCGCCGCCCTTGCCGCCGAGCGCCTCCGCGCCCTTGCGCACCAGATCGACCGCGCTGAAGCGGCCCGTGAGGTCGGGCGTGACGCCGACCACGATGCCGGCCTTGCCGTCCTCGCTGGTCGCAACGATTGCGACCACGCCTGAGCCGACCTGTTTCTTGCCTTCGTCGGCAAGGCTGCGCAGGTCCTTCAATTCGATGCCGGAGACGGCACGGGCGAGCAGCTTGACGTCGCCCACGTTGCGCACGCCGTCGGCCGCGGCCGCCTTGCCGCTCCCGCCCATGGCAAGCTTCTTGCGCGCCTCGGCGAGATCGCGCTCGAGCTTCCTGCGTTCCTCCAGGAGCGAGGCCACGCGCGCCGGCATCTCGTCGGCCGGCGTCTTCAGCTCGGCCGCCGCCTGCTTGATCAACTGGCTCTGGTGGTTGGCGGCCTTGCGCGCGGCCCTGCCGGTCAAGGCTTCGATGCGGCGCACGCCGGCGGCAACGCCGGAATCGGACAATACGGAAATCAGGCCGATGTCGCCGGTGCGCTTCACATGGGTGCCGCCGCAAAGCTCCACCGACCAGCCCAATGTATTGGACTTGGCATTGCCGTTCGGCTCGCCCATCGCCACCACGCGCACCTCGTCTCCGTATTTCTCGCCGAACAGCGCGCGCGCGCCGGAGGCGATGGCGTCGTCCTGCCCCATCAGCCGCGTGGTGACAGGCGCATTCTGCAGCACGATCTCGTTGGCGATGTCTTCCACCCGCTCGAGTTCGGCGGGCGAAATCGGCTTGGGATGCGAGAAGTCGAAGCGCAGCCGGTCGGGCGCAACCAGCGAGCCCTTCTGCGCGACGTGATCGCCGAGCACCAGCCGCAGCGCCTCGTGCAACAGATGCGTCGCCGAATGGTTCTGCCGGATCGCCGCGCGGCGCGCGTGATCGACTTCCATGAGCAACGGATCGCCGACCTTGACCGTGCCTTCCTTGACGGTGACGACATGCGCGAACACATCGCCGGCCTTTTTCTGCGTATCGGCGACGGCGAGGCGCACGCCCTCGCGCCGCATCTCGCCGGTGTCGCCGACCTGGCCGCCCGATTCGCCGTAGAACGGCGTCTGGTTGACCACCACCACGCCGCTGTCGCCTTGGCGGAGCTCGGCAATCTCCTTGCCGTCTTTCACCAGCGCGGACACCACGCCTTCGGCACTCTCGGTCTCGTAGCCGAGGAATTCGGTGGCGCCGACTTTTTCGCGTAGCGCAAACCAGATCGCCTCCGTCGCAACTTCGCCGGACGAGAAGCGCTTCTCGCGCGCTTTCTCGCGCTGGCGCTCCATGGCGTCGGTGAAGGAGGCGACATCGACGCCGATGCCGCGCGCGCGCAGCGCATCCTGCGTGAGGTCGAGCGGAAAGCCGTAAGTGTCGTAGAGCGTGAAGGCGGTCTCGCCGTCGAACATGTCGCCTTGCCGGAGCGCCCCGCTCTTTTCCGCCAGCAGCGCGAGGCCGCGCGTCAGCATGTTGCGGAAGCGGGTTTCTTCCAGCCGCAGGGTCTCGGCGATCAAAGCCTCCGCGCGCACCAGTTCCGGATAAGCCTGCCCCATCTCGCGCACGAGCGCGGGCACCAGCTTCCACATCAGCGGTTCCTGCACCCCCAGCAGTTCCGCGTGGCGCATGGCACGGCGCATGATGCGGCGAAGCACATAGCCGCGCCCCTCGTTCGAGGGCAGCACACCGTCGGCGATCAGGAACGACGAGGCGCGCAGGTGGTCGGCGATCACCCGGTGCGAGGCTTTTTGCGGGCCTTCGGCGTCGGCGCCGGTGAGGTCGGCGATGGTGCGGATTAGCGTCGCGAACAGGTCGATGGAATAGTTGTCGTGCGTGCCTTGCAGCACCGCGGCGATGCGCTCGAGGCCCATGCCGGTGTCGATCGAGGGCCGCGGCAGGTTGACGCGCTCGCCGGAGGCGAGTTGCTCATACTGCATGAACACGAGATTCCAGATCTCGATGAAGCGGTCGCCGTCGGCTTCAGGCGAACCCGGCGGGCCGCCTGGAATGTGCGCGCCGTGGTCGTAGAAGATTTCCGAGCAGGGTCCGCAGGGCCCGGTGTCGCCCATGGCCCAGAAATTGTCGGAGCCGGCGATGCGCAGGATCTTGCTCTCGGGCAGGCCGGCGATCTTCTTCCACAGGCCGAAGGCTTCGTCGTCGTCGATATAGACGGTCACCAGGAGGCGGTCCTTCGGCAGCGAGAATTCGCGCGTGACCAGGTTCCAGGCGAGCTCGATCGCGCGCTCCTTGAAATAAT
>JAKAHJ010000023.1 GCA_021815055.1 Pseudomonadota bacterium | reverse complement strand
TAAAGCCTCGCGCATGTAACCATGGATTCCGGGACACGCGCTGCAGCGCGTGTCCCGGAATGACATTGCGCAAGGTGAACGAACTCTTGCGCGAACCGCTTCAATTGAAATCCTCAACAAACGGTTCACCTTCGCAAATAAACCTAATCTTTATGCTGTTATTTAAGCCGATTTTAGACTGCGCCCCTTAGGTTGCGGCATCTGGACGGGGAAAACAGGGCCCCGGGCCGAAACAAATAAAACGCAAAGGGGCGTTGAACATGAAAGCCGTTGCCAAGACGGTCGAACAGCCCGAGCGCGAGGCGCGTTTCGAACATATCAGGCCGCTCTATCTGGAGGCCTTGACGCTGGTCGAACGCCTGCACCGCCGTCTGCTCGACGTGATCAAGGATGAATTCGACCGCCGCGGTCGCTCCGACATCAATTCGGTGCAGGCGCTGCTCCTGTACAATATCGGCGACAAGGAGCTCACCGCCGGCGAATTGCGCACGCGCGGCTATTATCTCGGCTCCAACGTCTCCTACAACCTCAAGAAGCTGGTGGAGATGGCGTTCCTCGATCATCAGAGAAGCCGCGTCGACCGCCGCTCGGTGCGCATCAAGCTCACCGACAAGGGCCGCGACGTGCGCGACATTGTCGAGACGCTCTATCAGAAGCATGTGCGCACGGTCGAGCAGGTCGGCGGCATCAATGCCGACGAGTTCACCACGCTCAACAAGTCGCTGCACCGGCTCGAGCGCTTCTGGACCGATCAGATCCTCTATCGCCTCTGACCGTTTCCGTTCTGGCAAGGCGACTTGCCCCGGCCGCGTCCTCCCCGCGGCCGGGGTCTTGTTGCGCGCGCGGGCAGGCCATCTCGCGGCGCCGTGATCCGGCGCATGCCCCGGGATGACGAGAGCGTGAAGCCGGCCACAAAATCGCCCCCTGGTTTCGTCATACGGAAGGCGCTAAGTAGCCGCGCCCGCGAACGGGACCGGGCGCATTTCCGTCGAGACCCTCGATGAAGCGATTTTCACGCCGGGCCGCCAATGGCCTCGACCGCCGCGCCGTTCTTGGGCTTATCGCCACGGCTCTCGCCGCCGGCGGTGCGTTTTTGCGCAAGGCCAGTGCCGCCGAGGATCCCACACTCCAGGCTCTGATCGACCAGAATCAGCGCCGCGAAATGGGCCAGGACTTCGACTCGGCGTCCCGAACGATCCACATGCCGCAGGCCTCGCTCCCGACGCTGGCGCCGTCCACCGTCGACACCACGGGCCTCGCGATCGGCCAATATGAGGGGATCCTGGCGCGTGGCGGCTGGCCGAAGGTGCCGCCGACCGACCGGCTGCGGCTGGGCAACAAGCACCCGAGCGTGGCGCCGCTGCGCAAACGGCTGATCGCGACCGGCGATCTGGAAGCCAATGCCGGCGAGACCGACATTTTCGATTCCTATGTCGAGGCGGCGGTGCGCCGCTTCCAGGCCCGCCACGGCATCAGCGTCGACGGCATCGTGCGCAAGATGACCTTCGACCGCCTGAATGTGCCGTGCGAGCTGCGGTTCGCCCAGCTCAAGACCAATCTCGCCCGCCTGCGCGCCGCCACCGCTCATCTCGGCGGACGCTATGTGATGTGCAACATCCCGGCGGCGCAGATCGAGGCGGTGGAGAATGGCGTGGCGGTGAGCCGCCACACCGCGGTGGTCGGCAAGCCGGACCGGCCGTCGCCCGAGATCAACAGCAAGATCATCGAGATCAATTTCAATCCCTACTGGACCGTGCCGGTCTCGATCGTGCGCCGCGATCTCATCCCGCTGATGCAGAGGGATCCGAGCTATCTGACCAGCGAGCACATCCACATTTACGACATGCACGGCAACGAGCTCACGCCGTCGCAGGTCAACTGGTATTCGAACGAAGCGGTGAGCTACCGCTTCCGGCAGGACCCCGGCAGCTTCAATTCGCTCGGCTCGATCCGCATCAATTTCCCGAGCAAGGACGGCGTGTACATGCACGACACGCCGCAGAAGGGCCTGTTCGGCGAGGACATGCGTTTCCACTCTTCCGGCTGCGTGCGCGTGCAGAACGTGCGCGAATTGGTCGACTGGCTTTTGCGCGACACGCCCGGCTGGTCGCACGAGGAGATCGACGCGGTGATCAAGTCGGGTGACCGCGTCGACGCGCGGCTGAAGAAGCCGGTGCCGGTCTACTGGGTCTATATCACCGCCTGGGCCACGCCCGACGGCGTCGTGCAGTTCCGCGACGACATCTACAACAAGGACGGTCTCGGCCAGATTGCCGGCACGGTGAAGGGCTGAGCTTTCTGTCCCGCGCGTGTCCGAGCGGTTTCTTTGCGCTGCGTCAGCTCTTCGGCTTTCCACCCGGAATGGAGAATTCAGCGTCCGACAACGGCCGCCTGGCTTTTGCGCAGATCGGCGGCAGGTTGACGCCGTCATTCGCGCACAGGTGCGTCCAGAAGAAGTCGGAATTGTTGTTCAAAATCGGGTCGCCGGTCGGCGTTTTGAGCTCGACGTAAGTATTGTGCTTCGCATAGGTAAATGCGTTTCCAATCGTCACGTTGTATCGAACGGTCACGCCCGGCCTTTCTCCCGCCTTCCAGCGGTTAAGCTTGCAGTCGATCCGTGCGGCGGAAGGACCGAACTGGGTGACGATGCACGGTCCCATTTCGGGGCCTTTGCGCGTGACCTCCACGATCTCCAATCCGGGGAAGCTCGACGCCGCAATGCTGATGGTGAACGTGCCGCGGTAGATTCCGGAGGGCCCGCGGTTTTGGATCGGATAGTTTCCGGGTGCATAGGCGTGGAGAATTATACTATGCTTGGTGTTGAGGAACGTCACAAAGACATTCTCGTATTTAGGCGGCACCGGCGGGACCAGCAGGTCGGCCTCGAACTTGCCCGACAGACTGAAGTGCATCCCGAACCGCGTCTTGCTGCTCGACACGCAGGCGCCGACAGATCCGCTCTGCGCGCGCTTGGTGACCTTCACCTCCACGGTGTTGAGTCCGAAAATGAACAGCTTCGGGTACTTCGCAGTGGTCAGGGCGATATCGACCCTTCCGTAGCCGTTGAAGAACTGCGCCGCCGTGACGGTCAGCGCGAGCCTGCCGTTGATCAGCACGCTGACGCCGGCCACCGATTCCCGGTGCGTGATGTCCGGGGTCTCGAAGAACGCGGCGAAATTCTTGGGCGGTCCGGGCATGAACAGATCGCGGCGAAACACGACCGTCTGCGCCGCCGCCGTGCAGGTCCGCGCCCAGACGATGGCGTGATCCTGGCGGCCGAAGGCGTCGGTGGCCCCCTGCCGCTTCGCGACCAGGATCTTCATCTGTTTTGCCGGGTCGCCGCTCACTTTCCAAAGGCCGTTCGACGCCAGGACGTATTCCGTTCCGTTCACGTCGAGTCCGACCGGCGCCGGCGCATCCGCCGCCAACGACGGCTCTTCGGCGCGGTCGGCGTTCTGCGCGAAGGCGGGCAGGGCGGCGGCCCCGAGCGCGAGGGCAAGCGGACATAACAGGCGCGCTATCACGAGCATGAATTCCCCCGTGCCTTGTCGGTCGGCGCCGCACTTGTCCCGTGCCGGCTGAAATCACGCAGCGCCCGGAAAATCGAACCGTGGGGCCGCATATGCGCCGAATGATTGTATCGTTTCATGGATCGCGGGTACCGCCAACTGCGACACAATGCCCGGGCTGCCGCGCCCGGCCCGCCGGGGGGTGCCACACGACCCGGTCGGGCGGGGTAGGCAGGTCCACACGCGTCACAACATCTTGCGCCGAACGGCCATTTTGCCCCAAAATTTGGCGCGCCATGACATATATGATATCGACTAACTGTTGCCTCGGACCTTCCCTCCAACCCTCGAACGCGGCGCGGCCTCGGTACGGTCTGGCGCCAGGAGAACGCGATGTCGGCCAATTCGATTTCCCAGCCCGCCCATGAGGCGGCTTCCCTGTTCACCGCGCGCTTGAGCGAGGCTGACCCCGATATCGCGCATGCGATTGCGCTCGAACTCGGCCGCCAGCGCGACGAGATCGAATTGATCGCCTCCGAGAACATCGTTTCGCGCGCAGTTCTGGAAGCGCAAGGTTCGGTGCTGACCAATAAATATGCCGAAGGCCTGCCCGGCAAACGCTATTACGGCGGCTGCCAGTATGTGGACGTCGTCGAGCGGCTGGCGATCGAGCGGGTGACCAAGCTGTTTTCCTGCAAGTTTGCCAATGTGCAGCCGCACTCCGGCGCTTCCGCCAATGCGGCGGTGTTCTATGCGCTGATGCAACCCGGCGACACTTTCATGGGTCTCAACCTCGCCGCCGGCGGGCATCTCTCGCACGGCATGGCGCTCAATATGTCCGGCAAGTGGTTCAGGCCGGTGCCCTATAATGTGCGCCGCGAAGACCACCGCATCGACATGGACGAGGTCGCGCGGCTCGCGCAGGAGCACAAGCCGAAAGTGATCATTGCCGGCGGCTCGGCCTATCCGCGCGTCTTCGACTTTCGCCGCTTCCGCGAGATCGCGGACAGCGTCGGCGCCTATCTCATGGTCGACATGGCGCATTTCGCGGGCCTCGTCGCGGGCGGGGTGCATCCCTCGCCGTTCCCGCATGCGCATGTGGTGACGACGACCACGCACAAGACGCTGCGCGGCCCGCGCGGCGGCGTGATCCTCACCGATGAGGAGGACCTCGCCAAGAAGATCAATTCGGCGGTGTTCCCCGGCCTGCAAGGCGGGCCGCTGATGCATGTGATCGCGGCCAAGGCGGTCGCCTTCGGCGAGGCGCTTCGCCCGAGCTTCAAGGTCTATGCGAGAAATGTCGCGGAGAACGCCAAGGCGCTGGCGGAGACGCTGCGGTCGCACGGGTTCGATATAGTCTCCGGCGGCACCGACACGCACTTGATGCTGGTCGATTTGCGGCCGAAGAAGCTCACCGGCAAGGTGGCGGAGGCCGCACTCGGCCGCGCCCACATCACCTGCAACAAGAACGGCATTCCGTTCGATCCGGAAAAACCGACGGTGACCTCCGGCATCCGCCTCGGCACGCCGGCCGGCACCACGCGCGGCTTCGGGGTGGCGGAATTCCGCCAGGTCGGCGAAATGATCGTCGAAGTGCTCGATGTGCTATCCCAGAAGCAGGCGGAGGAAGATTCGCTGGTGGAAGGCAAGGTGCGCGACAAGGTGAAGGCGCTGCTTCAGCGGTTTCCGATTTATCAATAAGCCGGTGCGTGGCCCATTCTCACTGGTCATTCCGGGGCGCGCGGACTTCGCGCCTTCGGCGCGCCCCGGAATGACCGGAGAGGGAGGGGAGAGTCATGCGCTGCCCATCATGCGGTAGCCTCGACACGCAGGTGAAGGACTCGCGGCCGACCGAGGATTCGGCCGTGATCCGCCGCCGTCGCGTGTGCCTGACCTGCAATTTCCGCTTCACCACCTTCGAGCGCGTGCAGTTGCGCGAGCTCACTGTAATCAAGCGCAACGGAAGGCGCGTGCCGTTCGACCGCGACAAGCTGATGCGCTCGGTCGAGATCGCGCTGCGCAAGCGGCCGGTCGATCCCGAGCGCGTCGAACAACTGGTGTCGAAGATCGTGCGCGAACTGGAAAGCCTGGGCGAGAACGAGGTCTCGTCGGAGACCATCGGCGAGACGGTGATGGAACACCTGCGCGGGCTCGACGACGTGGCCTATGTGCGCTTCGCGAGCGTCTACCGCAATTTCCGCGAGGCCAAGGACTTCCGCGCCGCGCTCGACGAATTGTCGGACGATGGCAGGCCGGCCGCGACGATACGGAAATGAACGAGCAAGACGCGGCCACCGCGCCCGCGGACGACGCCCGTTACATGCAACTCGCGCTGTCGCTCGGGCGGCGTGGGCTCGGCCACACCTGGCCCAATCCGGCGGTTGGCGCCGTGATCGTGAAGGACGGCGTCATCGTCGGCCGTGGCTGGACGCAGGATGGCGGGCGGCCGCATGCCGAGGTCGAGGCGCTGCGCCGCGCCAAGAAGGCCGCGCAGGGTGCCACGATCTATGTGACGTTGGAGCCCTGTTCGCACCACGGCAAGACGCCGCCCTGCGCCGACGCCATTATCCGGGCCGGCATTACGCGCGTGGTGTCGGCGCTGGAAGATCCCAATCCGGAAGTCGCAGGTCAGGGCCACGAGCGGCTGCGCGGCAAGGGCATCGCCGTCGATATCGGTCTCTGCGCCGGGGAGGCGCGCCGCGATCATGCCGGGCACATTGCGCGCGTCACGCAGGCGCGTCCGCATGTCACGCTCAAGCTTGCGATCTCGGCCGACGGCAAAGTGGGGCTCGCGGGGCGCAAGCCGGCCGCGATCAGCGGCGAAGCGGCGCGCGCGCGCGTGTTCATGATGCGCAGCGCTTACGACGCCATCCTGGTCGGCGTGGGCACGGTGCTGTCGGACAATCCGCAATTGACCTGCCGGCTGCCCGGCCTGTTCGAGCGCTCGCCGGTGCGCGTGGTGCTCGACGCGCGCTTAAGCGTGCCGCTGTCGCTGTCGGTGGTCTCGACCGTGCGCGAGACGCCGACCTGGGTGTTCTGTTCGACCAGGGCCTCGCCGGTCGCCGAGGAAATTTTGCAGCAGAAGGGCTGCAAGGTGTTCCGCGTCGAGGAGGCGAACGGCAAGCTCGACCTCGCGCAGGTCTTGCAGACGCTGGCGGGCGAGGGCATCACCCGGCTGATGGTGGAGGGCGGGCCGACGGTGGCCGCGAGCTTCGTGTCCGCCGGTCTCGTCGACGAGGCCGTGCTCGTGCGCGGCGAAAAGACCATCGGCACGGACGGCATCGATCCCTTGCAGGGCATGGCGCTCACCGCGTTGACCGAGGCGCTTAGGCCAAGCGGGAGCGAGAAGGTGGGGGCCGACGTGTTCGAAACTTACGAGCGCGAGTAATGATGCGTGCGCGGCGCTTATTTTTGCGTTCCCCGGGCGCGGCGCAGCATGCAATGCTGCGCTGCAGACCCGGGGTCGTTACGAATTCCGCAGTTGGAACGGCCCCGGATCTGCGTCGCATCACTGCGCTGGCGCTCCGTGCTGCGCCGCGTCCGGGGCACGAGGCCAACTAATATGTTCACCGGCATCGTCAGCGATCTGGGCGAAGTGCATTCGGTCGAGCCGCGCGCGAACAATCTGCGCCGGCTGACGATCTTCACGCGCTATCCGCGCGCCGAACTCGTCGCGGGCGCCTCGGTCGCCTGTTCCGGCGTCTGCCTCACGGTGGTCGCGACCGGCGAGGAGGGTGGCCGCACCTGGTTCGCCGCCGATGCGGCGGCCGAGACGCTTGTCGTCACCACCGTCGGCCGCTGGCGAGAAGGCACGCGCATCAATCTGGAGCGGCCGCTCAAGATCGGCGACGAACTGGGCGGGCACCTGGTCGCCGGCCATGTCGACGGGCTCGCGACGGTCATGGCGCGCGAGGACATGACCGGCATGGCGCGTTTCAGCTTGCGCGCGCCGCGCGCGCTTGCCCGCTTCATCGCGCCGAAGGGCTCGGCCGCGCTCGATGGTGTCTCGCTGACGGTCAATGCGGTGGAAGGCGATACCTTTTCGGTGCTGATCATCCCGCACACGCTCGCGGTCACGAGCTTGGGAACCCTGCGCCCGGACGACGAGGTCAATCTCGAAGTCGACACCATGGCGCGCTACGCCGCGCGGCTGATGGAGCACAGATAGAGCGTGTCCCGGGCGCAGCGCAGCACGTCTTCGTGATGCGCTGCAGACCCGGGACCCCGGTTGCGCACTTAACCGGGCCCCCGGATCAGCGCCGCACCACTCCGCTAACGCTACGTGTTGCGGCGCATCCGGGGCACGCGAAGCCCTTGTTCGCCGCGTCCGCGCTTGCTACCACGCGCGCCAATCAGGAAGGAACCATGGCCAAAAAACGAAGCGGCGCCGCCACCGGCGCCAAAAAATCCGCCGCGAAAAGCGCACCGAAGCCCGGCCGTCTGCGCGTGCTGGTGGTGGAAGCGCGTTTCTACGACAATTTTGCGGACGCATTGCTCTCCGGCGCGATGCAGGTGCTGGAAGAGGCGGGCGCCGATGTCGACCTCGTCACGGTGCCGGGCGCGCTCGAAATTCCCGCCGCCATCGCCATGGCGGTCGATGCCGCCGCTGCCAAGCGCGATCCGTATGACGGCGCGGTCGCGCTCGGCTGCGTGATCGAAGGCGAGACCTATCATTTCGAGGTGGTGTCGAACGAATCCGCGCGCGGGCTGATGGACCTCGCCGTCCAGCGCAAGCTGCCGCTCGGCAACGGCATCCTCACCGTCGACAACGAAGCGCAGGCGATCGCCCGCCTCGGCGGCGCGGAAGGCCACAAGGGCGCGGACGCGGCGCGCGCCGCGCTCGCCATGGTGCGGATCAAGCGCGAGCTGGCGGGCAAGTAATGGCCCGCGAGCCGAAGGACGCGCGCAAGGCCAACAAGCGCGGTGCGGCACGGCTCGCCGCGGTGCAGGCGCTCTACCAGATGGAATTGGCCGGCACGGGGCTCAACGAGATCCTCGCCGAGTTCGAAAGCCATTGGCTCGGCCGCGAGGTCGAGGGCGCGCAATATCTGCCGGCCGAGGCCGCGTTCTTCCGCGACGTGGTGTCGGGCGTGGTGCGCGAGCAGCGCACGCTCGATCCCTTGATCGACGAGGCCTTGCAGCATGGCTGGCCGTTGAAGCGCATCGAGGCGGTGCTGCGCGCCGTGCTGCGCGCCGGCGCCTATGAGATTTCCCATCGCCGCGACGTGCCGGCGCGCGTGGTGGTCGCCGAATATGCCGATGTCGCCTCGGCCTTCGTCGAGCGCGAGGAGACCGGCATGGTCAATGCCGTGCTCGACCAATTGGCGCGCAAGCTCCGGGCGGAAGAATTCGCTGCGTGAGGCACGGCCTCTCGCTCCCTCCCCCTGAAAGGGGGAGGGTTGGGGAGGGGGTCGCTTTTCGGCTATTGAGAATGACCCCCACCTGCCCGCCGTCGCCTTCGCTTGGCGGGCGACCTCCCCCTTCCAGGGGGAGGCAGGAAGAAGCATGCGGCGCCATGACATCCGACGACGACAAGCTCTCCGCCGAGGACCGGCTGATCGCGCGCTTCTTCAAGCCGGTCGCGACGCATCCCGGCGCGCTCGGTTTATCCGACGACGCGGCTTTTCTCACGCCCCCTAAGGGCTGCGACATCGTGCTCAAGACCGACGCCATCATTGGCGGCGTGCATTTCTTTGCCGAAGACGACGCCGGCACCGTCGCGCGGAAGGCGCTACGCGTGAACCTGTCCGATCTCGCCGCCAAAGGCGCAACGCCGCTCGGCTTCCTCGTTTCTCTCGCGCTGCCAAAGGATATCGGCGAAGCCTGGCTTGCGTCATTTGCAGAAGGCCTGCGTGCGGACGCGGACGCCTTCTCTTGTCCGCTGTTCGGCGGCGACACCGACCGCACGCCGGGGCCGATCATGATTTCCGTCGCCATGATCGGCAGCGTCCCGCAAGGCAGTATGGTGCGCCGCGCCGGCGCGCGCGCGGGCGACCTCGTCTTCGTTACCGGTACGATCGGCGATGCCGCGCTCGGGCTGGTGCTGCGCAAGGGAGCGGCCTGGCCACTCAACGAAGCGCAGCGCGCGCATCTCTTATCGCGCTATCTGCTGCCGCAGCCCCGCAATGCTCTGGCGGACACGGTGCGCACTTACGCCTCCGCGGCCATGGATGTGTCGGACGGGCTCGCCGGCGATCTCGCCAAGCTTTGCCGTGTGTCGCAGGTCGCGGCCGAGGTCGAGGTTAAGCACGTCCCGCTCTCCGATGCCGCGCAGGCAGCGATCGCCGCCGATCCCGCGATGCTGGAAACCGCGCTCACCGGCGGCGACGATTTCGAGATCGTCTGCACCGTGCCGCCCGCCAAAGCCGATAGCTTCCGCGCGGCCGCGCGAGGCGTGGGCGTACCGGTTGCCGAGATCGGCTGCGTCGTCACCGGCGCGGGCGCCCGGTTCCTGTCGGCCGACGGCCCCGCGCTCGCCTTCAAGCGTGCCTCGTTCAGCCATTTCTAATTCCGTCATTCCGGGGCGACGCCGAAGGCGTCGAGCCCGGAATCCAGGAGTCAGGAGCACAGAGCATATGGCCCTGGATTCCGGGTTCGCTCGCTACCGCTCGCGCCCCGGAATGACAGTGGGTATAGTCCCGGCCAAACGACCTGACCCAAGGAAATGCCATGCACGACATGACGGCGAAAAAGGAGGCGCTTTCCGCCTACCAGCCGCATCCCAATTTCGCGAAGTACCACAAGTCGTTTCCGACCACGGCCTGGATGCGCAAGCGCGCGCCCAAGAACGTGCCGCTGTTCGCGTTCGAATACGGCGACACCGGTGCCGGCAACGATGTCGGCATCGATCACAATTGGGCCGCCTTCGACAATATCAAAATCGTGCCGCGCTACGGCGTGACCAACAAACTGCCGCCGGTCGAGGTCGAATTGTTCGGCCAGCGCTACAACGCGCCGATCGGCATTGCGCCGATGGGCGGGCCGTCGCTGGTCTGGCCGGGCGCCGATATCCTGATGGCGAAAGCCGCGCAGCGCGCGCGCGTTCCTTACACGCTCAGCGTCGCCGGCGGCGCGACCATCGAGCAGGCGGCGGAAGCCGCGCCCGACGTGTTCTGGCTCCAGCTCTACCGGTTCTGGCACGACGACCACAAGATCGGCTTCGACCTGATGCGCCGCGCGCAGGCGGTGGAGGTCAAGGTGCTCACGCTCACGCTCGACGTGCCGGTGCGCACCACGCGCTCGCGCGAAGCCTATGCGGGGCTTGCGAGCGAGTTCCGTCCCAATGTGCGCATGATCTACGAAATGATGGTGCGTCCGAAATGGCTGCTCGCGCTTCTGCGCAACGGCTATCCGCGCTTTGCGACGATCGACCAATACGCGCCGCCGCGCGCCTCCACCAATGAGGTGATCGCCTTTGCGCGCGCGCGCATGGGCGGCGCCTTCAATTGGGAAGAGGTCAAGCGCTACCGCGACTTCTGGAAAGGCCCGATGGCGCTCAAGGGCATCCTGCACCCCGAGGATGCCGAGAAAGCGGTCGCGCTCGGCATCGAGGGCATTTGGATGTCGAACCACGGCGGGCGGCAGATCGAGGCGCTGGTGCCCTCGATCGACGCGCTGCCCGCGGTCGTCTCGGCGGTCGGCGACAAGGCCACCGTCATCATCGACAGCGGCATCCGCTCGGGGCAGGACGTGATGCGCGCGCTTGCGCTCGGCGCAAAAGCAGCCTTCGCCGGCAAGAGCTTCCTGTGGGCGGTGGCGGCGCTCGGCGACGAGGGGCCGGCCCAGCTCATCGACCTCTATATCGACGAACTGAAGGCCTCGCTCGGCCAGGTCGGCGCGCTCTCGGCCGCCGACGCTCGGAATGCCCGCGTGTTGCATCCGGGGCGGATTGAGTTTTAGGGGCGCCGTGCCCCGGACGCGGTGCAGCACGGAGTGCTGCGCCGCAGAGCCGGGGCCGTACCGGGCGCAGCATTTGGAACGGTCCCGGGTCTGCGGTGCACCGCTGACGCGCTGCGCCGCGCCCGGGACACGGGAACCCTCAACCCAGCCCTGCGCCGGTGGCAGTAGCCTTGTTCTGCAAACGCCCCTAAATGGGGAACTGTTCTTGCCAGGGGCGCTCCTTCGATGTCGGCTGTCGCCGAATCTGTTCCTCACGCTTTCGTCGACGACCGGTTGGCGCGCCGCAACGCGCTGGTGCTTTCGGTCGCGCAGGCGCTTGCCGGCGGCAACAATACCGTCATTGTCTCGACCGCTTCGATCGTCGGCGCCGTTCTCGCGCCCGACAAGGGGCTCGCCACGCTGCCGATCACCTGCATGGTGCTCGGCATGTGGGTCGGCACGCTGCCCGTGGGGGCGCTGGCCCGCCGCTATGGCCGCCGCGCCGCGCTGCAGACCGGCTCCGCCTTCGGCATCCTGTCGGGCCTGATCTCCTATTCCGCGGTCGTGCACGGCCAGTTCTGGCTGCTGCTGGTCGGCACCTTCTGCGGCGGGCTCTATGCGGCCGCACACCAGTCCTACCGCTTCGCCGCCGCCGACACCGCGAGCGAAGCGTTCCGGCCGAAGGTGGTGTCCTATGTGCTGGCCGGCGGCGTGTTTGCCGGCGTGATCGGGCCGCAGCTCGTCATCGCCACCAAGGACATCATGCCGCAATATTTGTTCGCGGCGAGCTATCTGGGGCAATCGGCCTGCGCGCTGCTGGCGGCCGTCGTTCTGCAATTCATGAAAATTCCGCCCGCCGTGGCGAGCCTTGCCGACAATGGCCGGCCCCTCGGGCAGATCGTGCGCGCGCCGCGCTTCATCGTGGCTGCGGCCTGCGGCATCGCGAGCTACGCCATGATGAACATGGTGATGACCTCGGCGCCGCTCGCCATGGTCGGCTGCGGCCATTCGGTCACCGACGCCACGCTCGGCATCCAGTGGCATGTGCTGGCGATGTATGCGCCGAGCTTTTTCACCGGCAGCCTGATCGCGCGCTTCGGGGTCGAGCGTATTACCGGGCTTGGGCTCGCACTGATCGCGCTCACCGCCGGGATCGGATTTGCCGGCATCACGGTCGCGCATTTCTGGACCGCGCTCATTTTGCTCGGCATCGGCTGGAATTTAGCCTTCATCGGCGCCACCACCATGGTGACGGGCTGCTATCTCGCAGCGGAGCGCAACAAGGTGCAGGCGTTCAACGATTTCCTGATCTTCGGCAGCATGGCGGTGGCGTCGTTCTCGTCGGGCCAGATCCTGGCGGTGTTCGGCTGGGATACGATCAACGAGGTTGTGTTCCCGACCGTGTTCCTGGCCGGCGCTCTCCTGTTGTGGCTCAGCTTACGCGAACGAACGCGCGCTGAAGCGGTGTAGGACAGCCGGGCGAGCCCTCGCCCCGACGGCGCAAACGGCAGGCGGAACTATGGCTCCATGCCCGGTTCCGGTGTGCAACAAAGCGGCAGGGGCTTTTCCGCGTTGCAATACGCCCCTTTTTTTGGCTATATCCGCCCGCTTTCCGGTCGGGGTGAAGCGCCCTTTCAAGCGGCCATCCTCGACGCTCCCTGGCGCCGGACGGGGGCGTTTCCCCGCCAGCCCTAAAATCAATCGAGGTTGGAATCACCATGACTACATTGTGGTTGATCGTCGCCTGTGGCGTGCTCGCCATCGTCTACGGCATCTGGGCCACCCGCTCGGTGCTCGGGGCCGACGCCGGCACGCCCCGCATGCAGGAAATTTCCGCCGCCGTGCGCGAAGGCGCGCAGGCCTATCTCAAGCGCCAATACGCCACCATCGGCGTCGTCGGCGTGGCGATCTTCGTCATCATCGGCTTCACGCTGGGCTGGCTGGTGGCCGTCGGCTTCGCCGTCGGCGCCGTGCTCTCGGGCGCGGCCGGCTTCATCGGCATGAACGTGTCGGTGCGCGCCAATGTGCGCACGGCGCAAGCCGCGACCAAGTCGCTGGCGGGCGGCCTCGACATCGCCTTCAAGGCCGGTGCCATCACCGGACTTCTGGTCGCGGGCCTCGCGCTGCTCGGCGTCACGCTCTATTTCGGCTTCCTCACCGGCAGCCTGCATAAAGCGCCCAATGACCGCGTGGTGATCGACGCCATCGTCGCGCTCGGCTTCGGCGCCTCGCTGATCTCGATCTTCGCCCGTCTCGGCGGCGGCATCTTCACCAAGGGCGCCGATGTCGGCGGCGACATGGTCGGCAAGGTCGAAGCCGGCATTCCGGAAGACGATCCGCGCAACCCGGCGACTATCGCCGACAATGTCGGCGACAATGTCGGCGACTGCGCCGGCATGGCGGCCGACCTGTTCGAGACCTATGCGGTGACCACGGTCGCCACCATGGTTCTGGCGGCGATCTTCTTCAAGGGCACGCCGCTCTTGCTGCCGACCATGATCCTGCCGCTCGCCATCGGCGGCGTCTGCATCATCACCTCGATCATCGGCACCTTCTTCGTCAAGCTGCCGGCCTCGCAGTCGATCATGGGCGCGCTCTACAAGGGCCTGATCGTGACCGGCATCCTGTCGCTCATCGGCATCGCCGGCGTCATCGCACTCGTGCTGCCGCAAGGCTTCGCCACGGCGATCGCGAGCGAAGCCAAGACCTATACCGGCACGACGCTCTATCTCTGCGGCGTCGTCGGCCTCATCGTCACCGGCCTGATCATCTGGATCACCGAATACTACACCGGCACCGACTATCGCCCGGTCAAGTCGATCGCGCAGGCTTCGGTCACCGGCCACGGCACCAACGTGATCCAGGGTCTCGCCGTCTCGATGGAGGCGACCGCGCTGCCCGCGCTCGTCATCATCGCCGGCATCCTGGTCACCTATAACCTCGCCGGCCTGTTCGGCATCGCGATTGCGGTCACCACCATGCTGGCGCTCGCCGGCATGATCGTCGCGCTCGACGCCTTCGGCCCGGTCACCGACAATGCCGGCGGCATTGCCGAAATGGCCGGCCTGCCGAAGGAGGTGCGCAAGTCGACCGACGCGCTCGACGCGGTCGGCAACACCACGAAGGCGATCACCAAGGGCTATGCCATCGGTTCGGCGGGGCTCGGCGCGCTGGTCTTGTTCGCGGCCTATAACCAGGACCTCGACTTCTTCACCAAGACCGGCGCCGGCTATTTTCAGGGCGTTCAGCTCGATTTCTCGCTGAAGAACCCCTACGTCGTGGTCGGCCTTCTGTTCGGCGGCCTGCTGCCCTATCTGTTCGCCGCTTTCGGCATGACCGCGGTCGGCCGTGCGGCGCAATCGATCGTCGAGGAAGTGCGCCGCCAGTTCCGCGAGAACCCCGGCATCATGAAGGGCACGTCGAAGCCGGACTATGGCCGCGCCGTCGACCTGCTGACCCGGTCGGCGATCAAGGAAATGATCGTGCCGTCGCTCTTGCCGGTGCTGTCGCCGATCGTCTGCTACTTCGCGATCTATCTGGTCGCGGGCGGCGGGGCGGCCGGCAAGTCGGCCGGCTTCTCGGCGCTCGGCGCGATGCTCCTGGGTGTCATCGTCACGGGTCTCTTCGTCGCCATCTCGATGACCTCGGGTGGCGGCGCCTGGGACAACGCCAAGAAATACATCGAGGACGGCCATTACGGCGGCAAGGGCTCGGACGCCCATAAGGCCGCGGTGACCGGCGACACCGTCGGCGACCCCTACAAGGACACGGCGGGACCGGCGGTGAACCCGATGATCAAGATCACCAATATCGTCGCGCTTTTGCTGCTCGCGGTGCTGGCGCACTGAGCATCGGCGTTCGATGAATCTGAACAGCCCCGCGGTTCCCCCCGCGGGGTTTTTTCTATGCTCGTACCCCATTTGGGGGGCGCGCCGACCGCGCATGTCCTGCACAATAGCTCACGCGAACGACAAGGGGGGCTGTCGTGGGTGTGGGGAAAATAGACGGGCGGCGCGGATTTGCGCGGCTTTTGGCCGCGGCATTGCTTTCGCTATTCGCCGGCGCGGGCGGCACAGCGCAGGCGGCATCATCGACGACGACGATCCAGTCGTCGCTCAATCCGAGCCGGGTCGGCCAATCGGTCACCTTCACCGCTACGGTAACGGGGCCGGGCGCATCCGATCCCACCGGCACGGTCACGTTCAAGGATGGCACGACGACGCTCGGCAGCGGGGCATTGCACACGACCGGAGCAGGCAAGCTGGTTGCGGGCGGCAACGGCCATAGCTGTGCGGTCACGAGCGCAGGCGGCGTCAAGTGCTGGGGCGCCAACGATGCGGGCCAGCTCGGCAACAACTCGTCGACCGACAGCCATGTCCAGGTCGATGTCGTGGGTTTAAGCAGCGGCGTTTCCGCGATCTCGGCCGGGCGCTTCCACAGTTGCGCGCTCACCGATGCAGGCGCCGTAAAATGCTGGGGCGGCTACGATAGTCTTGTACCGGTTGACGTCGCCGGTTTGAGCAGCGGCGTTGTGGCTCTCGCAAGCGGCTGGTCGCATGACTGCGTCGTGACTAGCGCGGGCGGCGCGAAGTGCTGGGGCGTTAACAGCTACGGCCAACTCGGCGATGGTTCGACGACGCACAGTCTTTCCAACCCCGTCGATGTCACCGGCCTCACCGCTGGCGTCGCGGCCGTTGCCGCCGGCCCGAGCCACACGTGTGCGCTGACCGGAGCAGGGGGCGTGAAGTGCTGGGGAGCGAACTTCTTCGGCCAACTCGGCAATAATTCAAGCACGGATAGTCAGGTCCCGGTCGACGTCATCGGCCTGTCGAGCAGCGTGGTGGCGATTGCGTCGACGGCGAACGGAAACTGCGTGGTCACCAGCGCGGGAGGAGTCAAATGCTGGGGCAATAACGGCTCTGGGCAGCTCGGCAACAATTCGGTAAGTTACTACGGTAGCACGATCCCGGTCGATGTTGTCGGCCTCAGCAGCGGGGTCGTCGCTCTTGCGGCAGCACCGGACGGCATTCACAATTGCGCCTTAACGAGCGCCGGCGGGGTAAAGTGTTGGGGTTCCAATGCCTATGGGCAACTGGGCGATAACTCGACGACCGACCGCTACACGCCGGTCGATGTCGTTGGACTGAGCAGCGGGGTCGTGGCGATCGGCTCGGGCTACGCTCACACCTGTGCACTGATGAATACCGGTGCTGCCAAGTGCTGGGGCCAGAATCGCTGGTATGGTCAACTCGGCAACAACACGACGGATGACAGTTCGGCCCCGGTGCCCGTGACGGGCTTCACGGGCCTGCTTTACGGGCACGCCAGCTTCGCGACCAGTGCGCTCGCGGCCGGCAGCCACAGCATCACCGCGGAATACGGCGGCGACGGCACTTACAGCGCCAGCACGTCGGCGGCCCTGACCCAGACGGTCAACAAGGTGGGCTCCACCGTCAGCGTCGGCGCCTCGGTCAGCCCGAGCCTGCGTGGCCAAAGCGTCACCTTCACCGCGACGGTGACGCCGAGCGACGCGACCGGCACGGTGACTTTCACCATCGACGGCGCGAGCCCGCCGAACAACGTCGTCAACATGAATGGCAATACCGCGCAATACGCCGTCGCAAACCTGAGCGCCGGCGATCACACCATCGTCGCGGTCTATAACGGCGACGGCAAATATTTCGGCAGCACCTCGGCCGATCTCGGTCAGACGGTCGGCAAGGGCGCGACCACGCTGAGCGTGAGCGGTGCGCCCAATCCGTCGAAGCCGGGGCAGGCGATCCTGTTCACCGCGACGCTCGGCGTCACCGCGCCGGCGGCCGGGACGCCGGCCGGCACGGTCACCTTCAAAGACGGCGCGGCCACGCTCGGATCCGGTGCGGTCTCGTCGGGCCAAGCCAGTTTGTCGACGGCCGCGCTGACCATCGGGACGCATAATGTCACCGCCAACTACAGCGGCGACAGCCAGTTCAAGAGCAGCTCGAATACAACGTCTGTCAGCGTGTCAGCCAAGCTGATCGGCGCCGACACAGGCTCCAACACGTTCAGCGCCGGTGCGCAGCAGTTCCCCGCGATCGCGCGGTTCAAGAATGGGAGCTACTTCGTGGTGTGGGCCTCGAACGGACAGGACGGCAGCAAGTTTGGCGTCTACGGCCAGCGCTATAACGCCGATGGCGTGAAACAGGGCGGTGAAATTCACGTCAGCACGTTCACCGCGGGCAATCAGACCCTGCCCAAGATCGCCGGGCTCACCGGCGGCAATTTCGTCGCGGTCTGGCAGTCCGACGGCCAGGACGGCAATGGCTCTGGAATCTTCGCGCAGGCGTTCAAGGCCAATGGGGCGAAGGCGGGGAAGGAATTTCGCGTCAATACCACGACCGTCAGTGTGCAGGCCCAGCCCGCGATCGCGGCGCTCACAAACGGCGGATTCGTGGTCGCGTGGACGAGCAACGGACAGGACAAATCGAGCCTCGGGATTTATGCGCAGCGTTATGACGCCAAGGGCAAGCCGGCGGGCGCCGAGTTCAAGGTCAACAAGAGCACGGCCGGCCCGCAATCGGCGCCCGCAGTTGCCGCGCTCGACGCTGGCGCTTTCGTTGTCGTCTGGCAGGGCCCGGACGCCAACGGTCTCGGCATCTATGCGCAGCGTTACGATGCGTCGGGCAAACCCGCCGGTCCTGAACTGCGCGTCAACACGGTGACGGTCAAGGATCAGTCGTTGCCCTCGGCCACCGGCACGAACGACGGCGGCTTTGTCGTTGTATGGCAGTCCGCTCTGCAGGACGGCTCCGGTCTCGGCATTTACATGCAACGCTTCAAATCGACCGGCGCCAGGAATGGTGGCGAGCTGCGCGTCAACACCTTCACCGCAAACAACCAGTGGCAGCCGCAGGTCGCGGCTTTCGCCGACGGCGGCTTCGTGGTGCTGTGGACCTCGCTTCCGCAGGACGGCTCCGGCAAGGGCGTCTATGCGCAGGCGTTCAACGCCGCGGGCGCCAAAGCCAATGCCGAATTCCTGGTCAACACGACCACAGCCAAAGACCAGTGGCAGCCCGCGGTCGCGGCCGCTTCCGCCGGCAATTTCATGGCGGCCTGGACGTCGCGCGATCAGGACGGCTCGCTCGAAGGCGTCTATACCGAGCGTTTCCTGGTGCCGCTGAACTAGAAGGCTCGCCCGGGATGGGCCCGGCGGATCGCGGCGGGTTACAAGCGCAGCATCATGCCCTTGAAGATGCCGCGCAGGTAATTGAGTTCCTGGCCGCCGGCGGGCGTGGTCTTGGAATAGAAGTCGAAGATCTTGCCGTCCTTGATGCCGTAATTGGCGAGCTTCACCACGCGGCGGTCCTTGTCGAAATAGACCGCGACGACGCGCTGGTCGACGATCTGGTGCGGCATGAAGGCGGCGCTGCGCTGGGCCTTCTGCGAAATGTAGTAGAAGGCCTCGCCGCTCACGGTGGCGACGGTAGAAGGCGTGCCGAGCACGAGCAGGACCTGGTCCTGGGTGGAACCGACCGGAATCTGCTCGAGCGCGCCTTCCGGCAGGACATAGCCGCGCTGCAAGGTCTCGGTCATGCCGCCGCAGGCGCCAAGCGCGAGCGCGGCGGAAACGGCAAGCGCGAAGCGCAGCGCGCCCTTGCGAGGATGTCTGATGCTGAGCCCCAAAGGCGAAGTTCCCATTTTTACGTCTTGCATCGGCCGAGCCCATGACGTAACCGCGCGCAAACTGCGATCGCGCCCAGACACAAACCGATGATCTTTCCCCTGTTTCGCCGGAACCGTCCGACCGGCACCATTTCCGCCCTGTATGGCATGATCGTGGCGCAGGCGCGAAGGCCCTGTTTCTACCGCGATTATGCCGTCGCCGATACGGTTAACGGCCGTTTCGACCTGCTGATCCTGCACCTTGCGCTGGTGAGCGGCCGCCTGTTGCAGGACCCGGCCCTGGCCGAGCTGGGGCAGGGCGTTTTCGACCGATTCTGCCGGGACATGGACGATAATTTGCGGGAAATGGGTATCAGCGACCTCAAAGTGCCCAAGGAGATGCGGCGCATCGGCGAGGCCTTCTATGGCCGGGCCCAGGCCTACCGGCAGGCTTTGGACACGGACGGCGACCGCGCGCTGCTGGAGGCCGTCACCCGCAATATCTACGGAGGTTCGGCGCCGGCGGGTGCGGCCGAGCTTCTGGCCGCTTATATCCGGCGCACGACGCGCGACCTCGCCGCTCAGGATGCCGCCGCCCTCGCCCAAGGGGTGCTTGCCTTTCCGGATCCCGAGGCTGTTGTCGCGACATATAAGGACTCTGCGCTAAGAGACTGGCAATTATGAATAAAGCCAACAGCCCATGGAGTGCACCGGTCGCCATCCAGGATATTCCGGAGACCGGGCTGCACCTCGATTTGCAACCGCCGGAAGCGGTCCGCGGCGAACTGACGAAATTCGCCGGTCTGCGTGACCTGCCGCGGGTGTCGGCTGTTTTCGACCTGGAGCGGCGCGGTGCGTCGGTTCACGTGCGCGGCTGGGTGACGGCGCTGGTCGGGCAGACCTGCGTGGTCACCCTGGAGCCGATCGAGAGCGAGATCGACGAACCGGTCGACGTCACCTTCGCGCCGCTGCCGCCGGAAGGCGAAGCGGCGGCCAGCGAAACGGCCGGGCGTCATGGTGAAACCGAGGAAGAGGGGCCGGAGCCGCTCGTCGGCGGCACGGTCGATCTCGGCGCGCTCGCGACCGAATTCATGGTTCTCGGCATCGATCCCTATCCGCGCAAGCCGGGCGCGACTTTCGCCCCGCCCAAACTCGCGGACGAGGGCGGGCACCCTTTTGCCGCGCTGGCGGCGCTGAAAAAGCGCCCCGGCGACGGCGCGTCGTGAGCGGTGGGCAAGCCGTGGCGCAGGTACAGAACCGGCTTGTGTCGCCCGTCCAAGCGGTTAAGGTCCGGCCCGTGCCGAGAAACCCAGCGAACGAACCGCCGGCGCTGACGCCGCCGAGGTCGACCCATGCCGGATAAAGTCCGCATCGCGCTAGACGCTATGGGCGGCGACCATGGGGCCGCGATCACCCTGCCGGGCGCCGACATCGCGCTCACCCGGCATCCGGAAATCGAATATCTCCTGATCGGCGACGGCGCCCTGTTGGAGCCGGTGCTCGCGGGCCTGCCGCGCCTGAAGGCGCGGTCCAAAGTCGTGCATACGGATGTGGCGATCCGGATGGACGACAAGCCGAGCCAGGCGTTGCGCTACGGGCGCTGGAAGTCCTCGATGTGGCTCGCTATCGACGCGGTGAAAAACGGCGAGGCCGATGTGGTGGTCTCGGCCGGCAACACCGGCGCGCTGATGGCCATGGCGCGCTTCAACCTCCGGATGATCGAGGGCATCGAGCGCCCGGCGATCGCGGCGCTTTGGCCGACGCTCAAGGGCGAGTCCGTGGTGCTCGATGTGGGCGCTACGATCGGCGGCGACGAGGCCCATCTCATGAATCTCGCCGCGATGGGCGGCGCCATGGCGCGCGTGCTGTTCGATATCGAGCGGCCGACCGTCGGACTTCTCAATATCGGGGTCGAGGAAGTGAAGGGGCTGGAGCAGGTGCGCGAGGCCGGCCGCATGCTGCGCGAGGGCAACTTCCCCCATTTCGACTATTACGGCTTCGTCGAAGGCGACGACATCGGCAAGGGCGTCGTGGACGTGGTCGTCACCGAGGGCTTTGCCGGCAATATCGCGCTGAAGACCGCCGAAGGCACCGCGCAGCAGCTCGCCCAATATCTCAGGGCGGCGATGAATCGCACCTGGGCGTCGCGCCTCGGCTATCTGCTGGCGCGCCAGGCCTTCCGCACGCTCCGCGACAAAATGGACCCGCGTAAATCCAATGGCGGCGTCTTCCTCGGCCTCAACGGCATCGTCATAAAGAGCCATGGCGGCGCCGATGCCGAGGGCACCGCTTCCGCAATCGACATGGGTTACGACATGGTCCGCTACGAACTGCTCGCCAAGATCGGCCAATCCTTGGCGGGCGACCTGAAGGCCGGCGCAACCATGGCCGCGCGGCTCGCCGGCGGGGCGGCCTCGTGACCATGCTGCGTTCGGTTGTGCTTGGCTGCGGATCCTATCTCCCGGCACGAATTCTCAGCAATGACGAGCTCGCCCGCTCGGTCGAAACAACCGACGAGTGGATCGTGCAGCGCACCGGCATCCGCGAGCGCCATATCGCAGCGCCCGGCGAGATGACCTCAGACCTCGCCTATAATGCGGCGCGCGCCGCGCTCGATCACGCCCATGTCGATGCGAGTTCGATCGACCTGATCGTGCTGGCGACGGCCACGCCGGACTACACCTTTCCCGCCACCGCGGTCGCGGTACAGGCGCGCCTCGGCATCAACCATGGCGCCGCCTTCGACCTGCAGGCGGTCTGCTCGGGCTTCGTCTATGGTCTGCAGGTGGCGGACTCGCTTCTGCGCGCGGGCATCTACAAGCGCGCGCTGGTGGTCGGGGCGGAGACTTTTTCCCGCATCCTCGATTGGAACGACCGCACCACCTGCGTCCTGTTCGGCGACGGCGCCGGGGCGCTGGTCCTGGAAGCGCAGGAGGGCACCGGCACCAATGCGGATCGCGGGCTCCTGACCACCCATTTGCGCTCCGACGGGCGCCACCAGGCCAAACTTTATGTAGACGGCGGGCCGTCATCGACGCAGACCGTCGGCCATCTGCGCATGGAGGGCCGCGAGGTCTTTAAGCACGCGGTCGCCATGATCACCGACGTGATCCATGACGCCTTCGATGCGACCGGCCTGAATGCCGGCGACATCGACTGGTTCGTGCCGCACCAGGCCAACAAGAGGATCATCGATGGATCCGCGCACAAGCTCGGCATTTCGCCGGAAAAGGTCGTCATCACGGTCGACCGCCACGGCAACACCTCGGCGGCATCGATCCCGCTCGCACTGGCGGACGCGGTGGCGGACCGGCGCATCCGGCGGGGAAACCTGATCCTGCTGGAAGCCATGGGCGGGGGATTCACCTGGGGATCGGCGCTTTTGCGGTGGTAGATGGCGGCTCACTGAGTTCGCGCCTTCGGCCGATTTCCCGTTGACCCGCCTGCATCATACTAATAACGTTTGATAATTCAGCGGGATACCTCGCCGGGGGCAGGGCAGGCGATGACCGGTAAGACAGTGACGCGGGCGGACTTGTGCGAGGCGGTCTACCAGAAGGTAGGTCTCTCGCGCACAGAATCGGCTACACTTGTGGAATCGGTGCTCAAAGAGATCACCGACTGCCTCGAGCGCGGCGAGACGGTGAAGCTTTCCTCGTTCGGCTCGTTCGTCGTGCGCAAGAAAGGCCAGCGCATTGGACGTAACCCCAAGACCGGCAAGGAAGTTCCTATTTCGCCGCGGCGCGTGATGGTGTTCAAACCATCGGCGATCCTCAAGCATCGCATCAACGGCCACGCCGTCGCCGATATCGACGAAGAGTAAAGCGTCTCGTTCGGTAGCGCGTTTTTTAACAGCAGAAGGTGGGGCCGCTTTGGACGACAAGGCGCCGGACGCATTCCGCACGATCAGCGAAGTGGCGGACGAACTCAGAT
>JAKAHJ010000022.1 GCA_021815055.1 Pseudomonadota bacterium | reverse complement strand
GGCCCACTTCCGCGATCATGTATTGGAACAACCGCGAGAAGTCGCGCTCGACCTTCCAGGGCGAATGGACGCGATCGGGCGACAAATACATCCAAGACGCGGACGGTTATTACGTCTGTTGCGGCCGCGCCGACGACATGCTGAAAGTTTCGGGCATGTATGTCTCGCCCTTCGAGGTCGAGGCCGCGCTCGCCTCGCACCCCGACGTGCTGGAGGCGGCGGTAGTCGGCTGGTTCGACGATGAGCGGCTGGTGAAGCCCAAGGCCTTCGTGGTGCTCAAGGTGCCGGACAAGGCAACCGAGGATCTGGTCGAAGCGTTGCAGGACCACGTCAAGCAGAAGCTGGCGCCGTTCAAATATCCGCGCTGGATCGAGTTCCGCGTCGACCTGCCGAAGACGGCGACCGGGAAAATCCAGCGATTCAAGTTGAGGGCGGAAGGCGATCTTTGAATGTCATGCCCCGCGAAGGCGGGGCATCCAGTAACCACCGCAGCAGTTATATTCTCACTCGCGGGATTACTGGATCGTCCGCCTTCGCGGACGATGACGCCAAGGAGAATGGATAGCGTGAAATTAGACGACTCCGGCTTCCTCTCCATCGGTCCGCACAGCCTCGAGTACCGCATGATCGGTCCGCGCCCCGATGCCGCGCCGACCATCGTCATGCTGCATGAAGGGCTCGGCTGCGTCGGGTTGTGGAGCGATTTTCCCGACCGGCTGCACCAGGCGACCGGCCTCGGCGTCTTCGTCTATTCGCGCGCCGGCTACGGGCAATCGAGCCCGGTCGCGCTGCCGCGCCCGCTCACTTACATGCACGACGAGGCGCGCGACGTGCTGCCGGCTTTGCTCGATGCGATCGGCTTCAGGCGCGGGCTGTTGCTCGGCCACAGCGACGGCGCCTCGATCGCCGCGATCTATGCCGGCACGCATCAGGATCACCGCGTCGGCGGCCTCGTGCTGATCGCGCCGCATTTCTTCACCGAGGACTCCGGCATTGCCTCGATCGTCGAGGCGCGCAAGGCCTACGAGACCGGCGATTTGAAGCCGCGGTTGGCGCGCTGGCACAAAAACGTCGACAGCGCCTTCCTCGGTTGGAACGGGGCCTGGCTCGATCCCGGTTTCCGCCAATGGGATATCACCGGTGAGCTCGCCTATATCCGCGTGCCCACGCTGATCGTGCAGGGCGAGAACGACCAGTACGGCACCGTAAAGCAGATCGAGGCGGCCGAGCGCGAATGCTACTGCCCGGTCGAGGTCGCGCTGCTATCCGGCGCCAGGCACTCGCCGCAACGTGAAGCGCCCGAAGCGACGCTGCGGGCGATTACAGGTTTCGTCGCGCATGTGTTGCGGATCGGCGCCGCCGTGCCATTCTAAACGAGACGGCCGGCGCAAGGCCGGCCACTACACGTCGTGGTTTGTGGCAGCCGTCTACTCCGCCGCCTGCTTCTTGGCGCCGCCGTGGGCGGAGACCAGGTAGTCCATCGCGGCCTGCGCGCCGCCCTTCTTGATCGGCACGCCGGCGAGCTGAAGCGCCATTTCGGTGGCGGCGAGGCCGCCCATCAGCATGGTGTCGTTGATGTCGCCGAGGTGGCCGATGCGGAAATACTTGCCCGCATAGGCGCCGAAGCTCGCGCCGTAGGAGATGTTGAAGATCTCCAGTGCGAGCGCGCGGAACTGGTCGGCGTTGTGGCCGTCGGGAAGCATGACGGCAGTCAGCGTCGGCGAATACTGGCTGGCGTTCTTGTTGAGATTCTCCAGGCCCCAGCCGCCGATTGCGCGGCGCGTGGCTTCCGCCAGTCGGGCATGGCGGGCGAACACATTGTCGAGGCCTTCCTCGTGCAGCATATCGATGGCGACGGCCAGCCCCTGCAACATCGGCGTCGCCGGCGTGTAGGGGAAATAACCGACCTTGTTCATGTTCAGCATGTCGTCCCAGGCCCAGAACGACTTCGTCATTTTCGAGGTCTTGCCGACGGCGAGCGCCTTGTCGCTCACCGCGTTGAACGACATGCCGGGCGGCAGCATCAGGCCTTTCTGCGAGCCGCCGACGGTGACATCGACACCCCATTCGTCGTGGCGATAGTCGGCCGAGGCGAGCGAGGAGATGGTGTCGACCATCAGCAGCGCCGGATGGCCGGCGGCGTCGATCGCTTTGCGGACCTCGGCGATTGGGGTCAGCGCGCCGGTCGAGGTCTCGTTGTGCAACACGCAGACTGCCTTGATCTCCTTGTTCTTGTCCGCGCGCAGCGCCGTTTCGATCACATTGGGGTCGAGGCCCTGGCGCCAATCGGTCTTGATGAATTCGGGCTTCAGGCCCAGCCGCTCCGCCATGGTCTTCCATTGGTTCGCGAACTGGCCGGTCTCCACCATCAGCACGCGGTCGCCGGGCGACAGCGTGTTGACCAGCGCGCCTTCCCAGGCGCCGGTGCCGGTCGCGGTGTAGATGATCACCGGGTTGGTGGTCTTGAAGATCGTCTTGATGCCGTCGAGGCAGCGCTTGGCGAGCTTGGAGAATTCCGGACCGCGGTGGTCGATGATGGGCGTGTCGATCGCCCGCAGGATACGGTCGGGGACCGGCGTCGGGCCGGGAATATGCAGGGCGTGGCGCCCGGGGACGCGCGAAGTATTCTTAACCATAGGAGCAGCTCCTAAACCGCGGCCTTTTAAGGGTTTTCGTGGGCGGACCACGGCGCGGGCCCCGGCCAGGAGCGGCGCTTGTGGCGTTGAACTATGAATGCAACATTGCGGTCAAGCGGTTTTCCGCACATCAGATAAGTCCGCCATGAATAGGCCGGTACGGATCCGAGAAGGACGCAAGCGGTGGCGGTGATCAGACCGGGCCTGGAACGGCGGCTGAAGGCCGAATTGAGCGGGGACGTGCGGTTCGATGCCTTTACCCGCGGGCGCTATGCGACCGACGCGTCCCACTATCAGATCGCGCCCTTGGGCGTGGTCGTCCCCCGCACGATCGAGGAAGCCGATCGGGCGATCGCGCTCGCGCGTGCCGAGGGGGTCACCGTGCTGCCGCGCGGCGGCGGCACCTCGCAATCGGGTCAGACGGTCGGTGAGTCGCTCGTCATCGACTGCTCGAAATATCTCACCGGCGTCCTCGATCTCGACGTCAAGGGCGCGCGCTGCACCGTCGAGCCGGGCATCGTGCTCGACGACCTCAACCGGCAGCTTAAAGCTCACGGCCTCTGGTTTCCGGTCGACATCTCGACCGCTTCCCGCGCCACCATCGGCGGCATGGCCGGCAACAATTCCTGCGGCGGGCGCTCGTTGCGCTACGGCACCATGCGCGACAACGTGATCTCGATCGACGCCATCCTGGCGGACGGGACGCTCGGCCATTTCGGACCGATCGGCGGCGACCTCGCGGACGTGCCGGAGCCGCTGCGCCCGCTCGCGCAGGACCTGCTCGCCATCGGCGCGCGCGAGGCCGACGAGATCGTCGCCCGCTTCCCAAATGTGCAGCGGCGCGTGGGCGGCTATAATCTCGATGCGCTGGTGCCGGGGAAGAACAACGTCAATCTCGCCCATGTGCTGGTGGGCGGGGAGGGCACGCTCGCCTTCTCGACTCGCATCGAGCTCAAACTGTCGCCGCTGCTCGGCCGCCGCGCGGTCGGCGCCTGCCATTTCGGCAGCTTCTACGAGGCGATGGACGCCGCGCAGCATCTGGTGCGACTGAAGCCGATCGCGGTCGAACTGATCGACCGCACCATGATCGAACTGGCGCGCCAGATCGCGATTTTCCGGCCGACGCTCGAGCAGTTCGTGCGCGGGGAGCCGGAGGCGGTCCTGCTGGTCGAGTTCGGCGAGGACGATCACGATGAAAACCTGCGCCGCCTCGAACGGCTCAAAGAAGCGATGGGCGATCTCGGCTTCGGCTGGGACAGAAGCGGTGCCAAATGGGGTGGCGTGGTCGAAGTGCTCGACGGCGGCCTGCAGGCCGCCATCACCGAGGTGCGCACCTCCGGTCTCAACATCATGATGTCGATGAAGGAGCAGGGCAAACCGGTCTCCTTCGTCGAGGATTGCGCGGTGCCGCTCGAGCATCTCGCCGATTACACCAGCCGGCTCACGCAAGTTTTCGAGAAGCACGGCACGCGCGGTACCTGGTACGCGCATGCCGGCTCCGGCTGCCTGCATGTGCGGCCGATCCTCAATTTGCGTCAGGAGAAGGACGTGCGGGCCATGCGCGCGATCGCCGAAGAGGCTTTCGCCATGGTGCGCGAATATAAGGGCTCGCATTCCGGCGAGCATGGCGACGGCCTGGTGCGCTCCGAATTCAACGAGCCGATGTTCGGTTCGCGCCTCGCGCGCGCCTTCGAACAGGTGAAGGACCGCTTCGATCCGAACGGGCTCTACAATCCCGGCAAGATCGTGCGCGCGCCCAAGTTCGATACGCGCGAACTGTTCCGCTACAAGCCTGGCTATCGCGGCCTCGACCTCGAGACGCGGCTCGACTGGTCGCAATATCCCGGCACGGGCGGCGGTTTCCAGGGCGCGATCGAGATGTGCAACAACAACGGCACCTGCCGGAAGCTGGCGGGCGGTGTGATGTGCCCGTCTTACCGCGTCACCCGCGACGAGCGCGACGTGACGCGCGGCCGCGCCAACACGCTGCGGCTCGCCGTCACCGGCCAGCTCGGGCCGGACGCGCTTTCCTCCGATGAGATGGCGGAAACGCTTTCGCTCTGCGTCTCCTGCAAGGCCTGCCGGCGCGAATGCCCGACCGGCGTCGACATCGCACGCATGAGGATCGAGGTTCAGGCCGCGCGTGCCGCAAAGCACGGGCTTTCGCTGCACGACCGGCTGGTCGGTTACCTGCCGCGCTATGCGCCTTACGCGGCCCATTTTTCATGGCTGGTGAATTTGCGCGATGCCTTGCCGGGGGCGGCGAAATTGTCGGAGGCGATTGCCGGGTTCAGCGCCAGACGCAGCCTGCCGAAATGGCGGCGGGATGTTTATCGCGATGACGCCGCCTCCGATTTCCCTCCCCCGCTTGCGGGGGAGGGTCAGGGAGGGGGCAAAGAGGTCGTGCTGTTCGCCGACACTTTCAACCGCTATTTCGAGCGCGAGAATCTCGACGCCGCGCGGCGCGTGCTCGCCGCTGCCGGCTATCGCCTGCACGCGGCCGTGCCGAAGGACGGCAGCGACCGTCCGCTCTGCTGCGGCCGTACGTTTCTCTCGGTCGGCGCGATCGACGAAGCACGCCACGAGATGCAGCGCTCGCTCGACGCACTGGCGCCTTACGTCACGCGCGGCGTGCCGGTGGTCGGTCTGGAGCCGAGTTGCCTTTTCGGGTTCCGCGACGAACTGCCGGCGCTCATGAAAGGCGAGGCGGCCGAGGCTCTGGCGGCGAACGCCTTGCTGTTCGAGGAATTCCTTGCGCGCGAACACAAGGCGGGCCGCCTCGCGCTGCCGCTCGGTCCGCTGCGGAAAAAAGCGCTGCTGCACGGCCATTGCCACCAGAAATCGTTCGACGCCATGGGCGCGGTGCAAAGCGTGCTCGATCTCGTTCCCGAATTGAGCGTCGCGACCGTCGAGTCGAGCTGCTGTGGTATGGCGGGCTCGTTCGGCTACGATGCCGCGACCATCGACGTGTCGCTCAAGATGGGTGAGCTCTCGCTGCTGCCGGCGGTGCGCCAAGCGCCGGCCGATGTGCTGATCGTCGCCGACGGCACCTCCTGCCGCCACCAGATCCACGACGGCACGGCGCGCGAAGCGCTGCATGTCGCCCGCGTGCTGGCGATGAGCGTGGAGGCGGCGGGCGCTTAGCGTGTCCCGGGTGCAGCGCAGCGCGAAGTGGTGCGCTGCAGACTCGGGATCCCGCTTGCTTAACCGGGGCCCCAGATCAGCGCTGCACCACTGCGCTATCGCCCCGTACTGCGTCGTGTCCGGGGCACGCAGGCCTCACCCGCCGTAAATTAAATGCACCAGTCATCGACAGATATTTCTGCACGTCCCGGACCGTGCCGGTTTACGGTCTCGAAGGCGGCATCGCTTTTTTGTAATCAATGCAAAACCGGACGCCCAAGACAAGCCGCCGGATGTCGCGGGCGGCAATTGCGGATGCAACCATTTGCCGCCGGGCTCAGGTCCCCAGCAATTGTGCCAGCCATTCGGGACGGAAATTGAGCCCGGTGAAACCCGCGATCCAGAAGCTTAAGCCCGCGAGGCCTGAGGCCCAGGCGAGATAGAGCAGGGCGAACTTGTCGACCAGCGCGGCGACGGCGGCGACGGCGATAGCGATCGACATGAAGGCGTCCGACATGTCGAACTGGTCGTCGCGGAAATTGAGGCGGTCGTATTCCTTCTCCAGCCGCTCCGCCTTGGCGCGGGTTTCCTTCGAGCGCCCGACATATTTCTTGATGTCGGCCTCGTATTCGGCCGCCTGCTTGGCGGCGAGCGCCTGGTCGTAATTGCCGGCCGTCTCCAGCAGGCGGAGCTGGGAAAGCCCGTTCTCGTCCACATGCATTTTTATGCGCGCGGCCTGATATTCCGCCCAGGCGTCGACCGAATCGGCCTTCGCCTTCTGCATGGCCTGGCCGATATTGGTGTCCTTGATGTTGGCAACCGCCAGCAGCACCGACAATATCACCACGGTGACGGCGACGAGATCGTTGAGCTTCTTGTCCGAACCTTCGGTCTTGACGTCCGCATCCATTTTTGCCCCCTGTGCATTCGCGGCACTCTAGCCGGAAAGACGGCCTTTTGCCGCTGCCGTTGCGGCGCGTTTACGTTATCTTCACGGGAATCTACGAGAGGACGGATTATGAATTTCATCAAAATGGGGGTAATTGCAGGCGCGCTGCTGACGGCGGTGGCTGCCCAGGCTCAGCCGCTCGACAAGGTGCGTTTCGGCACCAATTGGGTGGCCGAGGCCGAGCACGGCGGCTACTACCAGGCGCTCGCTGACGGAACCTATAAGAAATACGGGCTCGACGTGGAGATTGTCCCGGGCGGGCCGAACGTGAACAACCGCATTCTGCTGCCGGTCGGCAAGCTCGACTTCTTCATGAGTGCCAATTCGTTGCAGGCCTTCGATGCGGTCGAACACGATATCCCGACCATCGCGGTGGCGGCCAGCTTCCAGAAGGACCCGCAGGTGCTGATGGCGCATCCGGGCAAGGCCGAGAAGTTCGCCGATCTCAAAAAGCTCACTTTGTTCGTCTCCAAGGAAGGCATGGCCAGCTATTTCAAATGGCTGCAGGCCGACTTCGGCTTCGATGCTTCCAAGGTGAAGCCCTATACCTTCAATCCGCAGCCGTTCCTGGCCGATCCGAATTCGGCGATGCAGGGCTATGTGACGTCGGAGCCTTTCGCGGTCGAGAGCCAAGGCCATTTCAAGCCGAAGGTGTTCCTGCTCGCCGACCAGGGGTTCGACAGCTATTCGACGCTGATCGAGACGCGGCGCGATCTGGTCGAGAAGCGGCCCGATCTGGTGCAGCGCTTCGTCGATGCCTCCGCCATCGGCTGGTATCATTACATCTACGGCGACAGCCGGCCGGGCAACGCGCTCATCAAGAAGCAGAACCCGGAAATGACCGACGCTTTGCTGGCCTATTCCATCGCCAAGATGAAGGAATACGGCATCGTCGATTCCGGCGATTCGGTGAAGCTGGGCATCGGCGCGATGACCGACGCGCATTGGAAGAGCTTTTTCGACAAGATGGTGCGCGCCGGCGTGCTCAAAGCGGGGCTCGATTACAAGAAGGCTTACACGCTGCAGTTCGTGAACAAGGGCGTGGGGGTGAACCTCAGGTCTAAGTAATTTCGTCATGGCCGGGCTTGTCCCGGCCATCCACGTCTTTAGTGTGTTGATCGAAGTAGACGTGGATGCCCGGCACAAGGCCGGGCATGACGGAGCAAATGGCGCGGCTTCCCGATCCTACAAGTCCCATCGTCTCCCTGCGCGACGTCGGCAAGGTCTTCGCCAGCGGCGTGCGCGCGCTCGATGGCCTCGGCCTCGACGTGCGCGCCGGGGAATTCGTCTCGCTGCTCGGGCCCTCCGGCTGCGGCAAATCGACGGCGCTGCGCATTATTGCCGGCCTCAGCGAAGCCTCGGAAGGCTCCGTCGCATGGGCGGACGGCGCTGATGCGGGGCCGGGCCATATCGGTTTCGTATTCCAGGAGCCGACCTTGATGCCTTGGGCGGACGTCGCGGCCAATGTACGGCTGCCGCTCGAGCTCGCGCATGCCGACGATGCGCCCGCGCGCCAGGCCGTCGCGCGCGCGCTCGAGCGCGTCGGGCTTGCCGAATTCGCCGGCGCGTACCCACGCGAACTCTCCGGCGGTATGAAGATGCGCGCCTCGATCGCGCGCGCGCTGGTGACCGAGCCCGAGCTGCTACTGATGGACGAGCCGTTCGCGGCGCTCGACGAGATTACCCGCTTCAAGCTCAACGATGATCTTTTGACCCTGTGGCAGGAATTGCGCCGCACCGTGATTTTCGTCACCCATTCGGTGTTCGAGTCGGTCTATCTGTCGCAACGCATCGTGGTGATGACACCGCGCCCCGGCCGCGTCTTCGCCGAGATCGTGATCCCGGCCGGCTATCCGCGCGACGAAAGCTTTCGCACGTCCGCCGAATATGCCGGTTTTTGCCGCGAGGTTGCGGAGACATTGGCTCGAGCCCTGCGAGCCGCGTCATGAGCGAGCGCGCGCTCCGCATCGCTTTGCCTATCCTGGTGCTCGTGCTGGTGCTGCTCGCTTGGGACCTCGTGGTGCGCGCCTTCGCCATTCCGCCTTACGTGCTGCCCGGTCCGGGCGCAGTGTTCGGCGCGCTGATCGGCGATCGTGCGCTGCTCTGGAATTCGCTCCTGGTGACGCTGTCGATCACCTTCGAAGGGTTCCTGCTGGCGGCGGTCGGCGGCGTGCTGCTGGCGGTCGCCTTCAACCAATGGCGGCTGGTCGAATACTCGTTCTATCCCTATGCCGTCATTTTGCAGGTCACGCCGGTCGTCGCGATCGCGCCGCTCCTGTTGATCTATCTGCCGCAGCCTTTGGCGGTTTTGGTCTGCGCCTGGATCGTGGCCTTCTTCCCGGTGCTCGCCAACACGACGCTCGGACTGAATTCGGTCGACCACAATCTCCTCGCGCTGTTCGATCTCTACAAGGCGTCGCGCTGGCAGGTCCTGTGGCATCTGAAATTGCCGGCGGCGCTGCCGCAGATGCTGGCGGGCTTGCGCATCGCCGGTGGACTGTCGCTGATCGGCGCGGTGGTGGCGGAAATTGCCGCCGGCTCTGCGGGCGCGGGCTCGGGACTTGCCTACCGCATCGCCGAATCCGGCTACCGGCTCAACATTTCGCGCATGTTCGCGGCGCTGCTGCTCTTGTCGCTCGCCGGCGTCGCGATCTTCTTTGTTTTGTCGGCGGTATCGCATCTTGCTTTGCGCCGCTGGCACGAGAGCGCCGTGCGGCGGGAACGCTAGTCACAGCGTCCAGCGCGTGACGATGCCGAGCAGTGCCATCACGACGACGACTTCGATCAGGCCGCGATGGAATCGGAACGCCAGCAATGCGGCGGTAACGGCGAGCACCGCGACATGCGGGTCGAGCGCGGCCGGATCGAAAGCGTACCAGCGCAGCGGGCCAAAGTGCGTCTCGGTGACGCTGCCGAACAGCACGTGCAGCGCGAACCAGACCGACAAATTAAGGATGACGCCGACCACGGCGGCGGTAATGGCGGCCAGGGCGCCGGCGAGCCGGCGATTGCCGCGCAGTTCCTCGATGAAGGGCGCGCCGGCGAAGATCCAGAGCATGGCGGGCACAAAAGTGACCCAGGTGGTCATCGCCGCACCCAGGAGGCCGGCGGCGAGCGGCGCGAACGGCGCCGCCTCGCGGAATGCGGCGAGGAAACCGACGAATTGCGTCACCAGGATCAGCGGGCCAGGGGTGGTCTCGGCAAGGCCCAGGCCGTCCACCATTTCGGGCGCGGAAAGCCAGTGGTGGCTCTCCACGGCCTGCTGGGCCATGTAAGCCAGCACCGCATAGGCGCCGCCGAAGGTGACGACGGCGAGTTTGGAAAAGAACAGGCCGATCGACACCAGGACATGACTTGGACCAAACGTCAGGGCCGCGAGCGCGACCGGCGCCCACCAAGCCGCGAGTCCGATCCCCGTCGCCATGAGCGCCTGCCGCCAGCGGCCGTTGGTCGGTCCCGCGAAGGCTTCGACCGTCGTGGCAAGACCCATGAGATCGGGGCGCGACCGCGCCACGAGGTACCCGATCAGCGCCGCCGCAGCGACGATTACGGGAAACGGTAGCGCCAGAAAGAAAATGCCGATAAAGGCGAGCGCGGCGAGGTTGACGAGCAGCGATGACTTCAGCGCCCGCTTGCCGATGCGGATCAGCGCCTCGACGACGATCACCAGCACCGCGGCCTTGATCCCGAACAGCGCGCCGTCCACCGGACCGAGCCCGCGCCCAAAGACGTAAAGCAGGCTCAGACCCAACATGACGAAGGCGCCGGGCAACACGAACAGGATGCCGGCGGCAAGGCCGCCGCGCACCCCGTGCAGCACCCAGCCGACATAGGTCGCAAGCTGCGTCGCCTCCGGCCCCGGCAGCAGCATGCAGAAGTTCAGCGCGTGCAGGAATTGCGCCTCGGGCACCCACTTTTTCTCGTCCACGACGATGCGGTGCATCAGCGCGATCTGCCCGGCCGGGCCGCCGAACGACAGGCACCCGATCTTGAACCAGGTCTTGAACGCCTCGGCGAAAGCCGGCGCGGGTGCGGTCATTGGCGCAACTTTCATGATGCCGCCCTCATCGGCCAGTTGTGGCGTTCGTCGGCCGCAAAGCGCAGCCAGGCGAACAAGGCATCGTAGACGAGGAATCCGTGCCGCAGGAGGCCGTGATCGTCGTCGCCTGCGAGCGCCGACAGGCCGAGCGAAACCGCGTGCAGCCCGGCTGCTTCCGGTGCGATATCCGGGCGCGCGGTGTCGGCCCCGCGCACGATCAGCGCGAGCCGCGCCAGCGCTGGCTCGCTTTCGAGTCCGAAGGTTTTGAGCATGGTGTCGAAGGTGCAGCGGTCGCCCTCGTGGCTCATCGGCACATCCTTGATGTCGAACGGCACGCCGCCGCTCATGCGCGCGACGTTTGCGACCTCGTCCGGATCGACGAACAGGAGGCGCGCCTGCGGGTCGAGGAAGCGGCGGATCAGCCACGGGCACGCGATACGGTCGATCTTCGGTCGCCGGCGGGTGACCCATAGACTTGGCCGGGCCGGTGCAAGGCGCTCGAACTCGGCCTTGGTGACGAGCGGCAAGCCGGCGGCCGTCCATGCTTCGTAGCCGCCATCCAGCACCTGCGCGTCGAATCCGCCGGCGCGCAACTGCGCGGCCGCCCATTGGCTGATCTCATGGCCGCTCTTGCAGGCGATGACGATCCGGCGAGCCCGATCGAGATTGACGGACCATTCCGGTAATCTGGCGGGATCGCGCCAGAGCGCGCCCGGCAGCAGGTGAAGGGACTGTTCAAACAGTTCGCGCCGCCGCACGTCGACGATTTGCGGCGCCGATGGGGTTGCGATTGATTGCCAGAGATCGTTCGGGGAAACGAAATAGCCAAGCATAGGCCTCCTCCGTTCACGAAGGAGGCGGTGCTTGGGCCTTGCGAGCCTTGGGAACGCGGGGCGACCGCCGCGGGCCCCACGTAAAAAAATACTAGCTCAGTGCGGCGGCAGAATCAAACTCAGCACATCGGCTGGAGCGATCAGCGACAGGCCGGACACGAGGAGAAGCACGAGGATCACCTTGCGGAAGGCGGCCTCGTCGAGCTTTCCATACAGCCGGAAGCCGACCCAGGCGCCGGCCACGAGCGCCGGCAGGCCGAGCAGATAAAGTTTTATCGTTTCTCCGCTGAGGGCACCGGCGAAAGCCAGCGAACCTGCGCTCATGGCGAGAACGATGAACAGCACCGGCTGAAACACGGCGCGCTGCGCGTCTTTCGGCCAGCCTTGCGCCTGGCACCAAAGCGTCACCAGCACGCCGCCCAAGCCGGTTAGCCCGCCGATCAGTCCATTGGCGATGCCGACCCCGAGATCGATGGGCAGCCGGGACTGCGGCGCCTTGAAAGCGGGCCGTGCGAGCCCGTACAGGCCATAAAGCACCAGCAGCACGCCCATCCCGGTTTTTACCCAGCCGGGATCGATGACGGTCAAGAGCGCCGCGCCGATCGGTACGCCGATGGAACCGCTTATGATGAAAGGCGTGGCTTTGCGCCAGTCGAGGCTGCCCCGGAGCTGCCAGATGCCGTAGGTCTGCGTCACCAGCCCGGAACCGGCGATCAGGAACGCGGCCTGGGCCGGCGACATCAGATGCAGCCACACGCCGGAAACGACGAGCCCGAGCGCGAAACCGGCCACGCCGCTGGTCAGCCCGCCGGCGAAGGCGGTCAACAGATAGAGTGTGAGGGCGACGCCGCCCATCCGGCGCTCCTGTGTGAAAGGGATCGGCGCTCGGACGGATGGCTGCTATCCCGAAGCGGAGGCTGCAACGGCCCCGGCAAAGCCTCTATACCAAGCGCGGCCGTCGGGACAATCATCAGGCATGCGCGATATGAGTCATGGCAGCGATGCGTTGCGGCAGCGGCGGCATCGCATGATCGGCATCGGTTTGATGTGCTGCGCGGTGGCCCTGTTCGCCGTGCTCGACACCACCGCGAAATATCTCAATACGCAAATGGACAGCCTGGAAGTGACCTGGGCGCGCTATACCAGCGCCTTCGTGCTGACGCTGTTCGTCTCCAATCCACTCACCCATGCCGGCCTGATGCGGACCCGGCGGCCGCTTTTGCAGATCGTGCGCGGGATGCTGCTGGTCGGCTCGACGGCGCTCAATTTCCTGGCGCTGCGCTGGCTGCAGCTCGACGAAGCCCTGTCGATCATCTTCACGTTCCCGTTTATTGTCGCGATTGCATCGGTCCCCCTCCTCGGCGAACGGATCGGCTGGCGGCGCTGGACCGCGATCGGCGTCGGCTTCGGCGGCGTGCTCCTGATCACGCGGCCCGGCTTTCACGGCATGCACCCGGCGGCGCTGCTCTCGCTGGCGGCAACGATCTGTTACGGCTTCTATGCGGTGGTCACGCGTATCGTATCGCGGGTCGATTCCAACCAGACCTCGCTGTTCTACAACAATGCAGTCGGCGCTTTGGTGATGCTGCCGATCATTCCTTTCGTCTGGCAGGCCCCTGCCAACTGGACGATCGCCCTGATGCTGTTGGGAACCGGCATCCTGGGCAGCGTTGGGCATTTCTGCCTGATCGCCGGCCATCGGCTGGCGCCAGCGTCGGTGCTGTCGCCCTTCATCTATACCCAACTGATCTGGGTGGTTATTTTCGGCTATCTGGTTTTCGACCATGTGCCGAATGCCTGGACCATGGCGGGCGCAGCCGTGGTCATCGGTTCGGGCCTCTATCTTCTTTTCAGGGAACGCCGGTTGGGCAAGTCAACCACCAGCGAGGGGGTGGTCGAAGGGCCGCTCGAATAGTATGGGTCATTCCGGCGCTCGCGCTTTCGCGCCGTCCCGCTATGACAAGACGCCAGTTGCGGCGGTGCGATCATAGGCGCTAAGTTCCGCCGCCTAAAATCGAAAAGCCGTTTTTCGAGGAAATCCCATGGCGACAGCGAAGGACCGGGCGCAGGCGTCCGCCGGCTCCGGATTGAACGACGACATCGGCGAGGCAAAACGTCTGGAACTGTACCGGACCCAGGTCGTCATCCGGGAGGCCGAGCAGCGCGCCTTCGACCTGTTCCTGCAAAATCTGGTCAAGGGCACCAGCCACCTCTCGCTCGGCCAGGAGGCAGTGGCGGCCGGCTTTGCCGGCGCGATGAAGCCGGGCGATCTGTCCTTCTGCACCTATCGCGGCCACGCGCACACGCTCGCGCGCGGCGTGAGCGTGGAGAAGGTGCTGGGTGAACTGATGCAGCGCGACAATGGGCTGATGCGCGGCAAGGGCGGCTCCATGCACCTGACCTCGGCCGAGCACGGGGTGATGGGGTCCTACGCCATTATCGGCGCGCACCTGCCGATTGCCTGCGGCGCGGCCTGGCGCGCGCAATACAAGGGTGCGAAGGACGTCTCGGTCTGCTTCTTCGGCGACGGCACCACCAATATCGGCGCCTTCCACGAGGCGCTCAATTTTGCCGCGGTGTGGAAGCTGCCGGTGATCTTCGTCTGCGAGAACAATCTTTACATGGAATACACGCCGATCGGCGACGTGACGGCGGTGCCGCATCCGGCCGGCGACCGCGCGGCGTCCTACGGGCTCGAGCGCGTCATCGTCGACGGCAACGACGCCGACGTGGTCTATCGCACCGCGCAGGCCGCCTTCGACAAGGCGCGCGCGGGCGGCGGGCCGTCATTGATCGAATGCCTGACCTATCGGCACAGCGGCCATTCGCGCGCCGACCCGGCCAAATATCGCCCGGAGGGCGAGCTGGAGCGCTGGAAAGAGCGCGATCCGATCAAGATCTACAAGGAGCGGCTCAAGCAATTCGGCATCGCCGAAAACGTCATCAACGATATCGATACGGACGTGAAGCGCGTGGTGGATGACGCGACCGAGGCCTGCAAGGCCGCGCCGGTCCCGCCGGTCGATATTCTCACCACCGATGTCTATGCCGACGGAGGCTGGGCATGGCGGAACTGACCTATCGCGACGCGGTGATCCGCGGCATCGCGCAGGAGATGGAGCGCGATCCGGACGTCGTATTTCTCGGCGAGGACGTGGCGAAAGCCGGCGGCGTGTTCAAGGCAACCGTCGGGCTCTTCGAACAGTTCGGACCCTTGCGCGTGCGCGATACGCCGATCTCCGAACAGGCGATCATGGGCGCGGCCATGGGCGCGGCCATGACCGGCCTGAAGCCGATCGCCGAGATCATGTTTTCGGACTTCTTCGCGGTGTGCTTCGACTACATCGCCAACGAGTTCCCGAAGAGCCGCTACATGTCGAACGGCCAGCTCAAATGCCCGCTGGTCGTGCGCACCGGCAACGGCGCCGGCTCGCGCTTCGGCGCGCAGCATTCGCAGTCGGTCGAGAACTGGTGCATGATGATCCCCGGCCTGAAGGTCGTGGCGCCGTCTTCGCCGCGCGACGTGATCGGCCTGTTGGCGGCGGCGGTGCGCGACCCCGATCCGGTGATCTTCTTCGAGCACAAGTCGCTCTATGCCACCAAAGGCGAGGTGCCGGACGGCGAGATCGTCGACCAACTCGGCACCGCCAAGATTTTGCGCCCCGGCACCGACGCGACCATTCTCGCGCTGGCGCTGATGGTGCCGCGCGCGCTGGCGGCGGCCGAGAAGCTGCAGGCGGAACACGGGATCAATGCGGAAGTTGTCGATGTGCGCTCGCTGGTGCCGCTCGACACGCAGACCATTCTCGGTTCCGTTGCGCGCACGCACCGGCTGTTCACGGTCGAGGAGAATCCGCGGCTGTGCGGCTGGGGCGCCGAGATCGTCTCGATCGTGGCGGATGAGGCATTTTACGATCTCGACGGTCCGCCGGTGCGCATCACCACGCCGCATATCCCGCTGCCGGCCGCCGACAATCTGGAAGACATTGTGCTGCCGACGGTCGACCGCATTGTGGAGACGGTGCGGCGGAGTTTGGGGAGTTGAGGCTTGCGTGTCCCGGACGCGGTGCAGCACGAAGTGATGTACCGCCGATCCGGGACCCCGCTTGCTTGGAATTACCGGGGTCCCGGTTCTGCAGCGCACCGCTTCGCGCTGCGCCGCGCCCGGGACACGAGTCAGAGGATCAACACCATGTACGAAAATCTCCTCGCTAACGTCCCGACCGATCTGTGGATCGGCGGCAAATGGCGCGAGGCCAGCGACGGTGGCCGTTTCGATGTGGTCGATCCGGCGACCGAACGCATCATCGCCTCGGTCGCGAGCGCCACGGTCGACGACGCCATCGCCGCGGTCGATGCCGCGCAAGGCGCATTCGAAGCCTGGGCCGGCCGCAAGCCGCGCGAGCGCGCCGAGATCCTGCGCAAGGCTTACGAACTCATCATGCGCGACGCCGAGCGCTTCGCCAAACTCATCACGCTGGAGAACGGCAAGGCGCTGCCCGACTCGCGCGGCGAGGTAGCCTATTCGGCCGAGTTCTTCCGCTGGTATGCGGAGGAAGCCGTGCGCAATATCGGCCAGATCTCGATGGCGCCCGCGTCCGGTGCGCGTATCGTCGCGCAGCACAAGCCGGCCGGCGTCGCCGTGCTGGTGACGCCGTGGAATTTCCCGGCCGCCATGGCGACCCGCAAGATCGGCCCGGCGCTCGCCGCCGGCTGCCCGGTGGTGCTCAAGCCCGCCTCCGACACGCCGCTCACCATGCTGGCGCTGATGCCGGCGCTGGAAGAAGCCGGCGTGCCGGCGGGCGTGGTCAACGTCATCCCGTCGCGTTCGTCCGGCAAGGTCGTTTCCGCGATGCTGCACGACCGCCGCGTGCGCGTCGTTTCCTTCACCGGCTCGACCGAGGTCGGCCGCAAGCTGTTGCACGAGGCCGCCGACAACATCGTCAAACCGGCGATGGAATTGGGCGGCAACGCGCCCTTCATCGTGTTCGAGGACGCCGATATCGATGCGGCGATCGACGGCGCGATGATTGCGAAAATGAGAAACATGGGCGAGGCCTGCACCGCCGCGAACCGTTTCTACGTGCACGAAAAGGTGCACGACGAATTTGCCAAGAAGCTGACCGCCAAAATGGCCTCGCTCAAGATGGGCAATGGTCTCGACGACGGCGTCAATCTCGGGCCGCTGGTCAACAAGGAAGGCCGCGATAAGGTGATCGAGCTGGTCGACGACGCGATGGCCAAAGGCGCGAAGCTCCTGACCGGCGGCAAGACACCGGAGGGCCCCGGCTTCTTCTATCCGGCGACCGTGCTCACCAATGTGTCGGACGATGCCAAGATGCTGAACGAGGAAATCTTCGGCCCCGTCGCGTCGATCCAGGCCTTCAAGAGCGACGCTGAAGCGATCGAGCGCGCCAACGACACCGAATACGGGCTCGTCGCCTATCTCTACACCAAGGACCTCACGCGCGGCATGCGCGTCTCCGAGAAGCTCGACTTCGGCATGATAGGCCTCAATCGCGGCCTCGTCTCCGACCCGGCCGCGCCGTTCGGCGGCACCAAGCAGTCCGGCCTCGGGCGCGAAGGCGCCGCGGAAGGCATGAAGGAGTTCCTCGAGACCCAATATGTCTCGGTGACGTGGTAGCTTGGCTGTGACTCTTGGTTGTCATGCCCGCGAAGGCGGGCATCCAGTAAACGCGCGCGGTACATTTGAATCGGCGCTCGCGCGTTATCGAGATGTCGACGAGTACTGGGTCCCCGCCTTCGCGGGGACGACAGCGCGGGTTGGTGAGGGAAATACATGGACGTCCTGATGCCGCAGCTCGGCGAGACGGTCGCCGAAGGCAAGATCGTGAAGTGGTTCAAGTCGGCCGGCGATGCCGTGAAGCCGGGCGAGAACCTGTTCGAGATCGAGACCGACAAGACCTCGATGGAAGTGCCGTCGACGGTCGCCGGTACGCTCACCGATATCCGCTTTCAGGTAGGCCAAGTGGCCAAGGTCGGCGCGGTGGTGGCGGTGATCGCGGGGGCAGGCGGGGCCGCCGCAACGGCTTCACCGGCCGCGTCGGCTTCGCCACAAGCTCCGCTCACCCCCGCGCAAGCGGGGGTCCAGGTCGAATCTGCGCTGGATTCCCGCTTGCGCGGGAATGAACGGAGTGGCGCCTCACTGGCCTATCCAAACATGGACCCCTTCCGCGAGGTCCGCACACCCGATCGCAATCACGGTCCGGCGCGCATCGGCGGCGCACATGTCACGCCGCTCGCGCGTCGTCTCGCCTCCGAGCGCGGCATCGACCTCGCGCGCATAAGCGGCTCCGGCCCGCATGGCCGCATCGTCGCCGCCGATGTCGAAAAGGCGCAGCCGGCGGCGCGCGCCGCGGTCGCTTCCGGCCCGAGCGCCGCACAGGTGAAAGCGCTGTTCGAGGGAGTGGCTTACGAGGAAGTGCCGCTCGATTCCATGCGCCGCACCATCGCGACGCGGCTAGTCGAGGCCAAGCAGACCATCCCGCATTTCTATCTTACCGCCGATATCGAGATCGGCCGGCTGAGCGCGATGCGCGAGGAGGCGAATGCAGCCGCCCCGAAGGGTGCGAACGGCGAACCGGCGTTCAAGCTTTCGCTCAACGATTTCATCATCAAGGCCTGGGCGGCGGCGCTCCTGCGCGTGCCGGCCGCCAATGCGGTTTGGGCGGAAGACCGCATTCTGCGCTTTGCCCATGCCGATATCGGCGTGGCGGTGGCACTCGACGGCGGTCTGATCACTCCGGTCGTCCGCAACGCCGACACGAAATCGCTCACCATGATCGCGGCCGAGATGCGCGATCTCGCCGAACGCGCGCGCGCCAAAAAGCTCAAGCCCAACGAATATCAGGGCGGCGCCAGCGCCATCTCCAATCTCGGCATGTATGGTGTGCGCGAATTCTCCGCCATCATCAATCCGCCCCATGCGACCATCCTGGCGGTGGGCGCCGCCCGCCGCGCGCCGGTCGAAGCGGAAGACGGCTCCGTGAAGTTCGTCAGCCAGATGACGGTCACGCTGTCCTGCGACCATCGCGTGGTCGACGGCGCGCTCGGGGCCGAACTGCTGGCGGCGTTCAAGCGTCTGGTCGAAGCGCCGGTCACTTTCCTGGTCTGATAGTCGAGTGGAGAAATAGAATATGGCTGGCGAAAAGCCGGATGTCTTGCTGGTCGGCAATAAAAAGCCGGTCATCGTCGGTGGGCTCGAGGGCAAGGTGAACCTGCACGTTCTGTTCGACGCGCCGGACCGCGAGGCATTTCTCGCGTCGGTCGCCGACAGGATTCGCGCCATCGCGGTCACCTATACGTCCGAGAAAATCGACGGCGCTTTCATGCAGCGCTTCCCCAAGCTCGAGCAGATTTCGAGCTTCGGCGTCGGCTACGATCACATCGACGCCAAATGGGCCGGCGCGCACGGCATCATCGTCACCCACACGCCCGAGGTGCTGAACGAGGAAGTGGCCGACACCGCGCTCGGCCTCCTGCTCTGCACGGTGCGCGAACTCCCCCAGGCGGAACGTTTCGTGCGCGCCGGCAAATGGGCCGAAAAGGGCTATCCGCTCACGAAGGCGACGCTGCGCAACCGCACCGTCGGCATGGTCGGCATGGGCCGCATCGGCAAGGCAATCGCGCGCCGGCTCGAAGCCTTCGGCGTGCCGGTCGTTTATCACAGCCGCAACCCGCAATCCGGCGTGAACTGTAAGTATTATCCGAAGCTCGTCGACATGGCGCGCGACGTCGACACGCTGATGGTGATCGTGCCGGGCGGCGCCTCGACCGACAAGCTGATCAATGCCGAGGTACTCAACGCGCTCGGCCCGAACGGTATCCTCATCAACATGGCGCGCGGCTCGGTGGTGGATGAGCCGGCTTTGATCGAGGCTTTGCAGAACCGCACCATCTATTCCGCCGGCCTCGACGTGTTCGCCAAGGAGCCGCACGTGCCGAAGGAACTGCTCGAGATGGACCACATCGTGCTGTTTCCGCATCTCGGCTCATCGACCGAGGTCACCCGGGCGGCGATGGACCAACTCGTGGTCGATAACATCCTTGCCTGGGCCGCCGGAAAACCGCCGCTCACGCCGGTGCCGGAGACGCCCTATCCGCCGAAAAGCTAGGCACGCCCTTTCTCCGCGGCGATGCTATTGTCGTGGTCATACCGGGCGCGGCCGACAGGCCGTGAACCCGGAATGATTGTGTAAATGGCCCGCCGATGCTCCGCATTGTTGTCGTTATTGCCGCTCTCATATTCGCGTCCGCCGCCGCGGCGCAGTCGCCGCCCGCCTTGGGCGAATCGGTCAAGGAGGTGCTCGGCGCCTGGGAGTTCTCCAATGCCGAGCGCGACAAGATTTGCACCGTCGATCTGAAGAAGGACCGGGCCAAGATCGGCTTCAAGGTTGCGTTCGATGCCGGCTGCGGCACGCTGTTTCCGCTGGTGAACGAGGTCGTGGGCTGGACCTTCGAGGAGAACGATCTGCTGCGTTTCGTCGATGCCGAGGGAAAGTCGCTGGTCGAATTCAGCGAAGTCGAGGACGGCATCTACGAGGCGCCGACGCCCGGTGTCGGCGTGCTGTTCCTGCAAAACCCTGCGGCCGCCGCTCCGGCGCCGGCACGGCCTGAGGACGTGGCCGGCGACTGGACGCTGATGCGCGGCGGCAATATGCCTTTGTGTGCGCTCACGCTGGCCGCCACGCCGCTGCGCGACGGCTTCGCGCTGACGGTGAAACCCGGCTGCGCGGAATCGCTGGCGCGCGTCGGCTTCGCGCAATGGCGGCTGGATCGCGGCGAACTCGTCCTGGTGCCGCTGCACGGCGGCGCCTGGCGCTTCGAGGCCGCCGACAATACCACCTGGCGGCGCCTGTCCGAAGGCACCGATCAGATTACGCTGGTGCGGCAATAAGGCGTTGACCGGGCCATGCCGGCCTTGAATTGTAGTTTGCAGCGTTCAAATCAGCCGCAGCCCCTTGAAGCTCGCATGCCCCTCCTTGCCGACGATGATGTGGTCGTGCACGGCGATGCCGAGCGGCTTGGCGACATCGATGATCGACTGCGTCATCTGGATGTCGGCGCGCGAAGGGGTCGGGTCGCCGGACGGATGATTGTGCACCAGGATGATCGCGGTGGCGGAGAGCTCCAGGGCGCGCTTGACCACCTCGCGCGGATAGACCGGCGTGTGGTCGACGGTGCCGGTCTGCTGCACTTCGTCGGCGATGAGCTGATTGCGCTTGTCGAGGAACAGCAGGCGGAACTGCTCCTTGTCGGCGAAGGCCATGCTGGTGCGGCAATAGTCGAGCACGCTCGACCAGGATGACAGCACCGGGCGCTTTTTCACCAGCCCGCGCGCCAGCCGGTTGGCGGCCGCCTGCACGATTTTCAATTCGGTAATGGCGGATTCGCCCATGCCCTTGATCTCGTTCAGCCGCGCCGGCGGCGCCGCCACTACTTCGGCGAAGGAGCCGAATTTCGCGATCAGCTCCTTGGCGAGCGGCTTGATGTCGCGCTGGGGAATGGCGCGGAACAGCACGAGCTCGAGCAATTCGTAATCGCTCACCGCGTCGGACCCGGCCTCGCGGAAGCGCGCGCGCAGCCGTTCGCGATGGCCGTGGTAATGCGGCGCGGAATCGGAAAGGCCCGCCGGTTCTTCGCTCTTGTCCTGCTTGTCCGCCATCGCGCGCAACCGTCCCCGCACGCGGCAATTGTAGTGCAGTTGTGGGGCGAGGACGAGGCTCTCGGCTGTCGTCCCGGCGAAAGCGCGACGAACGGTCAGGAGCGCCTATACGGCGGCTTGTCCAGCCCGGACGGCGAGAAGGTGAACACCTCGACGCCGGTGTCGGTGACGCCCACGGTGTGCTCGAACTGGGCCGAGAGCGAACGGTCGCGGGTGACCGCGGTCCAGCCGTCGGACAGCACTTTCACATGCGGGCGGCCGAGATTGATCATCGGCTCGACCGTGAAGAACATGCCGGGCTTCAAAACGATGCCTTCGCCGGGACGGCCCACATGCACGATATTCGGCTCGTCATGGAACAGCCGGCCGAGCCCGTGGCCGCAGAAATCGCGCACCACGCTCATGTGCTGGGCTTCGACATAGGTCTGGATGGCGGCGCCGATATCGCCGGTGGTGGAGCCGGGCCGGATGGTGGAGATGCCGAGCATCATGGCTTCGTGCGTCACCTCGATCAGCCGCTCGGCCCGGCGCGGGATCGTGCCGACCGGGTACATGCGGCTGGAATCGCCGTGCCAGCCGTCGAGGATCAGCGTCACGTCGATATTGACGATGTCGCCGTCGCGGAGCGGCTTGTCGCCCGGGATGCCGTGGCAGACCACGTGATTGAGCGACGTGCAGGTCGATTTTTTGTAGCCGCGGTACATCAGCGTTGCCGGCAGGGCGCCGTGATCCATTGCGTATTCGAATACCAGCCGGTCGATGGTGTCGGTCGGCACGCTTGGCGCGACATGGTCGGTCAGCATGTCGAGGCAGCGGGCCACGAGCTGGCCGGCCTTGCGCATGCCTTCGAAGGCCTCGGGGCCGTGTACTTTGATCTGACCGGTTTTGCGGAGGGGCGCGAGGGTGGCGTCGATATAGGTCATGGCCGCGAATGTAAGGTTTGGGAGTGGGGGCGGCAAGTTGGACTGCCTCCCGGCCACGTGCGTTTGTGCGCGGCACTCGCCGATTCAATTTTCAAACACGCAAGCATCATCGCCCGTGTTCTTTACGGCGCCGGGTACGCCGTATTCCTTACAGCGCCCCCTTGAGGGGGAGCGGAGCGCCGGGAAACGCGGAGCGCTTGCGATTGCGCTCCGTGGGCGGCTTGGCGAGAGCTGCCCGTGACGCGCTTGCGAGACGCGTCGCCTTCGCTTTTCAGCGAAAGCGCGCCTCCCGGCGCTCCACTGCGGCGTTTTTTCGGCGTCCGGGCCGCGCTTCCGAAGGAGCCTTAAAGGCTCGCATCGTCAGCCAGCTCCTGGCGGGGGGTCCTATTGCCCCCGGGCGGAGCCCCGGCGCCGCCCGAGCGCGTGAGGTGCGTTTCCTCACGCCCGCGGGCGCCACATCCTGCTCCGTCATTTAGACGCCTCTAGATGACGCCCTCAGTCGAGCCGGACGCGAAAAGAGATACTACGCGATAGGATAATAGTCAATACGGATAGGATATTTTTCTGCCATCTGGGCTGTTGGGTGTCAGCGAGGCCCATGACCCCGGCGCCGCAGTTCCCTCCGCCTCATCCTGAGGTGCATCGCGTTAGGGCCCGTCCATAAATAAGTGAGTCGTATTTGTCCGGGTTGAGAAGATTTGCCTGAAAGGATTCACAAGGGCGGATTCGGTTGCCATAATTTTGCGGCATGATTCGATCTGCGCAGGCGCGCG
>JAKAHJ010000021.1 GCA_021815055.1 Pseudomonadota bacterium | reverse complement strand
CACGACCGTTCCCCTGTTCACGATTGTTCCTATCACTGGTCCTATCTTCTCTTCACGCATCTTCACGCAGGGAGGCTTGCGCATGGAGCGCTCCTCCGCGGAGGCGCCAGGACGCTTTGGCGCCTGGGGCGCACACCCGCGAAGGAGCTCAGCGGAACGGCCGCAACCGTACCCGGCCGCTCCGCCTCACCCATGGTCACGCTTCGATGATGTAAACGATCTCGTGCGTGCTTGGTTCGATGATGAGGATCTCGCTTCCGACCAGGATGTAGTCGTAGCCGCGCCATTGCGGATAGACCGTGACGACTTCCGCCGGCAGCGGATAGAAGCGCACCGATGTCGGGACGCGTGCGCCGATGCGGATCGAGATGTTCAGGCTCGTCTTCTCGACCCTCTTCACGTTCTGTCGCTTGATGATCGAGGAGATCTTGGTGCGCTGCTGCGTGGTCAGCTTCGCGGCGCCGGCCGCGCCCTGACCGGTCGTGTTGACGCCCGGGTTTTTGCCGTTCTGGGTCTCGCCCATCTTGGACGAGCCGGGACGTTCGGTCTTGTTGTCGAGCTGCGTCTTCGGCTTCTCGTCGCGGGCGCCCTTCATCCGGTCCGAGCCGGTGTTGTCGCCGCCTTTGGCGCTCGGCGCGCCCCCGTGTTGACCGGGCGTCATTTCGCGCGGAGCTTGGCCGGTGGTTCCCGGGCCCTTGTTCATGGGCCCGCCCTGATGCATGGGCGGCGCGGTCTTTTCGGCCGGCGCGTTCTGTTGCGCGGCCGGCGCGCGCGCGGGCGCCTGTGGGTTCATCGACTGCGCCGACGCAATGCCGGCGCTCATAAGCAGAGTTGCCGCTACGGTCGACAAGAGATGTAGGTTCCTCATAGGTTCCTCCTTCGGGATGGATTTTTGGAAATTGCCCATCTGACTGACGCGGGGCGCGTTACAGGGCAAAAAACGTTTCGCGCTAACATCCGTTCCGGATTTTTTTGTCGCAGGTTCCCGGGATCGAGGCTGCGGGCCCTTGTCCCGCCATTGCCTTCGCGGTTCCCTCAAGGCACGCTTGCATTGAAGAAGGGGAGGGGCCGTTGCCGATTCTGGCGTCGTCGATCGACACGAATGGAAGCGAATTCCGCGCCAATGCCGCGCGCATGCGCGCGCTCGTGGACGAACTCGAGGCGCGCCGCGCGGAGGCCGCGCAAGGCGGCCCGGCGCGCGCGCGCGAACGCCATCTCGCGCGCGGCAAACTGCTGCCGCGCGAGCGGGTGATGAACCTGATCGATCCCGGCGCGCCGTTCCTAGAATTGTCGCCGCTCGCCGCGGGCGGAATGTATGACGACGCCATCCATGGCGCGGGCCTGATCGCGGGCATCGGGCGCATCGAGGGCCGCGAATGCATGGTGGTGTGCAACGATAGTACCATCAAGGGCGGCACCTATTATCCGATGACGGTGAAGAAGCACTTGCGCGCGCAGGAGATCGCGCGCGAGAACCGGCTGCCCTGCATCTATCTGGTCGATTCCGGTGGCGCCAACCTGCCGCACCAGACGGAAGTCTTCCCCGACCGCGAGCATTTCGGCCGCATCTTCTACAATCAGGCGACGATGTCGGCCTTGCGCATTCCGCAGATCGCGGTGGTGATGGGCTCTTGCACGGCGGGCGGCGCCTATGTGCCGGCGATGTCGGATGAGACCGTCATCGTCAAGAACCAGGGCACCATCTTCCTCGGCGGCCCGCCGCTGGTGAAGGCGGCGACCGGCGAGGTAGTCAGCGCCGAGGACTTAGGGGGCGGCGACCTGCATGCGCGCAAGTCCGGCGTCGTCGACCATCTGGCACAGGACGACCACCATGCATTGAGCATCGCGCGGCGGATCGTGGCTAATCTCAACACCACGAAAAACGTCGACATTGCGCTGCGGGCGCCGCGCGAGCCGGCGCTCGACGGTGCCGAGCTCGACGGCGTAGTGCCGGCCGACCTCAAGAAGCAATACGACATCCGCGAGGTGATCGCGCGGCTGGCCGATGCTTCCGAGTTCGACGAGTTCAAGGCGCTCTACGGCACCACGCTGGTGACCGGCTTCGCGCATCTCTACGGCATGCCGGTCGGCATTCTCGGCAACAACGGCATCCTGTTTTCCGAAAGCGCGCTCAAGGCTGCGCATTTCATCGAGCTTTGCTGCCAGCGCCGCATCCCGCTGTTGTTCCTGCAGAACATCGTCGGCTTCATGGTAGGCAAGGACTATGAGGCCGGCGGCATCGCCAAGGACGGCGCCAAGATGGTGACGGCGGTGGCTTGCGCGCAGGTACCGAAAATTACTGTGATTGTGGGGGGCTCCTACGGCGCCGGCAATTACGGCATGTGCGGGCGCGCCTACTCTCCGCGTTTCCTGTTCACCTGGCCGAACGCGCGCATCTCGGTGATGGGCGGCGAGCAGGCGGCCTCGGTGCTGGCGACGGTCAGGCGCGACAATATCGAGGCGGGCGGCGGCAAATGGTCGGAGGTCGAAGAGGAGGAGTTCAAGGCGCCGATCCGCGAGCAATACGAGAGCGAGGGCAATCCCTATTGCGCCACGGCGCGGCTGTGGGACGACGGCATCATTGCGCCGAGCGAGACGCGGCGCGTGCTGGCGCTGGCGTTTTCCGCCGCGCTCAACGCGCCGGTGCCGGAGACAAGATGGGGTGTGTTCAGGATGTGAGGGACGTCGCTATTCGGCGCCTATTGATTGGCCAAATCACATCATATATGATGTAGAGCCGCCCGATGCAGTGGACGGTCGTTTATTTGAATGATGAGGTGCGGAGGGAGGTCGAAGGTCTTTCGATGGACCTGCGCGCCATCCTGCACGCCTTCGTCATGAAGACCGAGAAGACACCGCGCTGCGCACTCGAAATCGCGCGCGCGAGGGTCAAGGAGGTTAGATGAAACGCAAATACATCCCGGTAGCCGAAAGCTTCAAGCGGTGGGACAAAGAGCCGGGCTTCAACCAGGCCTATGACGCGCTTGAAGATGAGTTCGTGTTTGCTGCGGCTCTCATCGACGCGCGCGCGCATGCCGGGCTGTCGCAGGAGGACGTCGCGGCCCGGATGCGGACCTCGCAGCAGGCGGTCTCGCGGCTTGAAGGCGGTCGCGCGAACCCGTCACTGGACACGCTGCACCGCTTCGCCAAGGCGACCGGAACGCGTCTCAAGATCAGCTTCGAGCCCGCCAAGACGAAGCGACGGGCGGGTCGATGATGTTAGCCGGCCCGAAAATATGGGACGATGGCATCATCGCGCCGTCCGAAACACGCCGCGTGCTGGCGCTGGCGTTTTCCGCCGGCGGCAATCCAAAGGGGTTGCGGATGGAGATCGACATGACCGTCAATTTTACCTCCAGGCGTCACTACTCCGGGACCATGAAATCGCGGGTCGTCTACAAAGGCATTTCCAGCACATCGGAAGGCACGATCGTTTCGACTTGGCTCGCGGCTTCGTGCAAAAAATAACGCGCAGCGCGTAAGCGCGCGCCATGGGGGCGCGACGTCAGGCTTTTTGCCGCTTCAATGGCGGCAACTTTGCCGCCTTGCGCAGCGCCTCGTTGATGCGGCTCTGCCAGCCGCTTCCGCCGCGTCGGAAATGGGCGATGACGTCGGGATCGAGGCGTAGACTGACGGCATCCTTTGTCACTTCGGCCTTCGGTCGGCCGCGCGCGACCGGCACGCCACCGACGTGCAGCGTGGCTCGTTCGAACCACTCATCGTTGAGTTCCGGAATCTCCTCGTAGTCCTTGGGGCCAAGAACGTATTCATCGACCTTCTTCATGTCGCTGCCGACGCGCTTCAAGCTGCGTGCCGTAGCGCCTTTTTTCGCGCTCATTGGCTTTCCTCATCGAAAATACGTGCCGCACGTCGCCACGCGGCGTCCAGCAGACGACGATCATGCGTCCGCGCAAATATCCGATCGTAATCATCCGCACTTCGCAGTAGTCGCGCCGATCATCCGGGCCATCCAGGGTCGGTCCCGCGAAGACCTCCGGCGCTTCCATAAAATCGAGCCCGCGTTCGCGCAGGGTCCGCTCGCGCTTGGCGGGATCGAAGCTGATCTTGATCGGCATTTAATGTATATACATAAAATAAGGCCATCAAGTGGTGTCGGGCGGTATTTTGGCATAGGATGCCGCCATGACCTACACCTCCGTCCTCATCGTCGGCGCGGGCTCCGGCCTCTCGGCTTCGCTCGCGCGGGCCTTTGCCAAGGCTGGCCTGCGCCTCGCGCTCGCTGCGCGTTCGACCGACGATCTCGCCGCGCTCGCGCAGGAGGCCGGCGCAAAAACCTATGCCTGCGACGCCGGCGAACGCGCGCAGGTCGACGGCCTGTTCGGCGCACTCGATGCCGACGGCTTCGCGCCCGATGTCGTCGTCTATAATGCGAGCTATCGCACGCGCGGGCCTATCGCCGAGCTCGATCCGGACGAGGTGGAGCAGTCGCTGCGCGTCTCTGCATTTGGTGGCTTCCTGGTGGCGCAGGCGGCGGTCAGGCGCATGCTGCCGCGCGCCCATGGCGCCATCCTGTTCACCGGCGCTTCCGCCAGCGTGAAGGGCTATGCGCAGTCGGCGGCCTTCGCGATGGGCAAATTCGCGCTGCGCGGGCTGGCGCAGGCACTCGCGCGCGAGCTGCATCCCAAGGGCATCCATGTCGCGCATTTCGTCATCGACGGCGGCATCCGCAGCGCGCGGCGGACCGAGCCCGCCGATCAGCCGGGCTCGCTCATCGATCCCGATGCCATCGCCGAGAGCTACGTGCATGTGTTGCGGCAGCCGCGCAGCGCCTGGACGCATGAGATCGAGCTCAGGCCCTGGGTGGAGCGGTTTTGAGCGAGTGACGGCGGCTATGCGCCGTGTTAGAGGCCGGCCAATGGCAAGCCCCGACGATCTCAAACAACTCGCACCCACCGGAACGCTTCGCGTCGGCGTCGTCACAGCGCCGGCGGCGTCCGCCTTCTTTGCCGTTGCGGATGGCGCGGGCGAGCTGCACGGCGTGACGGTCGATCTCCTGTGCGGCTTTGCGCAGGCGCTCGAACTTCCGGTCGACATCCAGCGCTACGACAATTCGGGTCAGGTGACCGAGGCGATCGCGGGCAGCCTTTGCGATCTCGCCTTCATGCCGCACGATGCCGAGCGCGCGAAGAAGGTTGCCTTCGGGCCGGCCTATTATTTCATCGCCAGTACCTATCTGGTGCCTGCCGGTTCGGCCGTGCAGCGCATCGAAGAAATCGACCGGCCGGGCTGCCGGATCGTAGCGATCTCCAACACCACGACCGCGCGCAGCGCCGCACGCACCGCGCCGCGCGCGACGGTGCGCGAAGTGCCGAGCGTGGAAGAAATGACGGAACTCGCGCGCCGAGGCGAGGGCGATGCCTTCGCGCTCACGCACGACTCCTTCGCCGGGCTATTGCCGAAGCTGCCGGGCGCGCGCGTGCTGCCCGGCCACTTCCAGCGCACCGGCATTTGTGTCGCGGTGCCGCCGGACCGGCCCGGGACGCTTGCAATTGCATGCGCGCTGGTCGAAGAAGCGAAGCGCGCGGGCGCGGTGCGTCGCGCCTTCGATGCGGCAGGTTTTCCCGAGCTCGAGGTGGCGCCCTGACCGTCGTTCCGGGGCCGGCGTCTCTACTTCGGCGACGCGAAGCACTTCGCGCGCCGACCCGTTCCGCTCGCAATTGGCTGCCCGCATCGCCGTTCTCCGCCGCTTTCCGGACGGGAACGATAGCACGGTGCGATGCATGCACCAGGAACCGCGCGCGCCTTGGCGAGTTTTCCCGATCGACAGCGGAAATGGGGCTCGAAAGCGGGCGTTTGTCGCAGGAATTGGACAGCGCCCAAAGTTTCGACATCGAGCCGCGAAAATGAACGAGGTGAGATCATGAGCTTTCGCGTCTATAGCGGTCCGAAGGGGTCGGCCGACGTCGCCCCGTTCGACAAGGCGCAAGCCCTGTACAAGGAGTTCGTCGGTTTCGACGATGCACTGACCTGGGCCCGCCACATGGAACGCACCGGCCGCGTGCCGCTGCTGATCGAGGGCGACGACGGCACGCAATTCGATCGCCGTGCCATCGCCAATGCCTTGCATGGCAGCATGGGCGCGCAGTTCGGCGGGGCGCCGCACGCCTGATGGCAGAACGAAGGCGCGCGTCGCCGGCGCATGTTCCCGAACCGCGATTGCGGGCGCGGCGGCCTGTGGCATTTTGGCGCCAGGCACCGAAAAGGTGGCAAATTATGACGGAAGCGCCGGCCGGCCTAAAGGGCCGAGGGCCGGGAGATTAAGTTATTGATATAGCTATATGTTCTGTATAAAAAAGTTCGCACTCAAACGAAATTTCCTGCTATAAAGCGGGTCATGAGCAGACATTCAGCCAAGACTGCGGGCCGTTCCGCCAAGTCGGCCGCGGGAACCTCCAAGAAAGCCACGAAAACACGGCGCAGCGGCGCAAAAACGACGGCAAAATCGGGCCGCCGTCCGGCCGGCAAGGCCACGCGTGCGGTGCCGAAGAGCGCGCCCAAAAGCGCGCTCAAGAGCGCACCCAAGGTTGCGCGCAAAATCGAGACAAAAATCGAGACCAAGAGCGCGCCGATTGCGCCGGCGGTACCAGCGGCGCCGATTATGCATACGCCGAGTCCGCCCATGCAGCCGGTGGCGCCGACCGTGCCGGTGGGCGGTCATCGCTATCGCGTCGGCGAGACGGTCTATTACACCTCGCCGACCTTCGGGCGCGCCGCCGCCACCGGCAGCTATACGGTGGTGAAGCTGCTGCCATCGGAGGGCGACGATTATCAGTACCGAATCAAGAGTTCGGGCGAGGCTTTCGAACGCGTGGCCAAGGAGAGCCAGCTCGACAAGGCCTGAGGGCGCCCCCCCGCGTCCGCGTTAGCACTTCGTCGTTTCAATCTGGCCGCCGCTGCTCGAGCCCCGCTTTCGGCTCGGGAATAACAAACTTGTGCCGGCGTTATCACCGGACCGAACAGACGCCTGCAAAAAAGGAGTATCCATGCGCAAATTCCTGCGTCTCGTCGCCTTGCTGTCGCCCGTCGTGCTGGCCTTTCCCGCCGCGGCCGACACCTACCCGAGCCGTACCGTCAAGCTGATCGTGCCGTTCGGCGCGGGCGGGCCGGCCGATGTTTATGCCCGCGTGCTGGCGCAGCATTTGTCGGCGGAAACCAAACAGTCCTTCGTGGTCGAGGACCGCCCGGGCGCCGGTTCCGTGATCGGAACCGATGCGGTCGCCAAGTCCAAACCCGACGGCTACACGCTGCTCGTAATGTCGAACACCCACACCACGAACGAGTCGCTGCTGCCGAACAAGCCTTACAAGCTCATGCGCGACTTCGTGCCGGTGGCCACCATCAATTATTCCGACCTGATCATGGTGGTGCATCCCTCGGTGCCGGCCAAGACGCTGCCTGAATTCATTGCGCTGGCGAAGAAGGAACCAGGCAAACTGAATTACGCTTCGTCCGGCCCGGGCACGCCCTATCACATGGCGGGCGAACTGTTCAAAGCCATGAGCCATACCGACATCGTGCATGTGCCGCACAAGGCCTCGGGCGATGCGCGTAACAGCGTGCTGTCCGGCACCGTGCAGATGATGTTCGACGCCATCACCACCATGACCGGGCTGGCCAAGGACGGAAAAGTGCGCGCGCTCGCCACCACCGGCGACAAGCGCAACCCGCTGACGCCAGGTCTGCCGACGGTGGCCGAAAGCGTTCCGGGCTATTCCGCGACGATCTGGATCGGCGTGATGGCACCGAAGGGCACGCCGAAAGAGGTGGTTACCTACCTCAACGGTGCGATCAACAAGGTGCTCGAGAATCCGGAGGTCAAGGCGGCCTGGCTCAAGCAGGGTGCCATTCCGATGGTGAAGACGCCGGAGGAGTTCGATGCCTATCTCAAGAAGGACATCGAAAAATGGGCCAATGTGGTAAAAGTCTCGGGGGCCAAGGTCCAGTAAAGCCCCAACGCGGAGGGCCATGGACATCGACGGCGTGCTGAACGGACTCGTCAAGGTCTTGTTCGCGGTCGCGCTTGTCGCGGCCGGCGCCTTTGTGGCCTTTGCCATTGTCGATCGTATGACGACCGATGAACGCGCGGCCGAGCGTCGCGCGCTCATGGCCCGCGCCGTCGAGCTCGACCGGGCCGCGACCGCGCCCGGTTCGGCGCTCGCCTGTCTGGATGCGGGCGCGGGCGATACGGTGGAGACGGCGTGCGAAAACGCCGTCTTCGCCGATGCGCGCAGCGTCGCCGCCGCGGTGGCCTATACCGCGGCGCGGCTCGCCCTCATCAAGGACGCTTTCGATCTGGCGCAGCGCGGCGATGCGCGCGCGCTTGGCTCTTTCGTCGGCGCGCGCCGCGCGATCGAGCTCGACCGTTACGGTCTGGTGGCGCAGGTGCTCACCCAGCGCGAGGGTTGCACCATCCAACAATGTCCAGCCTTTGTCGCTTTGAGCGACAGCGGGATGATCAAAGCCAATATCAAGGCGCGGGTGTTCGACCAGTACGTGTCGCGCCATGCCGCGGACTGGGACAAGGCTTCGCCAGCGGCGCCTGCGCCCTCGCCGCAGGTGGCACAGCCGCCGGGCGCTCCGGCGCCGGAGGCGAGCGCTGCGCCTGCCATGGGCGTGCACCGCCCGGTCGACAGCCGCTGGGATTTTCCGTCCGCCGCCTCGATCCCGCCGGTCAGCATCATGAACGCGGAGCCGAAACTGCCGCCGAGCGCCGCTGCCGCATCGGCTCAAGCACCGGCTGCGCAACCGCCCGCGCCCGCGCCGGCCGGAACGGTGCGGGTGCCGCCGAAACGTCCACAGGTGGATGCGACGCCGCCGCCGCCGGCACGCTAATATCCGGGCGACCTTCAACTGGCGCCCTCAATGCTCAAATCCGTCCTCATCGCCAATCGCGGCGAAATTGCTGTCCGCGTCGCCCGTACCGCCAAACGGCTCGGCCTGCGCACCATTGCGGTCTATTCCCAGGCCGACGCTCAGGCGCTGCATGTGCGTAGCTGCGACGAGGCGCATTTCGTCGGCCCGGCACCTGCGGCGCAAAGCTATCTCGTCATCGAAAAGCTCATCGATGCCGCCAAGGCGGCGGGCGCGGAAAGCATCCATCCCGGCTACGGCTTCCTGTCGGAGAACGCCGGTTTTGCGGAAGCCTGCCGCGATGCCGGCATCGTCTTCATCGGCCCGCCGCCGGATGCGATCCGCGCCATGGGCCTGAAAGACCGGGCCAAGGCGCTGATGGAGAAGGCCGGCGTGCCGGTGGTGCCGGGCTATCACGGCGAGTTGCAGGAACCGAAATTTCTCAAACAAAAAGCCTATGAGATCGGCTATCCGGTGCTGATCAAGGCGGTGGCCGGCGGTGGCGGCAAGGGCATGCGGCGGGTCGACCGCCACGCCGATTTCGATGCCGCGCTCGATGCCGCGCAGCGCGAGGCGCAGGCAGCCTTCGGCGATGCGCGCGTGCTGATCGAGAAATATGTCAGCGCGCCGCGCCACATCGAAATGCAGATCTTCGCCGATACGCACGGCAATGCCATCCATCTCGGCGAGCGCGACTGCTCGTTGCAGCGCCGGCACCAGAAGGTGATCGAGGAGGCGCCCGCGCCCGGCATGAGCGCGGACCTGCGCGCCATTATGGGCGCAGCGGCGGTCAAGGCGGCGCGGGCGGCGGGCTACGTAGGCGCCGGCACCATCGAGTTCATCGCGGACGGTGCCGGCGGGCTGAAAGAGAGCGGTTTCTGGTTCATGGAGATGAACACGCGGCTGCAAGTGGAGCATCCGGTGACCGAGGCGGTGACCGGGCTCGATCTGGTCGAGTGGCAGTTCCGCATCGCGGCGGGCGGGAAACTGCCGCTCAAGCAGGACCAGGTGCTACTGTCGGGCCATGCGGTGGAAGCGCGGCTTTACGCCGAGGATCCCGAGCGCGGATTCCTGCCCTCGACCGGCAAGCTGATTGCGCTGCGATTCCCGGCCGATGGCAGTCTGCGGGTCGACAGTGGGGTGGAAGAGGGCGATGCCGTCACGCCCTTCTACGATCCGATGATCGCCAAGCTGATCGTGCATGACGAAACGCGCGAGGCCGCGCTCGATCGGCTCGCGGCCGCGCTCGAACGCACCGTCGTCGCCGGCCCGCGCAGCAATGCCGGCTTTCTCGCCGCGCTCGCGCGGGCGCAGGCCTTCCGCGCGGGTGAATTCGATACCGGCTTCATCGATGAACATCTGGCGGAATTGGGCGCCGTGCGCCAGGGGCTCGACCGCGCCGCCGCCGCGCGCGGAGCGGAAGAACTGCTCAAGCGGGAGAGCGAAAGGCTGGCGCCGCAGCCGCGGGAAGCTTCCTCGCCCTGGGATGCAACCGACGCTTTCCAATTATTGGGCGAGCGCCGGTTGACGCTGCCGATCATGGTGGATGGCGAAGCCGTTGCCGCGCAGGCCGTCTACACGGCGAACGGGCGGGTGGTGACCGTCGACGGTGTCGCGTCGGCGGCCGACGCCGTTGTGGTGGCGGCGGAGGATGCCGTCTACGTGCTGCGCCACGGCCGCCAGACCAAAATCACCTTGCGCGATCTTTCCATCGACGAGACGGCCGAGAGCGGGGCGGGCGGCCTGGTGCGCGCGCCCATGCACGGCAAGGTGCTCGGCCTTCTGGTGGAGAAGGGGACGACCGTCGCGCGCGGTCAAAGGGTCGCCATCATCGAGGCCATGAAGATGGAGCACACGCTGCACGCGCCGATCGACGGCGTGGTGGCCGAGATCGCCGTCGCCAAGGATGCGCAGGTAGCGGAGGGGGCGAAAGTGCTCGTCATAGAGCCGAAAAAAGAAGAGCTGGGTTAGCCGGAAATGCCGCTGCATCTCGTCAAGCTGTGCGTGGGCTGCGATTCGGTCGCCGACCTTGAAGCCTGGATCAAACAGAAGCTGAAGGAAAAGAAACGGCGCGGGCAGAAACCGGAACACATCCACACCACGCGCATGCTGCCCAAACGCGCCGAGGAACTCATCGCCGGCGGCTCGCTCTATTGGGTGATCAAGGGCCAGGTCACCTGCCGCGAGCGCATCCTCGCCATCCGGCAGACGACGGGCAAGGACGGCATCCGGCGCTGCCAGGTGGTGCTCGACGGCAAGGTCAAGCTGGTCGAGCCGCGCCCGCGCGCCGCTTTCCAAGGCTGGCGCTATCTCGAGGACAAGGAGGCCCCGCGCGATCTCTCGCGCGCCGCGCCCGGCGCGGCCAAAATGCCGGAAGCCATGCGGCGGGAATTGCGCGAACTGGGGTTGTTGTGAGCTTTTTTCGCCGCCGCGCAGGCGGGGACGACAGCAGACCGTCACACTCCTAGATTATCAATCAACCTTGTCTTGCCGATCTTGGCCGCGACCAGCAGCCGGATCGGGCCGTCCTGGGACGAGGCGAGCGGCGCCAGCGTCAAGGCGTAGCGTGCTTCGAGATAATCGAGGGCAAAGCCCGCCATTGCGATTTCGGCGCGACCGTCGTCCAGCACGCGTCCGATGGGCTCGCCTTTCTTGATGCGAGCGGCTGAAGTTTTCAGCGCGCGATAGAGGGTCGGCGCGACCGCCCGTTCCTCGGCCGACAGGTAGGCGTTGCGCGAGGACAGCGCCAAGCCATCCTTCTCGCGCACGGTCGGTATGCCCACGACTTTAAGCGGCAGGTCGAGGTCTTTCGCCATTTGCGTCACCACGCAAAGCTGCTGGTAGTCCTTCTGCCCGAACAGCGCGACGTCGGGAGCGACCTGCAGGAACAGTTTGGCCACCACGGTGCAGACCCCGCCGAAAAAATGCGGACGGAACTTGTCCTCCAGGCCGGCGAGCGCCGCGCCTTCCGGCGCGATACGCGTGGCGAAGCCTTGCGGATACATGACCGCCGCCGTCGGCGCCCAGATCAGGTCGGCCTTGGCGGCGGCCAGTGCCGAGCGATCGGCTTCGAAGGTGCGCGGATAGCTGCCGAAGTCCTCGTGTGGCGCGAACTGTGTCGGGTTAACGAAGATCGACACCACTACACGCTGGGCGCGTTTATGCGCCTCGCGCACAAGCGCGAGATGACCTACATGCAGCGCGCCCATGGTCGGCACCAGCGCGATCGTCTCGCCGGCCTGCCGCCAAGCGGCGATGGCGCGGCGGAGCGCGGGAACGGTGCGCGCGATAGCGGGCTGTTTGGCCATGAACGGAACCTTGCCGGAAAATTCTCGTAAAAGCGGGCGGTCAAGCGATAAATATTTCTATATCGCACCGCGCGGATTAATGGTTAAACTTGTATCAAGTTGACTAAAGTGCCGTAATACCTTGAGTATTAGCGGATCAAAGGACGCGTCATGTTGGTCCAGTCGATCCAGGAAACGCCGCAATCCGCGCACGTCGTCGTGCTCGGAAACGAGAAGGGTGGTTCGGGCAAGTCCACCACCGCATTGCACATCGCAGTCGCGCTGCTCAAGGCCGGCCAGCGCGTGGCCACCATCGATCTCGATTCCCGCCAGCAGAGCTTCACCCATTACATCGAGAACCGCCGCGCCTGGGCCGCGCGCGCGCGCATCAAGCTCGAACTGCCGACGCATTACTGCGTCGAGCGCTCCTACGGCCCGTCGGTGGAAGCCAACGAGGCGCGCGAGTTCGCCAACTTCTCGAAGGCCATCGCCGCCATCGAGCACAATCACGACGTCGTGGTGATCGACACGCCGGGCAACGACACCTATCTGATGCGGCTTGCGCATTCGATGGCCGACACGCTGGTGACGCCGCTCAACGACTCGTTCGTCGATTTCGACGTACTCGCCACGCTCGACCCGATCAATTTCGCCGTCACCGGCGAAAGCCATTACGCGCAGATGGTGCGCGAGGCGCGCCGCCAGCGCCGCCTGGTCGACGGCAAGCTCACCGACTGGATCGTCGTGCGCAACCGCCTGTCGACGCTCGGCTCGCGCAACAAGAAGCTGGTGGGCGAGGGCATCAACGAATTGTCGAAGCGCATGGGCTTCCGCTGCGTCGACGGTTTTGCCGAGCGCGTGGTCTATCGCGAATTCTTCCCGCGCGGGCTGACCGCCTTCGACGACCTCAACGAGGAAACGCTCGGCACAAGGCCGAACATGTCGCATCTCACCGCGCGCGAAGAGGTCATCGCGCTCCTGAACACGCTGCATCTGCCGTTGTCCGAAAACGGCCGCCGCCGCGCCGCCGCCCGCGCCGAATGGTATTCGGTCATGGATCAGCCGCTGCAGGTCCACGACGTGCTGGCGTAAGACGGGTCAAATGACAGTTCGTGTGCCCCGGATGCTGCGCAGTACGAGCGCAAGCGAAGTGCTGCGCTGCTGATCCGGGGCCCCGGGTAATCCACTATTCGGACGAGAAAGCGGGATCCCGGGTCTGCGGCGCACCGTTCGCTTTTGCTCACGCTGCGCCGCGCCCGGGACACCGTGCCTCATGCCACCACGCCGACGCCTTGAATCGGTGTAAGCTCCCGTTCATGACCAAGGACCGTTCCCAGACCCCGGCACCGGCCTCGTCCAAGCCGGAGATCGCCGCCTTTCTCGACAAGGTGAAGGCGCTCGGGCCCGCCGCGACCGCCGGCAAGCGCGGGCGGCTGGTGTTCGCGCTCGACGCCACCATGAGCCGGCAGCCCACCTGGGATTCGGCCTGCGCGCTGCAAGCCGACATGTTCCGCGAGGCGGCCGCGATCGGCGGGCTCGATATCCAGCTCGTCTATTTCCGCGGGTTGAACGAATGCCGCGCCTCGGGCTGGGTCGCGGCTTCGGCCAAACTCGCCGAACTGATGAGGCGTATTCAGTGCGTCGGCGGCCATACCCAGATCGGCAAGGTGCTGGCGCATGCCCGCCAGGAACACGGCCGCGAACGCGTGCAGGCCCTGGTCTTCGTCGGCGATGCCATGGAGGAAAAGCTCGACGACCTGTGCGCGTCGGCCGGTGAGCTTGGTCTCCTCGGCGTGCCGGTGTTCATGTTCCAGGAGGGACACGATGCGGTCGCGGAGACCGCCTATCGCGAGATCGCACGGCTGTCGCGCGGCGCCTATAGCCGTTTCGATACCGGCGCCGCGCACCAATTGCGCGAACTTCTGCGCGCGGTCGCGGCCTATGCCGCCGGCGGTCGCAAGGCGCTGGCCGAGTTGTCGTCGCGCGGAGCCGAGGGTGCGCGGCTGTTGCTGGCGCAGATGAAATAGCCATGCCCATGCTGCTTTTCGGGTTGCTGGCGCTGGTGCTCGCCCTCTGGGCGCTCAATGTCGTTTCCAAGGTCGATCCCAAGGTCGGCGCGCGCGTGCTGAAAGCCGGCGGCGGGCTCCTGGCGCTCGGCTTTGCGGTGTTTCTGGGCTTGCGCGGCGAAATCGGTATCGCCATTCCGCTCGGCGCATTCGGGCTGGCACTACTGGGCTGGCTGCCGTTCGGGCCCGCCGGCTTTTCACAGCGCACGGCCAAGAGCAAAGGCCAGACCTCGCGCGTGCGCTCGGCCTATCTCGACATGGAGCTCGATCACGATAGCGGCGCGATGAGCGGCCGCATCATTGCCGGCCGCCATCAAGGCGTTGCGCTCGACCGGCTCGACGTGAAGACCCTGGCCGGCCTCGCGGGCGAGTTCGACGAGGAAAGCCGCGCGCTACTGCAGGCTTATCTTGACCGCCGGGACCCCGGCTGGAGTGAACACGCGCAAGACGACGCGGGCGCGGGGCGGGCGCGCGGGAGCAGCGGCAAAATGACGGAACAGGAAGCCTATCAGATCCTTGGCCTGGAGCCGGGCGCGAGCCATGACGACATCACCGGCGCCCACCGCCGGCTGATGAAGAAAATGCATCCCGACCAGGGGGGCTCGACGTATCTGGCGGCCCGGATCAATGAAGCCAAGGAAGTCCTTCTTCGCCGCCATCGCTGAGATACTCCTGACGCAACACTTCAGCGACTCCTCGCTCTGCCGACGCATCCCGTTTTTTTTGTTGGCTGGTCTTAACGCGAAGATGGTGAACAATTCGTCAGCGCGCGGCCGATCGCGTCCGAGCCGCCGCCCGAGCGCGGTCGCGCTCAGTCCTTGAGTATCATGCAGGGGATGTCGGCGCGCTTGAGCCGCTTGCAGGCCGCCTCGGCCTGATCCTTGCCGAGGCCCGCAAAGCGTGCGCGGAACAGCCTTTTGCTGCCCTTGCTGGTGCGCTCGGTGTAGGGCTCGGCCTTGGCGAGCTGGCCCTTGGCCTTGGTCCGGCTGGAAGAGAGGCGCTGCTTGGCCTCTTTTTCGCTGTCGAAGGCACCGACCTGAATCATCCAGCCGCTGTGCGATTTGGCGGAAGGTTCCGGCTTAGGCACCGGGGCCGGCTCGGCTTTCGCGAGCTTGATCGGCAGGTCGCCGGCGGAAGCTACCTGGGCGGCGCCGGCCGGGAGGACGCTGAGCACGCCGGGACGCGCGCCTGCAGGGGCGAGCGGGGGCAGCGGTGGTGCCTCGCTTCTGATGACCGCGACGTTGGTGACGGTGGACTCCGGTTCCTTCGGCGATGCGAGGGCAGGGGTCTCGGACGTCGGCGGGGAAAGCGTGCCGGCCGGTGCGGCCCCCGGATGCACGACCACCGTTTTCACTGGATTGGGTTTGATCGGCGCGGTCGAGCCGGGCGCCGGCTCGCCGAATCGCACCGGCTCATACTTTTCTTTCACCACCGCGACGTGTTGCTTGACCGGCACGGGTTTTGCGCCGGCATCCGCCACCTGGATGCGCTCCTTGACGGGCGGCGCGGTTCGCTTGGCCGAGGCAAGATTGATCTTGCTGTCGATCAGGCTTTCCACCCGCGCATCCCTGACGCGCGCCGTGCGGCCGCCGAACACGATCGTGACGAGGCCGCGGCCGCCGCGGTGAACGGTGGTGATGATGTTGAAGCCGGAGGCGCGGATGTAGCCGGTCTTCATGCCGTCGACGCCCGCGACGCGCCCGAGCAGGCGGTTGTGGCCACGGACGGTCCTGCCGCGAAACTCGAAGCTGCGCGTGGCGAAGTAATGGTAGTACTGCGGAAACCGGTCATACATCGCGCGGGCGAGGATCGACTGGTCGCGCGCGGTGGTGACTTGACGGTCGTCCGGCAGGCCGGAGGCATTGTGGTAGAAGGTGTGCATCATGCCGAGCGCGCGCGCTTTCGCGGTCATCATGCGCCCGAAATTCGTTTCGTCGCCGCCGATGGATTCCGCCACGATCACGGCCACGTCGTTGGCGGACTTGGTGACGATGGCGCGGATAGCGGTTTCGACGCGGATCGAGTCGCCCGGCTTCACGCCGAGCTTCGACGGCGCCTGCGCCGCCGCATGAGCGGAAACCGGCAGTTCCGACGACATCTTCAGCTTGCCGGATTCTAGGCGCTCGAACAGCAAATAGAGCGTCATCACCTTGGTCAGGGAGGCCGGATGCCGCGTGCTGTCGGCATTGGTCGACTGCAACACCTTACCGCTATTGGCGTCGACCACGATCGAGGCGTAGGGCGGCGAGTAGCGCTCGACCTTATGGGTGACGCGGTGGCGCTTGTAACGGCGGGAGCGGGCGTCGGCGTCGCTGGTGACCGAGGTGGCGAGGATCAGAACCGCCATGCCCAGGGCGCCCCAACGTAGCCCGCGCCGGACAAAGGCCCCCCGAAACGTCATTCGCACTCCCCAACCCCGTTACCGGCCGTCCCTAGGCCGCGATCATGGCCAATTTATAGCGTTTCCGCGCCGCCATAGGGAGCCCACGGTAGGAGAGCGTAGTTTACAAATTCCTAAGCCGACATCGCTGTTTTTAAACGAATTTTGCGCTGCAATATTTAGGCTTGACTTTTTTGTGCAGTGCAATATATGTGGGTCGCTTCCGGGCAGCTTAACCGGTCAGGCAGAGCATAGCGGGTGCCGTCCTCTCCAGGGCGGGCCGGGAAAGGATGACAATGGTCAGGAATTTCGAGGACCTCCAGCAGGTCGGCAAGGAAAACGTCGATATCGCGATGAAATCCATGGGCGCCATTTCCAAAGGCGCGCAAGCGATCGCGGCCGAGATGGCCGATTACTCCAAGAAGAGTTTCGAGGACGGCACGGCAGCCCTCGAGAAGCTGTATGGCGTGAAGTCGCTCGACAAGGCGATCGAGGTGCAGACCGAATACGCCAAGACCGCCTATGAAGGTTTTGTGGCCAAGGCCTCCAAGATCGGCGAGCTTTACGCCGACATCGCCAAGGAGAGCTACAAGCCGTTCGAAGTCATGATGGCGAAGGCCAAGTGAGTTTTAAGTGAGTTCAGCGTAAGTTTTGCGGCGCCACGCGCTTTTCAGCGCAGGATCAAAACCCGGCCGCACGGCCGGGTTTTTTTAAATCTAATTTCCCGGCTGCAACCGGAACCGGGGCGGGTACGAAATGAAATGCCCGCCGCCGGCGCCCGGTCACTTCGCCACCCGAAGCTGCGTGAGTTGCGTCCCGATCTTGTTGAACGTGGCGATCATCGCGTTGGCCGAAGTCAGCAGGAAGAATTTGTCCGAGCTGCTGGCGCAGTTTTGCAGCAAGGTCGACGTGGGGTCGCCGCCGGTATTGACCTGAATGGTGTAAAGCGTGATCCCGGCGGCCTTGACGTTGTCGCAGGTCAACTTCTGGCGTGCGTCGATCTGGCTCTGGCTCGTGTACCAGCGGTTCTCGGTGTTCAACCCGTCGGTCATCAGAATGATGATTTCGTTGTACTGGTAGTTCGGATCCTTGGGCGGCGCCGTGAACGGCCCGCCGCCGGTGAGCGACATCCATCCCAGCGCGAGCCCGATCCCTTGATTGGTGTTGCCCGCCGGCGACATGTTGTTGACGAGACTGGTCATCGCCGTCCAGTTGTAGTTCAGGCCCATCGCCGCCTGCGGGCAGTACCAATACTGCTCGGCCGCAAAAAGCGAGGCGTTGACCAGCGCGTTCGTCGAAGCGACGTTGGTGTCGTAATTCAGCTTGCTCGGACCCGTCGGATCGCCACGATCCATCACGCAGCCGTTCCAGGTGCTGTGGCTGGCGGGCTTCCAGATACCTTTACGGGATAGGCAACTACGTCGGTTACGATAGCTGGATTTGGTGCAGGTCCCGTTGTTGGCCTCCCATGAGAAGTTATCGGAAAGTGTAGGGTCCTGTAGGAGTGTTCCCCAGTAAATCCAATTGGCGTTGTAATTGCTGGCGCCGAGGTTGACATCCTTTACGAACGGAACGATCGACACATAGACGTCTCCGTCGGTGCCGGCTGCGTTCTGCAACTGGGTGAGGAGACCCTTGGTGGCCGTTTTGAGCGCGGTCATCTTACCGGATTGCGACATCGACCCGGTATTGTCGAGCACGAGCGCGACGCGCAGGCGCGTCGAGCCCCACTTCGCTGTGGAGGACGCGTTCACGTCGAATGTCTTGAAGCCGATGATGCCCATGAAGGTGGTCGGTACCTGCACCGATCCGTTGACCACGATGGTCGAGCCGCCGGTCGTGGTGTAGCTCGCCGTGACGGCGGCGTTCTGCGCTTCAGGCCGGGTGAACAGGGCGGCGAAATATTTCTGCGCGTTCGTCTGCAACTGGCCTGCGGTGTCCGACGCCGCTTCCTTCGACAGCATGAGGGCGGTGGTATCGAGCGCCGCCTGCATGGCCGTCTTGACGGTATTGGCGCGGCTGTAATCGATGGCCGCGCCGACGAATCCGATGAGCGGAAGGGTCGCGAATGCGAAGGTGATTGCGACGTTGCCCCGCTGCGACCGGCCGAAACAGCCAAGCAGACGGGACGCTTTTAACACCAAGGATCGGATCGACATGGACGCCACCACCGACGGATTGAAACCAAAGTAGCAACGTAAGCAGCCCGCGTAAAAGGGCGGTAAAACCGAACTTCGAAAGTCGGGCCTATACGGATAATCCTCGCGATGCCTAAGCGATTGTAAAATGCATTCCGATAAATGTTGCAATCCGCGCGAACGCAAAAACCCGGCGCAGGCGAAACGCTTGCGCCGGGATTGCCGCGTTTCGAACTACATCGCCAGCCGCAGATTGGAAAGCGCCGTGCCGATCTGATTGAATGTCGTGACGATCTCGTTGGCCGAAGTCAGCAGGAAGAACTTGCTCGAGTCGCTCGCGCAATTCTGCAACAGCGTCGACGTCGGGTCGCCGCCGGTGTTGACCTGGACGGTGTAGAGCGTGATGCCGGCAGCCTTGATATTGTCGCAGGTCTTCTGCTGGCGGGCGTCGATCGAGGACGCGTTCCAGTACCAGCGGTCTTGCGTGTTCAAGCCGTCGGTCAAAAGAATGATGACCTGAGTATATTTGTAGTTCGGATCCGTGGCAGGAATGGCGAAGGGCGACGCTGTCAGCGACTGCCAGCCCAGCTGCAAGCCGATGGCCTGGTTGGTGTTGCCCTTCGGTTGCATGGCGTCGATCTTGTTCGACAAGGTGGTCCAATTGTTGGTCAGACCGAGCGACGAGACCGGGCAGGAGGAATACTGCTCGGCGGGGTACAGCGTGCTGCCGGCAAGCGGCGCATCGTTGGTGGTGTCGAAGTTCTGGTCGCGGTCGGTGACGCAGCCGTTCCAGGTGCTGTGGTTTGCCGGCGTCCAGGTGCCGCCGTTGGAAAGGCAACTGCTTTGCTTGTAATATTTCGTTTTGCTGCAGGTGCCGTTGGCTGCCTCCCACAGGTCCCAGCGCAGCCAAGACTGATTGTAATTGGCCGTGTCCACGTTCACATCCTTGTTGAAGGGGACGATCGAAACGTAGACGTCGTCGGCCGTCGTCGCCGCGTTCTGGAGCTGCGTGAGGAGATTGTGCGACGCGGTCTTCAGCGCGGTCATCTTGCTGTCACTCGACATCGAGCCGGTATTGTCGAGCACGAGCGCGACGCGCAGCCTGGTGCTGCCCCAGGTCGCGGTCGAGGACGCGTTGATGTTGATCTGGTTGAAGCCGAGAATCCCCAGGAAATTGGTGGTCACGGTGGCGCTGCCGTTTAGCGTCACCTTGGAGCCGCCGGTCGAGGAATAGCTCGCATTGATCGCCACATTGCTGGCATTGGTGCGGGTGAACACGGCGTTGAAATAATTGGTCGCCGATGTCTGCAGCGCGTCGCTCGTCTGGTTCGCCGCATTTTTAGACAACATGAGGGCGGTCGAATCGAGCGCCGCCTGGAAGGCGGTGCGGGTGGCGTTGGCCTGTGTGTAGTCGACCGCCATGCCGACCGCTCCCATCATTGGGATGGCCGTGAAGGCGAGCATCGGTGCAATGCTGCCGCGACGGTCTTTCAGGAAACGGGCAAACATCGAGGCCCCCCGAGGCTATGAGCTATGCGCAAAACGCCGATCAGTAAGGTTCCATATATGGCCCCAGACTCTTGCAAATCGGTGTGAGGCGAGACTTCAATTGGCCTAAAATGCGTTTAAACTTGCGTTGCGGCGGGTTGCGGCCGGTTAACCAATATTTATCTGAGCCGGTGCGGTGGAACCGGCGTGCGAGCGGCCCTATTTGTCCCCAGAGAGGGCTGTGGCCCCGGGAGGAAGCGAATTCACGACTTGGAATAGCGGTCCGGGGGTTATTATGATGGTGAGGGTCGCGAACCGGCGCGGCCATGGATGCAACTCATCGACGATCTCGTTCGCCTCGGCCATGACCATGACGTCCAAAGCGACCCCCGAATGCGCCGACCCGCTTGCGGGCGCGGTCGCGCCCGCCCGAATGGCGGATGACGACCGCAAGCGCAAGGGCGATGCGGGGACGCCGGGGGGCCCCGGCACCGCGGTCATCACCAAGACCAAGCCGCAGGTGAAGCGGCCGAGCATGTACCGCGTGCTGATTCTGAACGATGATTACACCCCGATGGAGTTCGTCGTCCACGTGCTTGAGCGTTTTTTCGGCAAGGACCACGAGGCGGCCACTCGCATCATGCTGCATGTGCATCACCACGGCATCGGCGAATGCGGGATCTATACTTACGAGGTTGCCGAGACCAAAGTGACGCAGGTGATGGACTTTGCCCGCAAACATCAGCATCCTCTACAATGCGTGATGGAAAAAAAGTGAAAGTGCGGGGGCGTCCAATACAAAAGGTAATGGGAATCCGATGCCAACATTCTCGCGCAGCCTCGAGCAGTCGCTTCACCGGGCGCTTGCCCTCGCCAATGAGCGGCACCACGAATATGCCACGCTCGAGCATCTTCTGCTGGCGCTGATCGAGGACCAGGACGCCTCCGCGGTGATGCGCGCCTGCAATGTCGATCTCGACAAGCTGCGGCGCAGCCTGACCGCCTATCTCGAATCCGAATTGGAAAACCTGATCACCGACGGCGCCGAGGACTCGAAGCCCACGGCCGGGTTCCAGCGCGTGATCCAGCGCGCGGTGATTCACGTCCAGTCCTCCGGCCGCGAGGAGGTGACCGGCGCCAATGTGCTGGTGGCGATTTTCGCCGAGCGCGAGAGCCACGCCGCCTACTTCCTGCAAGAGCAGGACATGACCCGCTACGACGCGGTCAATTACATCAGCCACGGCATCGCCAAGCGGCCGGGCATGACCGAGCAGCGCCCGGTGCGCGGCGTCGAGGAGGAGCCGGACGCCAAGTCGGGCGATGAGCCCAAGAAAAAGGGTGACGCGCTCGATGCTTACTGCATCAACCTCAACAAGAAGGCGAGGGACGGAAAGATTGACCCCCTGATCGGACGCGATTCCGAGATCAGCCGTACGATTCAGGTGCTTTGCCGCCGGCAAAAGAACAACCCGCTGTTCGTCGGCGAGGCCGGCGTCGGCAAGACCGCGATTGCGGAGGGCCTCGCCCGCCGCATCGTGCACGGCGAGGTGCCGGACGTGCTCAAGGGCGCGACCGTGTTCGCGCTCGACATGGGAACGCTCTTGGCCGGTACGCGCTACCGCGGCGATTTCGAGGAGCGGCTCAAGCAGGTGATCAAGGAGATCGAGGCCTATCCGGGCGCGATCATGTTCATCGACGAGATCCACACCGTGATCGGCGCCGGCGCCACCTCGGGCGGCGCGATGGACGCTTCCAACCTGCTCAAGCCAGCGCTCGCCGGCGGCACGATCCGCTGCATCGGCTCGACCACCTACAAGGAATATCGCCAGTATTTCGAGAAGGACCGCGCGCTGGTGCGCCGCTTCCAGAAAATCGACGTCAACGAGCCGTCGGTGCCGGATGCGATCGAGATCCTCAAGGGCCTGAAGCCCTATTTCGAGGACTATCACAAGCTCAAATACACCAACGACGCCATCAAGGCCGCGGTCGAACTGTCGTCGCGCTACATCCACGACCGCAAGCTGCCCGACAAGGCGATCGACGTCATCGACGAATCGGGCGCCGCGCAGATGCTGCTGCCCGAGAGCCGGCGCAAGAAGACGATCGGCGTCAAGGAGATCGAGACCACGATTTCCACGATGGCGCGCATCCCGCCCAAGACCGTGTCGAAGGACGATGCCGAGGTGCTCCGGCATCTCGAACAGACGCTCAAGACCGTGGTCTACGGCCAGGACAAGGCGATCGAGTCGCTGTCCGCCTCGATCAAGCTCGCGCGCGCCGGCTTGCGCGAGCCCGAGAAGCCGATCGGCTGCTACCTGTTCTCGGGTCCGACCGGCGTCGGCAAGACCGAAGTGGCCAAGCAGCTCGCCGCCTCGCTCGGGGTCGAGCTCATCCGCTTCGACATGTCGGAATACATGGAGCGGCACACGGTGTCGCGCCTGATCGGCGCGCCTCCGGGCTATGTCGGCTTCGACCAGGGCGGCCTGCTCACCGACGGCGTCGACCAGCATCCGCATTGCGTGCTGCTGCTCGACGAGATCGAGAAGGCGCATCCCGACCTGTTCAACGTGCTGTTGCAGGTCATGGACCACGGCAAGCTCACCGACCACAACGGCAAGCAGGTCGACTTCCGCAACGTCATTTTGATCATGACCACCAATGCGGGCGCCTCCGACATGGCCAAGGCCGCCTACGGCTTCACGCGCTCCAAGCGGGAGGGCGAGGATCAGGAGGCGATCAACCGCCTGTTCACGCCGGAATTCCGCAACCGGCTCGACGCCACCATCACCTTCGCGCATCTGTCGCAGCAGGTGATCGCCCAGGTGGTCGAAAAGTTCGTACTCCAGCTCGAGGCGCAGCTCGGCGACCGCAACGTCACCATCGAACTGTCGGAG
>JAKAHJ010000164.1 GCA_021815055.1 Pseudomonadota bacterium | reverse complement strand
GTATGCTTGCGCGATGGCGGCCACCTCGATGTCGCGCATACCGGGCTTGACCGCGGCAAAGGCCGCGCGCATCGCGCCGTCCTGCATCGCCGCCGCGCGTTTGACCAGTTCCATCTCCTCCGGGCTCTTGATCACCTTGATGCGGTCGACCATGTCGGTGGCATCGACGAAGCGGGCATCCGGGAAGACGCGCTTGACGAAGTCGAGCATCGCAAAAGACATCTGATAGGTGCCGACATAGCCGATCGTGCCCTTGGCGTAGGGTACGAGCGCCTTGGCCGCCAGCTCGGGGTCGTAGTCCTTGGTGTAATGCGCGGAGGCGTAGCTCGGCGTGGTGAGCAGGCGCTTCACGCCGCGCCAAATCTGGTCGCCACGCGCCTGGTCGCCCATCGCGGTCGGCTCGCCGCCGCCGAACGGGCCCTGGCACACCACCGTCATCTCATCGTCGCGCGGGAACACGACTGTGTTGGGATAGCCGTTGGTCGCCGGCATGTCGGTGAACCAGCGCACATAGCCGCCCATGTGGTCGTTGTTGTTCTGCATCAGCAGCACGTTGATCTTCGCGCGCTCCATGGCGGCGCGCACCGTTTGCCAGCGCCGCTCGAGCTCGGCGGTGGAGATCGGCGTATTCAGGCGTTCCGACAGGCCCATGGTTCATTCTCCCGAAGTTCAATTCCAAGAGGCGGGCTTGCGCACGACATTGATCATGCGATCGAGATCGCCCGCAAGGAAGCAGCGCATGTTTTTTTCGATGGTCGGAAAGGCGCGGTCCTCGTATCCCAACGAATAGCCGCCGAGATGCGGGAAGATGGTGACGTTCCTGGTCTTCCACAGCGGGTTGTCGGAGGGCAGCGGCTCCTGCGAGAACACGTCGAGCCCGGCGCCCGCGATCCGGCCCGCCTCCAGCGCCTCGATCAAGGCCGCCTCGTCGACCACGCCGCCACGCGCGACATTGACCAGATAGGCCGATGGCTTCATGGCGGCGAACACGTTTTCGCCCACGATGTTGTGCGTCTCCGCGCTCATCGGGATCAGCACCACCAGGAAATCGAGCTCGGGCGCGACCTTTACCAGATCGTTGCGCTTGACCATGCGGTCGAAGCCGGGCGTCTCGCGCGGGGCTCCGGTGATGCCGACGACCGTCATGCCGAAGGCCTTGCAGATCGGCGCGAGGTATTCCGCGATCAGCCCGACGCCGAGAATGCCGACGGTCTTGCCGGCGAGCAGCGCGGCCGGCCAGCGTTCCCACGTCGAGCGGTCCTGCGCATGAACCGAGCGCGGCATGTCGCGCGCGAGCGAGAGCATGAAGGCGATGGTCGCCTCCGATACCGGCGCGCCGTGGATGCCGCGGATATTGGTGACGACCACCTCCTTGCCGAGCGAGGGCAGGTCGACAATGTTGTCGACCCCGGTGCCGAGCGCCTGGATCCATTTCAGCTTGGGTGCATCGCGCACGACATGGTCGGCCATCGGCGGCGAGAAGCAGAGCAGGACGTCGGTATCGGCGATGTAGGGATCGACCAGCGTATGATGGCCGACGACGTTGACCGTGAGCTCGGGGAACCGCGCCAGCAGCATCTGTTTATAGCGGGCTCGCATCGATTCCTGGACTTCGGTCAGGATGAGGAGATTGGGCATTCCAATGACCTTGCTCGAAAGACGCGCTGGTATACCGGCAAACAACGGTGAGGGAAACGACCGGCCGCCGGTGACCCGCATCGTGGGTTCGGCTATGATGATGCCGAGATGGCAGGAGGGATGAGAGCGATGCCAATCGATTTCGCACATGTGGACTGGGTCTATACCGGCGTTCTGGCGGTATTCGTGTTCATTTCGAGCCTCGTGGGCAATCTGCTCACCTTCCGCAACCGCGGCGTGGCGGCCGTGCTGGCGGCGGTGCTCTTCGTCATCCTGTTCGTGCTCTGGACCTATTACCCGCACGGGCTGCCGTTGCCGGTCCGGCCGGCGCCCGCTTGACCTTTACCCGGCGCCATAGTCGGTATAGGGCCCTGTGCGTCCTGGAGAACAGCAGGGTCCAATGAACACCGGTCCGGTCGATAGCGCGGCACAGCCGTTGTGGCGGCCTTCCCCCGAGCGGGTCGCCGCCAGTAACGTCATGGCCTTCATCGCCGAGGCAAACCGCCGCCATGGTCTCGCGCTGAAGACGTATCGCGAGCTGCATGCCTGGTCGGTCGCCGAGCGGGCCGACTTCTGGAATTTAGTCTGGGACTTCTGCGGCGTCGTCGGCGAGAAAGGCGAGCGGCGGCTCGTCGATGGCGACAAGATGCCGGGCGCGCAGTTCTTCCCCGACGCGAAAATCAATTTCGCGGAAAACCTGCTGCGCAATCGCGGGCCGGGCGACGCGCTGATCTTTCAGGGCGAGGACAAGCTGTCCTACCGCGTCTCCTGGGACGAACTGAACGCGCTGGTCTCGCGCCTGCAGCAGGCATTGGCGGCGGCCGGTGTCGGGGAGGGCGACCGCGTCGCCGCCATGCTGCCGAATCTGCCGGAGTCGATCGCGCTGATGCTGGCGGTGACTTCGCTGGGAGCGATCTTCTCCTCCTGTTCGCCGGATTTCGGCGAGCGCGGCGTGCTCGACCGCTTCGGCCAGATCGAGCCGAAGGTTTTCGTCACGGTCGACGGCTATTGGTACAACGGCAAACCGATCAGGATCGCCGACAAGCTCGCGGAGATCGTCAAGGAACTGCCGTCGGCGGCCGCTGTCGTTATCGTCCCCTATCTCGGCGAAGCCGCTCAGGTCGCGGCCAACGTGTCGCGCGCGCGCACGCTGCAAGACTTCCTCGTGCCCTTCGCGCCGAACGCGCTCACTTTCAAGCGCCTGCCGTTCAACCACCCGGTCTATATCCTGTTCTCGTCCGGCACGACCGGCGTGCCGAAATGCATCGTGCACGGCGCCGGCGGCACGCTGCTGCAGCACCTGAAAGAGCATCGTCTGCAATGCGACCTCAAAGCGGGCGAGCACCTGTTCTACTTCACCACGCTGGGCTGGATGATGTGGAACTGGCTCGTCTCCGGCATCGGTTCGGGCGCGACGCTGGTGCTCTACGACGGCTCGCCCTTCGCGCCGCAGACGGTGCTGTGGGATCTCGCGCAGAAAGAACGTATCGGCGTCTTCGGCACCTCGGCGAAATATATCGACGCCTGCAAGAAGGCGGGGCTGGCGCCGGCGCGCACGCATGACTTGTCGTCGGTGCGGATGATCACTTCGACCGGCTCACCGCTGGCGGCCGAAAGCTTCGATTACGTCTATTCCGACATCAAACAGGACGTGCATCTCGCCTCGATCTCAGGCGGCACCGACATCGTGTCCTGTTTCGTGATCGGCGATCCGACCTCGCCGGTCTGGCGCGGCGAAATCCAGGCGCCGGGATTGGGGCTGGCGATGGACGTGTGGTCGGACGACGGCACGCCGATCCGCGAGCAGAAAGGCGAGTTGGTCTGCACGCGCGCCTTCCCGTCGATGCCGGTGAAGTTCTGGAACGATCCCGAGGGGCGCAAATACCGCGCCGCCTATTTCGAGCGTTTCCCGAATGTGTGGTGCCATGGCGATTTCGCCGAATGGACCAAGCATGGCGGCATGATCATCCATGGCCGTTCGGATGCCACGCTCAATCCGGGCGGCGTGCGCATCGGCACTGCGGAAATCTACGCGCAGGTCGAGCAGATTCCCGAGGTTACGGAGGCGATCGCCATAGGGCAGGACTGGGACAACGACGTGCGCGTGGTGCTGTTCGTGCGGCTGGCGGCCGGCGTCTCGCTCGACGATGCGTTGCGCCACAAGATCCGCCAGAAGATCCGCACCGGCGCCTCGCCGCGCCATGTGCCGGCCAAGATCGTCGGGATCGCCGACATCCCGCGCACCAAGTCGGGCAAGATCACCGAGCTTGCCGTGCGCGACATCGTGCACGGAAGGCCGGTGAAGAACACCGAGGCGCTCGCCAATCCGGAGGCGCTCGATCTCTATCGCAATCTGGCGGAGCTCAGGACATAGTCTGAAGTGTGCTGTAGCCCGGATAAGCGAAGCGAAATCCGGGACGGTGCTTGCGGCTGGCAAATCCCGCATTTCGCTGCCGCTCATGCGGCTACCCCGCTACGTTGCCGAGGAAACGCTCATCAGGGACGGCAAGATTGCGGTTCAGTTCGTGTAACTCTCCATTGTCATGCCCCGCGAAAGCGGGGCATCCAGTAATCACGGTGTTCAGCGTTTAATCGACGCGCAAGTGGGTACTGGATCGTCCGCTTTCGCGGACGATGACCGCAGAGGGGAAGGAAACCATGCCCGAATTCCAGATCAACGCCTTCAAGCACGCGCTCGCCGCCGGAAAATTGCAGATCGGCCTGTGGTCGAGCCTGTGCAGCAATATCGCCGCCGAGATCGTCGGCGATTCCGGTTTCGACTGGATCCTGCTCGACACCGAGCATTCGCCCAATGAAATCCCCGGCCTGGTGGAGCAGTTGCAGGCCTTACAGCGCGGCACCGCGACGCCGATCATAAGGCCCGCCTGGAACGATGCGGTGCTCGTCAAGCGGGCGCTCGACATCGGCGCGCAGACGCTGCTGTTCCCCTATGTGCAGAACGCCGAAGAAGCCAAGCGCGCGGTCGCTTCCACCCGCTATCCGCCGCAGGGCATCCGCGGCGTGTCGGTCGCTGCGCGCGCGTCGCGCTACGGCCGGGTGCCCGGCTATCTCGGCAAGGCCAATGACGAGATCTGCGTGCTGGTGCAGGTCGAGACGCGCGAGGCGATGAAGGAATTGGAGGCCATCGCCAAAGTGCCCGGCGTCGACGGGGTGTTCATCGGCCCGTCCGATCTCGCCGCTTCGCTCGGCCGTCTCGGCAATCCGGCGCATCCGGAGGTGCAGGAGGCGATCCACGACGCGGTCAAGCGGCTCAAGGCGCTCGGCAAGCCGGCCGGCATCCTCACCGGCAACGAGGAGGAAATCCGCCGCTATATCGACTGGGGCTATCTGTTCGTGGCGGTCGGCTCCGACGTCGGCCTGCTCGCCAAGGCGGCCGATACGCTGGGGAAGAAGTTCAAGACATGACAGGCGGGCATCC
>JAKAHJ010000163.1 GCA_021815055.1 Pseudomonadota bacterium | reverse complement strand
TCCGATCGGTCCAGCTCCTTGATGATGGAGGCCGAATCGTCGACCGCCAGATCGGTGAACAGCGGCACCATGGTGGGCGTCGTCATCTGCACCATCAGGAAGGCGAAGAAGCCGACCAGCGCCAGCGTGACCGCGCCCATGGCGGCCAGCCGCGCCGCGCCGAGCGACTTCACGAAATCGAAGAAACCTTGCACCGGCCTAGGTCCCACACCCGATCGGGCGCCCCGCATGCGCCCCACCCGGCAAGTTTTGCCCGGTTCGTGGTTAGCGTTCGGTTAACGGGGGGGCGCGACTGCTGTGTTGTGGCGCCGTTTCCGCCAGCGGGCGGGTCTTCGGAGAGTCAAGCGACCGGGGGAGGATCCGCGAAGTGCTCGGCGCGCAGCAGGCGCTCCGCAAGCCCGGGCAGTGCAAGCAAGGTCAGCGGCGTCGACGTGACGAGCCCGCCCAGGATCACGATCGCCATCGGCCCCTCGATCTCCTGGCCCGGCAAGCCGGCTCCGATCGCCAGCGGCAGCAGGCCGAGTGCCGTCACCGCGGCGGTCAACAGCACCGGCACGACGCGCTCGACGGCGCCGCGCTCCGCCGTCTCCCGCGACCAGTCGAGCCCTTCGACGGTCGCGAGATGGCGATAATGCGACAACAGCATCAGGCCGTTGCGTAATGTGATCCCGAACACGGTGACGAGCCCGACCACCGCGCCGAGCGATAGCGGCAACCGCACGATCCAGAGCGCGGCGATCCCGCCGAGCAACGCGAATGGTAGATTGACTGCGAGCAGCATCGCCGGTCGCGCCCGTCCGAGCGCCACCGTCAAGAGTGCGAGGGTTGCCGCAAAGGCGGCGAGCCCGGACAACAGCAAGGCGCGTTGCGCCGCACTCGACGCCGTTGCCGTGCCGCCCCAGGCAACATAGGTGCCGGGCGACAGCGACAGTGCGGCAATGGCCTGCTGGGCCCGCCCCAAGAACGCGCCGGCCCCGCCGCCGGCGACCTGCACGCTGATGTTCTGAACCCGCTGCGCGTTCTCGTGGAGGATCAGACTTCTCCCGTCATGTTCCTCGATCTTGGCCAGCGCGCTCAGCGGCACGATCCGGCCGTTGTGATCGACGAGCGGCAGCGATCCGATCGCCGCGGCATCCGCCCGCTGCGCCGTCGGCAACAGCACGGTGATCGGCCATGACGTCCCGGCGCCATAAATTCGGCCGACATCGCGCCCGATGGTCCCGGTTTCAATCGCTTCGAGCACGGTTTGCGGCTGAAAGCCGTATTGGACCAGGGCCTCCCGGCGCAACCGGATCGAGATCGACGGGGTCGAGGACGGCGCCCCGATCGTGACGGCCCCGGCGCCGGGCAGGCCGCGCAGCGCCGCCGCGATGCGCTCCGAATCGGAATCTATTGCGCCGAAATGGTTACCGAAGACGTGGACGACGATCGGTGCCGTCGTGCCCGACAACACTTCGTGGATGCGCTCGGTCAGGAAGGTGTTGGCCCAGAAGCGGACCCCGGGAACGCCGTCGAGGGCGGCGAGGATATCGCGCTTGGACTTGGCGCTGTCGCGGTTGCCCGCGGCCGACAGGGTGATGTCGAGTTCGGCCTTGTTGATGTCGGCATGGCCGTTGCCGAAATCGGCGTGGCCGATATGGGCGACGACGTGCGCGACTTGTGGCATCTTCTGCAAGATCGCCACGGAACGTTGGGCGAGACCCTCCATCTGCGGCAACGACGTCCCGGGCGGTGCGAGAAAATGCGCGATCACGTCGTTTTCGTGAAAGCGCGGCAGAAAACGCGTCGGCAAAAATGCGAGGCTGGCAAGCGCAGCCAAGGTTAGCACCGAGACGAGGACGAGTCCGGCGCGCCCGTGACGGTGTGCCGCGGCAAGCGTCCATCGATGGAATTGCCGTACCTTCCTGACGAAGAACGGCTCATCGGCGGCGATGCCGCCCGACCCGAGCAAGAGCGCCGCGAGCGCCGGGGTCAATGTCAATGCGAGCAGCAGCGAAACCAGGATCGCAACGATGACCGCGATCGCGAGCGGAGCGAAGAGCCGGCCGGCAATGCCGGTCATCGCGAAGACCGGCAGGAAGATGACGGCGATCGCCAGGGTGGCGAAAATAACCGGGGTGCGCACCTCGAGCGAGGCGTCGAGGATGACCCGTAGCCGCGAAACCGGCTCGGACCGCGCCTGATTCTCGTGCAAGCGGCGCCGGATGTTTTCGATGTCGATAATCGAATCGTCGACGACAATGCCGAGTGCGATCGCCAGCCCGCCGAGCGAGAAGGTGTCGAGCGTCAGCCCGAAGGCATCGAGCACGAGGATTGCAAGCAGCAAAGCGAGCGGGATGGTTGCGAAGGAAATCGCCGCGACCCGCCAGTTGCGCAGCGCGGCGGCGATGACGAAAAGGATCAGTCCGGCTCCGATCAACAGCGAATCGCGGAGATTCTTCAGTGACTCGAGAATGAACGTCGACGGCTCGAGTGCGTGACGATCGAGTTCCACCCCCTCGCGCGCGAGGGCGGGCGCGAGCCGATCGAGTGTCCGTTGAAGCCCGTCTGCGACCTTCAGCGTATTGGCGCCGTATTGCCCGGAAACGATCAGCAGCAGGCCCGGCTCTCGTCCGATCAGCGCGGCGCCGATGGGCGGCGCGGAGCCGACGGCGAGATGGGCGACGGCGTCCAGGGTCAGCGGCGTTCCCGCTTTCCGATCGATCACGGTCTGTCCCAGCTCCGAGAGGTCGGCGGCTTGGCCGTGCGAGCTCATCAAGAAACGCTGGTTCGGAGTATCGATGACGCCGGCGCTGCGGATGGCGGAGCCGGCCGCCGCGGCTGCGATGACCTGATTGAGCCCGATATGAGCGGAGAGCAGCGCCTTGGGATCGACTTGCACCTGCCATTGCTGCGGCCGCGCGCCGAAAATCACGACATTGGCGACACCGGGAACCGCCAGCAATGCCGGACGTATCACGGTTTGCGTGAACTTGGTCAGTTCGATGAGCGACAGGCGGGGCGAAGTCAGCCCGATGTCGAGCACGGTGCCGGTCGCCGATTGTGACGGCACCAGTTGCGAGCGCGCGCCCGGCGGCAACAATGCGGCTGCCATGGCTACGCGCTCGGCGACCAGTTGCCGGTCGCGGTAGAGATCGGTGTTGCCGCGGAAGGTCGCGGTGACCACCGACAGTCCGGCAACCGATTGCGAGCGCAGCTTCGCAAGTCCCGGCACCCCGTTCACGGCATCCTCGATCGGCTTCGTTACCAGGGTCTCGACGTCCTCGGGTGCAAGTCCGGGCACGAGCGTGTCGATGCTGACGATCGGCGGTGCGAAATTGGGGAAAACGTCGTAATTGGCACGCTGCAACGAGACCAGCCCGGCGCCGCCGAGTGCAAGGGCGGCGGCGATCACGAGCCAGGGATAGCCGAGGGAATGCCAGACGATCGCTCGCAGCATTGGCTGTAGACTTACTTTTTCCGGCCGGGCTTTGTCGCTTTTTTCGCCAAGCCCAGCAGCAGGTCCGCACCGCGGACGACGACGCGATCGCCGGGCGAAAGCACGGCGGATACGATATAGCCGCCCGCGGCGGGAACGTCGGTTGCGATCGGCACCGGTTCGAAGCGATGGCCCGGGCGGGCGCGGAACACGAGGGCGCGGCCGTCCTGCCACACGACTGCCGCTTGCGGCACCAGCGTTCCCGCGTGGTCCGGGCCCGTCGCCAGAGACGCCGAGACCGTAACGCCGACCGGCACGCCCGGCTGCGCCGCCCCCCAATAGAGAAAGCTCTGGCCCGGATAGCGGCCCGGCATGCCGGGAACCGGGCCGATCAGCCGGAGCGCAAAGGTGGTCCCGGCGGCCTCGCCCTTCGCGCGCCGCGGCGGTGCGGCAAGTGTGGTCCCCGGCGGCAGGCTCAGCGCGACCAGCATTGCTTTACCGACGGCAAGCTGCGGCATGGGATCGCTGCCCTTGCGCAAGGCAGCGGCCATCGCCGTGCCCCATGTCGCCTCGGCTCGCGCGATCCGAGCGTCACGTTTGGCTTGCGCTACGCCAAGCAGGGCCTCGTTCGCAGCAAGATCCTCCTGCGCCTTTTGATAATTGGCGAGCGGGGTGGTCTGGCGCCGATACAATGCCGCCGCTTGGGCCATTTGTTGCCGCTCGAGAACCACCTTCGCTTTCGCCGCAGCAAGCTCGGCTTTGTCCGTGGCCAATTCTCCGGACAGCCCGATGAGCGGCGCGGGATCGAGCACCACGCCGAGCGCTGGAGCTGAACGCGCCATGCGGGCGGCGTGCAGCGTCGCGATGGCGATCCCGGCACGCTTGCTTGCCTGGTCGCTAACGAAAACGGGTTCGGCTATCGCATGACCGGCGATCGACAGGCCGACGAAGAACGACGCGGCTTTTGCAAGCCGGCACCCCGCGCGGTGGGGCGAAGACGTGGTACCGAACACCATATTCGCACCATATTCGAGGCCAAGTCGACGAGATAACGATGGGCAGCAGGTACGCGGAAGAGCCGCAACGACGGTTGGGGGCAAACAATGATCGAAATTTACGGCGCCAGCGCGGTCACCGGCTATACTTCAACCCGTCTCTTCGTTGTTAACCTTTTTGTAGACGCAACAGTTCCACGACGGATCGGAGGCGATAACCGCGGCCAATTGTGATTTGTACGATATCGTATTGAGCCACTGCGACGCAACCGAGCCATCGAAGACATAATCGCCGGCCTCGATGGGCCGGCGAATCGTCTCGGAATTCTGGTAGTCGGCTATTGCCGGTATTGCTGAATGCGCGTGGTGCGCAGGCCGGCGAGGCCGTGCTGGTCGATCGAATACTGCCAGGACAGGAACTCTTCCACCGTCAGCGTATAGCGCGCGCAGGCTTCCTCGAGCGAAAGCAACCCCCCACGGACAGCGGCAACGACCTCGGCCTTGCGCCGGATGACCCAGCGTTTCGTGGTCGGCGGCGGCAAGTCCGCGATCGTGAGCGGACTGCCATCGGGCCCGATGACGTATTTGACCCTCGGGCGGTGGGGTTCGGTCATTGGTACACTCGCAAGCACTCACTGACGAATACTGGGCGAAAACTACAGGCCGCGGCTTAAAATTTGCCTAAGCCAAGGGCGCAGAACGGGA
>JAKAHJ010000162.1 GCA_021815055.1 Pseudomonadota bacterium | reverse complement strand
CGCCGGCCCGCGCTGGCCGGCACCGGCAAGCGCGACGACATGGACGACGAGATTCCGTTCTGAACAGCGGCGACACTCGCGTTAAGTTCTGGTACGGCGGGCATTCTTCGCCGCCTCTCCCGGCACAATCGAGGGTCCTGCGCGCAAAATGACGCGCCGACAAAAGGTTGTGTTGCGGTCCTCTAAATATTTGCTAATCTGAATATATGGGCCCACCCAAACGGGTGGCCTGGGAAGCGTGAAAAACCGCGCGGCTCAGGGAGTTCGGCATGTTGCTCGATGGCGTTGACGCCGCCGGAGAGCAGGCCGCTCAACCAAAAACGTTCAGCGAAGGCCGGCGAGAACGGCCCATTTTGGGGAAACGCATATGAAACTCAAGAAGTCGCATTTTGCGCTGATGGTGATCGCTGGCGCCGCGGCCGGCGTCATACTGGGCGTGAACCCGGTATCGGCGGCGGCATCGAAAGGCGAAGAACTCGCGTTTTCGCGCGCCAAGGGCAATTGCTTGACTTGCCACGAGATAAAAGGCGGCGACGCCCCCGGCAATGTCGCGCCGCCGCTCTCCGACATGAAGGCACGCTTTCCGGACCGCAAGGAACTGATCGCGATCATCTCGGATGAGACGAAGCGCAATCCGCAGACCGTGATGCCGCCGTTCAAGCGAAACCTGCTTCTGAATGACCAGGAAATCGAGGCTATCGTCGATTTTCTGTACACGCGCTGAGCGCGTGTGCGGGTCGGCAGCGATGGCGTGCGATCAGCGAATTTTCCGCCCGCCCGGCGAGGCGCGGTCACGGGCGACAGTCCGAGGGCATTCCGGTTCGTCGACAAAAGCGCATCGGACACACGGCTTGCGAACTTCAATAAAGCTTCCGAAAAGTCGGAACGACATGGGGAGGATCGGTGAATGCTGCGCAAAACTTTAATTGCGGTTGCAATCGTCGTCGGCGCGGCGACGCCGCTATTGGCTGCCAACGACGTGAACCCGCAGGCGGACGCCAAGGCGTTCAAGGAATACTTCACGAAACGTTTTCCGAAGGTGCCGTTGAAGGACTTCGTCAACGGCCCCTATTCGATGGATGAGGGCTTGCGCAAACAGTGGGAGGCGATCGACCAGTTCCCGCCCTACGACTTCGCGGTCGACAAGGGCAAGCAGATGTTTGCCACGCCGTTCAAGAACGGCAAGACCTTCGCCGATTGCTTCCCGAACAAGGGCATCGGCATTCGCCAGAACTATCCCTATTTCGACACCAAGTCGGGGCAGGTGATCTCGCTCGAATACGCGGTCAATCAGTGCCTCAAGGACAACGGCGAAAAGCCGTTCGACTACACCAAGGACGACATGGCGGCGGTAACCGCCTATATGGCGTTCACGTCGCGCGGCAAGCCGTTCGACATCAAGATCCCGAACGATCCGCGCGCGCTCGCCGCCTATCAACGGGGCAAAGAATACTTCTATACGCGCCGCGGCCAGCTCAATTTCTCCTGCGCGAGCTGCCACGTGCAGAGCCCGGGCCACCGGATCCGCACTGAAGTGCTGGCCCCGGCCTACGGCATCACCGCCGCGCTGCCGATCTACCGCTCGGCTTGGAACGGCATGGGCACCACCACCCGCCGCTTCCGCACCTGCAACAGCCAGGTGCGCGGGATGCCGCTGCCGGGCGGCGATGAGGATTACCGGGACGTCGAATACTTCCTCTCATACGTGAGCAACGGCCTGCCGATCTCCGGGCCGGGCACGCGGCCTTGATCACCGGAAATAGTGGAGAAACTTCCATGCACACTCGTGTTCTGGTCAGGTTGGCGGTGTTGCTCTCGCTGGGCGGCTTCGCGACGGCGGCATCGGCCGCTTCTGCCGACGACTACAAGTCGGCCTCCGCCAAGGCGGAAGCCGTAATCAAGCAGGCGCACGCACTCAAGAACGAGTGGAGCACCACCGTCGCCGCGATGAAGGCCGCGAAGAAGGCGGCCGATGCGGGCAAGTTCGACGAGGCCGTCAAGCACGCCCAGGAGGCCGAGGCGCTCGCCCACGCTTCCATCGCGCAGGCCCAGGAGCAGGCGAAGATTTGGCGGGACGCCGAGGTTCGCTGACGGAATCTGCCGCGGCCATGATCTCGCCGGGTCCGCCCATCACCGGGGCGGGTCCGGCGGTTTTGTTTTTTTCCGGCCCTGATCGATGTGGCGGCACGGGACGCGCGAAGGTTGACGTGGACCGGGCACGCGGCTCAAACTGGCGGCATGAGCGTCGCCGCCGAGCAAGCCGCCCCGCAACACAGTCTGGCCGAAGACATCCTCGCTATTTTCATCGGCACCCTGTTCGTCTCGTTCGGATTGGCGCTGTTCAAGCAGGCCGGGCTTTTGACCGGCAGCACGGCGGGACTGGCGTTCCTGATCTACTACCTGACGGCGCTGCCCTTCGGCGCCGTGTTCTTCGTCATCAACCTGCCGTTCTACTATCTGGCGTTCCGCCGGATGGGCTGGCGGTTCGCGCTGAAATCGTTCTGCGCGGTGGCGGTGGTTTCGGTCATGACGGAAGGCCACACGCGCTTTATCCATTTGACGCAGGCAGATCCGTTCTACGTTGCGGTGTTCGGCGGCTTGCTGATGGGCGTCGGCTTCATCGTGCTGTTCCGCCACGGGGCGAGCCTCGGCGGCGTCAATATTCTGGCGCTGTATCTGCAGGACAGGACGGGCTTTCGCGCCGGCAAGCTGCAGATGGGAATCGATGTGACCATTCTGATGGCGTCGTATTTCGTGGTCAGTCCGAAGGCTCTTGCGGCCTCGGTGGTCGGCGCCGTCGCGCTCAATGCGGTGATCTGGATGAACCACCGGCGCGACCGCTACGTCGCCTGGTCGGCGCCGTAAGGCCGGGCGCGGCAAGCGCTAGCCTGCCAGCGCCGCACGCGCGCCGTCGATCACGTATTGCACCGCCAGCGCGGCGAGCATGACGCCGAGCAGGCGCGAGAGCACGTTGCTGCCGGTATTGCCCAGGAGCCGCGCGATCGGAGCGGACAACAGGAACACCACCAGACAAATCGCCACCACCACGGCGATGACGCCGAGCAGAAGCGCCAGCCGGAGCGGGTCGCCCGCGCTGCGGCCCGCGAGCAGGACAGTGGCGGTGATGGCGCCGGGGCCGGCCATCAGCGGTATGCCGAGCGGGAAGGCCGCGATGTTGCGCACCCGCTCTTCGATCGCTTCCTCGGCTTCGCGCGACTGCCGGCCGGTGCGCACGCCCAGCACCATTTCCGAGGCGATCATGAACAGCAGCAGCCCGCCGGCAATGCGGAAGGCGGGGAGCGTGATCGACAGCGTGTTCAGCAGCCAATTGCCGATCAGCGCGCTGCCGGCGAGGATCCCGCCCGCGATCAGCGTGGCGCGCAAAGCGACGCTACGCCGGGCGTGTTCGGGCAGGCCGGTGGTGATGCCGAGAAAGCTCGGCACCAGGCCGATAGGATCGACCACGACCAGGAGCGTCACGAAAGCGGCGGCGAGGAATTCGAACGGCATGGTGGGCTTAAGCTACCCGTTCCGGGGCGCTTGTGGCAGGCCAAAGTTCCGGTGTTCCGACGCGCCGGGCGCGGCCCGTGCGCCGCCCCCGAAACCGCCCTGCAAGATATTGAAAACACGATATAAATACGCGCATTAATCCGGCCTATGCGGGTGGCTTTCGGGCATTGAATCAGCTACAAAAAACAGTCAGAAACCTGAGCGTTCCAGGAACCGATCTTGACCGATAACGAAACGACAAAACCGGGGGGCGAGCAGCCCTCCGACGTGCGTCCCGTCTCGATCACCGAGGAGATGAAGCGCAGCTACCTCGATTACGCCATGAGCGTGATCGTGTCGCGCGCGCTGCCCGACGTGCGCGATGGCCTCAAGCCCGTGCACCGGCGCATTCTCTATTCGATGCACGAGCAGGGCCACACGCCCGACAAGAAATACGTCAAATCGGCGCGCGTGGTCGGCGACGTGATGGGTAAATATCACCCGCACGGCGACCAGGCGATCTACGATGCGCTGGTGCGCATGGCGCAGGATTTCTCCATGCGCCTGATGCTGATCGACGGGCAGGGCAATTTCGGCTCGGTCGACGGCGATCCGCCGGCGGCCATGCGTTACACCGAATGCCGGCTCGGCCGGCCGGCGATGTCGCTGCTCGACGACATCGACCAGGACACGGTCGATTTCCAGGCGAACTATGACGGCAACGAGCAGGAGCCGGCGGTGCTGCCGGCGCGCTTTCCCAATCTCCTGGTCAACGGCGCCGGCGGCATCGCGGTCGGCATGGCGACCAATATCCCGCCGCACAATCTCGGCGAGGTGATCGACGCCTGCACCGCGCTGATCGACGAGCCGGCGCTCGCGCTCGACGACCTCATCGCCATCGTGCCCGGTCCCGATTTCCCGACCGGCGGCATCATTCTGGGTCGGGCCGGCATCCGCAGCGCCTACACGACCGGCCGCGGCTCGGTGGTCATGCGCGGCAAGGTCGGTTTCGAGACCATCCGCAAGGAACGCGAGGCCATCGTCATCACCGAGATTCCCTATCAGGTGAACAAGGCGAACATGGTCGAGCGCATCGCGGAGCTGGTGCGCGACAAGAAGATCGACGGCGTCGCCGACCTGCGCGACGAGAGCGACCGCGAGGGCTATCGCGTAGTAGTCGAGCTCAAGCGCGACGCCGAGCGTGAGGTGGTGCTCAATCAGCTTTACCGTTTCACGCCGCTGCAGACGAGCTTCGGGGCCAACATGGTGGCGCTCGACGGCGGCCGTCCGCTCTTGATGACGCTGCGCGACATGCTCAACGCCTTCGTCGCTTTCCGCGAGGAGGTGGTGAAGCGGCGCACCAAGCATCTGCTCGGCAAGGCGCGCGACCGCGCCCATGTGCTGGTGGGTTTGGCTATCGCGGTCGCCAATATCGACGAGGTGATCAAGCTCATCCGCGCCTCGCGCGACGCCAAGGAGGCGCGCGAGGCCTTGATGGCGCGCGACTGGCCGGCCAAGGACATGATCACGATGGTGACGCTGATCGACGATCCGCGCCACCGCGTCTCCGAGGCCGGCACGACGCGGCTGTCGGCCGAGCAGGCGCAGGCGATCCTCGATCTCAGGCTGCAGCGCCTCACCGCGCTCGGCCGCGACGAGATCAAGGACGA